>JAURWD010000034.1 GCA_030655145.1 Ferruginibacter sp.
GGGCAACCATGATTGATTTGGTTTTTGAATAAATGGAATTTTCAATTTCCTCTGCCTAGAGGTTGTAAGATGGAATGTCGACATCTATGAAAACTGGTACACAGCCAAATTGTATCAGTGGGTTGATAGTCGTTGGAAAGCCTGCGGCAACGGTTATGACCTCATCGCCGGGCCGAATGGCTCTTTCACCCAATTTGGGAGAGGTAAGGGTATAGAATGCCAATAAATTCGCGGAAGACCCGGAATTTACGAGGAATGAAAAGCGGCTGCCCATGTATTTGGCAAAATCCCGTTCAAATAACACACTAAACCGGCCGGCAGTAAACCATGCATCCATGGTAGCTTCAATTCCCAGTAGCACATCATTTTCGTCGATTATTTTCCCGGTGACAGGGATGTAGTCTTTGCCAGGAATGATCTGCCTGTTTATCTTGTGTTTAAACAAGTTAACAAGGGTGTCTCTGACAGGCTTTTCATGTAAATTAGTATACAATGAATCCATTAACGAGGTATTAAACTGCTATAGTATACGATATCTGATTCCATTAGGCTGGCTGCCGAAGCGGTTCTGTTATTAAATGATTTGTACCAATTGATGGTTCGGTCAACAGCTTTGGCCGTGTTCATCCTGGGTTTCCAATTCAAATTGTTGCGTGCTTTACTGATATCTAATTTTAGTAGTCCAGCTTCATGAACAGCCGCAGGGTTTTCCTGTATATCCAGCGTCCCGCTTCCCCAGACCTTTACAGCCATTTCGGCCACTGACAATACGGCGAGGTGATCTTCGGTTGCGGGCCCAAAATTCCAGGCGCCGTCAAATTGTGTTGGGTGTTGGTGTGCCGCGGTGGCTAATTCGAGATAACCTTCAATAGGTTCCAGCACATGTTGCCAGGGGCGTATGGCGCCCGGGTTCCGGATAGCAATGTCTTTTTGCTCAACCAGTGATCGCACAATATCGGGTATTAGCCTATCCTCGGACCAGTCGCCTCCCCCTATGACATTGCCTGCCCGCACACTAACAATCGATTTATTGTGCACATCCTGCTTAGATGGATGGAAAAACGATTGACGGTAACTATTTATTACCAGCTCAGCACAGGCTTTACTGGCACTATAAGGATCAGAACCACCCAGCCGGTCTGTCTCGCGATAGGGATAAAGCCATTCTTTGTTTTCGTAAACCTTGTCTGTGGTGATCAGGACTGAAACACATTTCTTTTGGAGCTTCGTCAGCGCTTGTAAAAGGTTCGCCGTACCCATGATATTTGTTTCGAACGTATTGATCGGCTGTTGGTACGACCGTCTTACGAGGGATTGTGCTGCAAGATGAAATACAATGTCAGGCTGGAATGAGAGAAGTGCGTCTTCAAGATGCTGATAATCGTTGATGTCAGCGAACACAGAATCGATTTCAAGCGAAGCTTCTATCTCCTCAAACAGGGAAGGTTTTGTACCAGGCCGTAGCGCATATCCTTTAAGGAAAGCTCCTGCGCCGGAAAGTATATAACTAAGCCAGGCACCTTTGAAGCCGGTATGGCCAGTGATAAAAACTTTCCGGCCTTTGAAAAAACCAGCAGAAAAATTGTTAGTTACCATTTTATCCATGGAGCAGTATTCGTTTTTATTAGGTCCTCCAGCTGGTTTTTGTCGCGTTGCGTATCCATGGGTTTCCAAAAACCATGATGTTTGTAAGAATACAACTGCTCGTCCCGGGCCAGGTTTTCCAGCGGATCCTTTTCAAAAATGGTGTCGTCTCCCTCGATGTACTCTAAAACCCCCGGCTCACATACGAAAAAGCCGCCGTTGATCCAGGCGCCGTCGCCTTTCGGCTTTTCCTGGAAGTTTTTTACTCTTTTTGATTCGTCGATATCGAGCGCGCCAAACCGGCCCTCAGGCATCACAGAAGTCATAGTGATCAATTTTCCATGTCCCCTGTGAAAAGCTAATAATTTTCCGATATCAATATCTGCAACTCCATCCCCGTACGTCAGCATAAAAGGACTATTTCCAATGTAATGGCTAACCTTTTTTATCCGGCCCCCGGTCATCGTATCCCCACCGGTATCCACAAGCGTAACCTTCCAGGGCTCAGCATGTGTTTTATGGTATTCGACAGTGTCATTTGCCATATCAATGGTCATGTCAGCCATATGTCGGTAATAATTTGCGAAGTATGACTTGATCATATATCCTTTGTAACCACAAAGGATCACAAAATCGTTAAAGCCAAAAAAAGAATAGATTTTCATGATGTGCCAAAGGATGGGCTTCTCGCCAATTTCTATCATTGGCTTTGGCTTCAATGTCGTTTCTTCAGAAAGACGGGAACCAAGGCCGCCCGCCAGGATAAGGACTTTCATCTATGCAATTGTTATTATAATAAGGAAATCAGGCATGAAAATTCATTTCCGCTTCTGCCTTTTTGATCTTAATCAAAAGATGTAGCCTGTAACAAAAGGAACTGGTTTTCCTGCACGCTTTATGAACCCCAAAAGTACCGTGGCAGACATATTCCGAAATAGACTTTGTCCGACTGCAAATCAGCGAGATAATCAAGTAATTGTGTTCGGGCAAAAATAAGGTTTCTTTTATTGGCACAACGATCTTCAGGTCTGAATAGAGCCGCGGAACTCATTGTGGTGTTTGCGCCGTTTTGTTTAAAAAGCCATCGCGGAGCATGCAAAGCTGCTGGAAGAAGAATCACCCTTTGACGTGAGTCGTACAAAAAATCAGGGTGCGCAAACCCCGCCACCCATTTTTTAGTATTTTTAGGAGATATTGATGATCGAAAAAAAAAGTAAATCTGATGAGTAAATTCCCTGGCAAGATGGAAATGTTTGGAGCAATGCTAAGCTTGTTTCATAAAACCGGGTTAGACGTTCGCCGCTTCCCCACCCGGGACCAGCGGAAGTTGATGCACTACCTCAACCAACACGGCGTGAACGACTGTTTTGATGTAGGTGCAAACACCGGTCAGTTTGCGTTATTACTCAGGTCAATCGGATTTAAAGGAAACATTTTCTCTTTCGAGCCCCAGACAAAGGCGTTTCAGGAACTTAGGAGCAGTTCGGATGGCGCTAAGCGGTGGAATGTTTATAATATTGCGCTGGGAAATACAGATGCATCTGTAAAAATTAATATTTCGGAGAACTCCGTCAGTAGCTCTCTGCTCGAGATAAGCCAGTTATTGACCGATGTAGCGCCGGAAACCAAATACATCTCTTCGGAGGAGGTGGAGGTAAAACGCCTGGATAATTTTCTCGAAGGCATCGATTTTCATCGAAAGTTTTTTTTAAAAATTGATGCCCAGGGGTTTGAAGCAAAAATTTTAGAAGGCGCAGAGAATTGTTTCGACCTCATTTATGCGTTGCAAATTGAACTAACCTGCGTATCTCTTTACAAAGGTGAAAAATTGTTTGATGAGATGAAGTCATTCATTGAATCGAAGGGATTTTACTTGTCTGGTATTGAGAGTGGATTTGCCGATATGAAAACCGGTCGGCTTTTACAGGTTGAAGCCATTTTTCTCAGGGACGCCTGAAATATTTAAAAATTATCCGAACAAGAATGGCAGTAAACTTTAAATTATTATTTGAGCAAACCGGAAAATTGGTTCTTTTTTATATTATGGAGCTCCGGGGCTTGTATTGGAGTCTCGGGTTTAACAGGACGAAGGTATTTTCAATTGAAATCTTGCCTGGCCATAAAATCAAATATGCCGGCCTCGGTGATATCTCGCAAATCATTTACAAAACGGCGGTCCTTGTGAAGTATGGGAAGTCTTTTGAATTTTCTACGCTGCAGTTGTTTTCAAAAATTGTGCACCCTGGCGATGTGATCATTGATGTTGGTGCAAATTCTGGTTTGTATTCGATTTTCTATTCGAACCTTGTTGGAGCCAATGGTCTGGTTCATGCTTTTGAGCCCGATAAAGAAACCTGCTCCCTTTTGCAAAAGAATCTGCAGCTTAATAACTGTTCAAATGTGATAGTTCACAACCTTGCTCTTTCAGATAAAGAAAGTCGCATCGAAATGGTGTCTTTTACTCCAGACAATTTACATCTCGACCAGGGTGACTCATTTAAATATATCCGGGAAGTCGGGGCTGATGAAACTGATGAGGCTAACAAGTTCATGCATGCTTGCCCGCTGGATACCCTGCGCCAAATTGGAGAAATAACTAAGATTGATTTTATCAAGATCGACGTAGAAGGCGCAGAATTCCTTGTTTTGAAAGGAGCCGTGCAGACCATACAACGGTTTAAGCCTGTTATCATTTTTGAATTATCCGGGCAATGGACGAGCCGCTTCCATTACAAGCCGTATGAGCTGCTTGTTTTTTTAAAAGATTTAGGTTACGAGATGGAAGAATACGAATTTCAGCAATGGATAGCGAGACCTGTCCCTTTGGCCGGGTACGTAAACTGTCGGTAAGTTCTCACTCACAGGCAAACTATTGCCATTTCAAAACATCATCGCTTGAGCGTACCTGCTTTTCCAAAGATTTCAATTATTACGGTCTGCAAAAACAGCGGACGTTTCCTGGAAGAAACGATTCGTAGCGTGATTGCACAGACCTATCCTAATATCGAGTATGTTATTATCGATGGCGGCTCAACTGACAACACGCTTGAGATAATTCACAAATTTGAAGATTACATTGCTTATTGGAAAAGTGAAGACGACTCGGGAATGTATGATGCCATTAATAAGGGGCTGTGGCACATTACGGGAGACTATATATTAATCCTTAACTCCGACGACATGTTATATGCGCCGGATACGCTGGAGAAAGTAGCCATTCATGTTAGGAAGGATAAACTTGATTACTATTTTGGCAACCTTATCAAGTTGAAGGATGGAAAGCTTAAGCAGGTGAAATTGTTTAATGTGAATTTCAGACAACTGTTGCTTTCAACCCACGGAACTTTTGCCCCACATCCCTGCTTTTTTATTTCTGCGGCCTTAAATAAAAAATTGGGTGGATATGATGCAACCTATAGATATGCCGCGGATTACGATTATATCCTAAGGGCACTTAAGGATGATAAAAGTAGTGGGTCATACATGGATATCAACGTGTCGAAATTTAGAATTCATGAAAACAGTATCACGGCCAGCGGAAGAATCGAAACTGAAAGAATAAAAATCTTATCAAAGTATAAGTATTATCAGCAGTCTTTTTTGAGCAGGAAGTTTTTTTATTACAAACTATGGATCTATTACAAAATAATAAATCTGGGCAACAAATACAGGGTAATCTAAGCAAAGACTTCTGGAGCAGCCGCATGTTGTTATTGTATTGCTTTACGATGCCTTATGTGTCTGCTTTTGCATTCACCGGCACATTATCTATTCCCCTTTTTATTGCCGTGTTTTTGTTTTGCTTAATGGGTTTTGGAATAGTGAGCACCGCAAAACTGCCGGCTGGTTTCCTGGGCTTCGATTTGGTCATCCTCGCCCTGTTTCTGTTTCTCGTGGTGTTTACTTTTTTGACAAATGGGTGGGGTAATGCCCGTGCACTGAACCATACCATAGCGTACATCTCTACATTTTTATTGTTTTACGTTGGCATCAAATATGCTTTTTTCAACAATAATCAGCGCCAGTTCATATTTATCACCGTGCTTCGCTTTATCACGTATGCCTGCATAATTAGCGCAGTATATGCGAATGTTGAATTTATTTTGACGAATGTTTTTGACATGGATGTCAATGAGTACATTCCACGGGCGCTCGAGACGGAGCAGGTGTATGATCCCATCGTGGTTGGTTTATTTATTCGGGCACGTGGGTTCGCAACTGAATCAGGCCACTTCACATTTATGATGGAATTATTCAGTCCGCTCAGCGTGTACTACATGTATTTTTCCGGAATGTGCAATTGGCGTTCATACTCGAAGATCTTCATTGTACTCGCAATATTTTTCAGCTTTGTTTTTGCTGCAAGTAGTGCTTCGTTTGTGATTGTCCCGCTCGCGATCCTGATCGCAGCAGCAGTTCATTTCAAAAAAGTAGTAGTCTACCTCAGGCGATATCCCGGCAAGTTTGCGATCGGCGCCACGGTTAGTGCTGTACTTTTGCTGATATTCAACTATTTCTTATCCCTGTCAACACTTATTTTGTTAAGTGTTACTGACAAACTTGATTCAGGGTCTCTTGATGACCGACAGGAACGCATCGATTTTTTCTTTGAAAAATATTCCCGACTTGATCCCGCCAGGAAAATTGCAGGCGTCGGGCCCGCAGGGTTTGACATCCTCGGTTTTGATGAGTCCAAAAATATTTTATCTCTTTACTATTCGATCACTTTTGAAGTTGGTCTACTGGGGTTGCTGCTCCTTGGCAGTTTCCTATTATATATTCTCTGGCACACTTTTAAAATAAAACAGGCCATCGGCTTCTTTTTATTGGTGTCTGTCATTTCCGGTATTCTTCATTACAATTTCATATCAAATTTTTGGTACCCATGGTTTTGGTTTATAGCGGCTTTTGGCATTTTTTGCAATAAAAAACTTCTGAATGGATAAAAAAAAGATCATTCATATTGTTCCGACATTTGAATTGGGCGGCGTGCAGACTGGTATCTTATATTCATTGGAAGATCTGAATAAAGTCTTTGATTATAAGGTGCTGGTGATAGGAAGGGTGGATGCGGAATGGCTTAAAAACCTTTCACCCCATTTGCATGTTCACATCATACGAACGGGTACAAATAGCTTGTTTTTCGGCGCGCTGCGGGCTTTCAAAATTTTGAAAAAGTTATCGCCCCATATCATTATTTCTTCGCTGTGGAAATCCGTGTTAATTGCCGCCAGCTATAAGCTGTTTTATCCAAAAGTTTATTTGTTGGGTTTCTTCCACAATGCTTTTCCTTATCATTTTATAGGTAACTGCTTTTTACAGATTATGGTTAGGTTTCAAAACAGTGCGCTGGCAGACTCAAATGAAACAAAAACTTTTTTAAAGGAGCGCTACAATGTCGAGCAAACCGATGTAATACCTTATAACTTTTCGTTTGAAAAACCTGGATTGAAAAGAAGAGCTTTTGACCCCTCGTTTATAAGACTGGTATTTTTTGGCAGGCTCAGTCAAAACAAAGGAATTGACAGGAACCTGGAATTTTGTCGTCTTTGCAAAGAAGCTGGAATATCTTTTGAATATCATCTGTATGGCGATATTGCAGAGCAGGAAAATCGCGAGAGTACGTATGAACTAATGATCCGGAGATTAGGGATAGAAAATGAAGTTACCATCAAGAAGGTGGTACCAAATGATATGGTGCTTGAAAAAATGCATGAATATGATTTTCTGTTACACCTCAGTAATATGGAGGGCATGGCCCTCGCAGTCGTGGAAGCCATGAATTGCGGCCTGGTGCCAGTCGTAACGCCTGTCGGCGAGATCCGGCACTATTCCAAAGATGGGGAGAATGCCATTTGGTTACAACCTCAGGTGGAAAATAATATGCATGACCTGTTGGGTAAACTTAAAAACGTTGTGAGCCATCCAACGAAATATTATCAAATTTCCGCGGCTGCAGCGCAAACGTTTAAGCATTATAAAAAATACAGTGAAGCAATGATAGAAGCACTGGACAGCAAGCTCAGGAAGATTTAAACCGCAGATGAGTCGTTTTCAATACCGGCACCTTTGACTCATAGTAGTGCTTGGTAAAATCAACCTCCTAACGATTGGAAAATTCTTAATTTGATGAAGATGGAAAAAAGTCATGCGTTTTTTGTGCATTCCTGGGTGCATTGTTCAATTTTTTTCCTGTTCTTCTGCCTGGCCGATATCAAACTGGTTGCCGGTAATGGGTCCGAAGTTGTTTCGGACACCTTCCATATCCGGGACTTCGGCGCTCGTGGAAATGGCAGAGACAATTGTACAGCAGCATTTCAACAGGCTTCCGAAAAACTGCAACAAAAGGGCGGCGTGTTAATCATAGACCCCGGCACGTATATCGTCGGGAAGCAATTTCTTTCAAAAGCTTTCGGAGCCGGGAGTTCCTACCTGTCAGAACCCATCCTGAGTTTTAAACGTGTCCGGCATCCGATAAGTATTATCGGGGTCGGTGCAACCATCAAAGCTGCCAGCGGACTAAAATTTGGATCTTTTCATCCGGTCACCGGTAAAAAAGACAGTCTTCGGAAAATTGGCAACAGGAGTGATTATTATGCCGCGGCATTTGTATTTATTGACGCCGAGGAATGCACGTCAGTTTCAGTTGCAAATCTTATTATGGATGGCAATTCACCCAACATGGATATAGGTCCGGCATTCGATGCTGACGGGATCCAGCTCATGGCTACAGGTATCAGGATGTATAATAACCAGAAGGTAAACATCGAGGATTGCTATATACATCATTGCGGCCTGGACGCAATTATTATAGGTTGGACGGGTTTAAAACATACTGACCCAATCTACCCTCATACAATACGAAATGTGAGGGCCCGGTACAATGGACGCCAGGGAATATCCTGGGTTGGCGGAAATCATTTATCGGTCACAGGCTCAGAATTTTCGTCAACAGGTAAAGCGATCAACAATGGTAAGTTTGTGGTGAGTAAGCCTTGTGCCGGGATAGACATAGAGATTGAAGATGCCATTATAAAAAATGGGCTGTTTGAAAACTGCTATGTATTTGATAACACCGGCCCCGGGTTATCTTCAATTGGTCACGATACTTACAATATCAATTTCAAACGGGACGCCTTTATTGGAACAACTAACAGTGCGTTGTATCCTAAAACACAAGGCTTGTCTTTTGACAGTTGTCTCTTCGTCGGTAAAGTCGAACGGATATTTGGATCGTCGGATAAAACCAAGGCAATTTCTTTTAAAAACAGTCTTTTTACCATGCAGGAAGGAAGGTCGCCTAATGGGAAAGTTTTCGGTGATCACTGTGAGTTTTATGAAGGCGTCAATGTAGTTTTTGACAATTGTGAATTCGATGCTGCAAAACGGCGCCTGCCAGTTTTTAATTTCCGCGAGATCGTGTTCAAAGACTGTAAGTTTTCACAGGACAATGCTGCAGATTTTAAAGCATCGGCAACTTTTATGGGAACAACAACTTTCGATATGAAGGGCCCAGGTAAGGTGGATGTCACAGAAGCTACTTTTCAGGGTCAGATCATTTATAACAAACGGCGGGTTGCCCGGATCAGCTATTGAAACTAACGAAAAGCCCCATTGCTTAAGGGAGCAGTATAATGTGTCGCACCAAAACCCCTAATTTTACCCATTAAAATTTAACGAGCAGTAATGGCGACAAGCATTCTTATCACCGGTGGTGCCGGTTTCATTGGATCACACCTGACACGACTTTTTGTTACTAAATATCCAGACTATAACATAGTTAACCTCGATAAACTCACCTATGCAGGAAACCTCGAAAACCTGAAGGATGTAGAGGATAGCCCAAATTATACGTTTGTGAAAGGCGATATCACCGACCTGCAATTACTGAAAGAGTTATTTGAGACACATCGCTTTACCGGCATTTTACATTGTGCAGCTGAAAGCCATGTGGACCGGTCTATTACCGATCCCTTGTCATTTGTTACTACCAATGTTGTTGGCACTGCATCGCTGCTTCAAACAGCCAAGGAGTGTTGGAAGAATGACCTGGAAGGAAAACTGTTCTACCATATTTCCACGGATGAGGTGTATGGATCACTGGGAGAAACCGGCTATTTTACTGAAGAAACGCCTTACGATCCCCGCAGTCCTTATTCGGCTTCCAAGGCTTCTTCCGATCACCTGGCGCGGGCATTCTTCCATACTTATCACCTGCCGGTGAAAATTTCAAATTGCAGTAATAATTACGGACCATTTCATTTCCCGGAAAAACTTATTCCGCTGTGCATTCACAATATCATCAACAACAAACCACTTCCCATTTACGGCAAAGGGGAAAACATACGGGACTGGCTATACGTAGAAGATCACGTACGTGCGATCGACCTTATTTATCATGAAGGAAAAATTGGCGAGACGTATAATATCGGCGGCCATAATGAATGGACGAATATTGACCTGGTAAAGGAGTTGTGCCGGCAAATGGATACCAAACTTGGCCGCGAAGCAGGCGAATCTGAAAAGCAGATCACCTATGTAAAAGATCGCGCCGGACATGACCTTCGCTATGCGATAGACGCTAGCAAGCTCAAGGATGAACTGGGCTGGCTGCCATCATTGCAGTTTGAAGAAGGCATTTCAAAAACCATAGACTGGTACCTGAACAATACCGAATGGCTCAACCACGTTACCAGTGGCAATTATCAGCATTATTACGAGCAACAGTATCATAAACGTTAACCGAGACGCAGCCTTATGAAAGGAATCATTTTAGCAGGAGGGTCAGGCACGAGGCTCTATCCAATTACAATGGGTATTAGTAAGCAATTGATGCCCATTTATGATAAACCAATGATCTATTACCCGCTGAGTACCTTAATGCTTGCGGGCATCCAGGAAATATTGGTGATCACCACCCCCGACGACCAGGCCCAATTTAAGCGCCTGCTTGGCGACGGCCAACAGTGGGGCTGCAGCATCAGCTACGCAGTTCAGGCGGTACCTAACGGCCTGGCACAAGCGTTTGTTATCGGGGAGGAATTTATTGGTACTGATAGTGTAGCGCTGGTTTTGGGAGATAATATTTTTTATGGAAGTGGTTTCAGCAAATTGTTGCAGCAATCTGCAAATCCCATAGGTGCCGTGATATTCGCCTATCCTGTCAGTGACCCGGAAAGATATGGCGTGGTTGAATTTGATACTGCCTTCAATGCATTGAGCATCGAAGAAAAGCCGGCGCATCCGAAAAGCAACTATGCTGTGCCGGGATTATATTTTTATGACAACGAGGTTGTTCAGATCGCAAAAAATATTCCAGCGAGCCCGCGGGGTGAATTTGAGATCACAGACATTAACCGGATCTATCTTGAAAACAAAACGTTGAAAGTCGGAGTACTCGATCGCGGTTTCGCCTGGCTCGATACGGGTACTTTTGAATCACTGAATGATGCGAGTGAATATGTGCGGGTGATCGAAAAAAGACAAGGGTTGAAGATCGGCTGCCCTGAGGAAATCGCCTGGCGCATGGGCTTTATCAACCGCCAGCAATTGCTACAGTTGGCCGAAGGTTTAAGTAAGAGCGGCTATGGCGAATACCTCAAACGAATGCTCGATTAATTTCATAAATCATCCAGCAGTTACCCGGAAAAATCCTTCTAATCCTTGTTTCAAAAACTACAATCAATATTAGTTAAAGATTCTTTCCGGACAGTTGGCGCATACACAATTACCGGGGCACTTACAAAAGCGATCTCCTTCGCGGCACTTCCTTTTTTCATCAACACACTCAGTGAAGGCGATATTGGCATCCTCACCATTTTCAGCAACTGCATTGTCTTCCTAACACCGATCATTTCGATGGGTGTGCTATATACGATCTCGATCGATTACTTCAAATTACCAAAGGAAAGATATGCGGTGGTTTTTTCAAGCGGTATGATCATCCCTGCTGTGTTAAGCCTGGTGATGATCCCCTTTTTGTATGTATTTAAAGCTCCGCTGGAAAAGAGCTTTAATTTCCACTACAACTTCTTCTGGTTGGTCCCGATCAGCCTGTTTTTAAACTTTTGTTTTGAAGCTTTTATTATCCTGTTGCGAAACGAAAACAGGGTCAGACTTTTTACGGTGGTTTCACTGTTGAAAGTGCTGGTCGAAATAGGGCTTTCAGTTTTCTTTGTCTTGTTCATCTATCAAAACTGGTACGGTCGTGCCCTGGCTTTCGCCTTATCAGGGGGCGCGGTCGGTGCCTTATTTTTTTACGTCGTTATCAAAGATCGCTTCCTTGTAAAAGGTATAGATCTTAACGTGCTTAAAAAGGAAATTTATTTTGGCTTGTCGGGGATGGTATTGCAGTCTGCGATCTTCTTCATTAACAGTTCCGACAAGTTTTTTGTCATGAGTTTTTTTGGAAAGGAGCAGGCGGGTTTCTATTCTGTTGCGGCTACGTTCGCTACCATTCAATACATCATTTGTATCTCACTGTTACAGTACTTGCAGCCCTTGTTATTTCAGAAGTTTGCCGCCGCCGAACGCTGGGACAAGGTAAAAAGCCTGTACGCAAAATACAGCCTGGGTATGTTGGTAACCCTGGTAGCAGTGTTGATCTTCACGTGGTTGGTTTATCATTATTTGCTGAAAGAAACGTATCGCGATTATTTACACTACTTCTACCTGCTCAGTCTCAGTTCATTTGTGTGGACCATCTCCAATATTTTCCTCCAGTTTGTCGTTTTTAATAAAAACAAAAAATTCATTCTGCAACTTTCCGTATGCGCTATATCAATTGCCCTGGTAATAAATTATATGGCATCAACCTTCGGAGGAATTGTAAGCCTGGCCTGGGGCCAGATCATTACCCAGCTGCTCGTATTGTCGATCATAATTTACTTCAACAAAAAATTAAATTATTTTGCCTGACATGAAGCGCCTCCTGAAGCAATGTTATGAAGCAATGCCTTTTAAAAAGGCAATGTTCATGGCGCTGAAAAAAATCTGGTCCCCGCCGGTGAATGTCTACCGGCACCTGCATTTCAAGGACACGATTACTGTTGATGTCGACCAGAGTCATTCTTTCAAAATGGTGCATTATGGTCATGAGCTGGAAAATGAATTGTTTTGGAAAGGATTGCACAACGGCTGGGAAAAGTATTCCATGCGCACCTGGTCCCGGCTCTGCTCCAGTGCGGACGTGATTTTTGATATTGGAGCTAACACCGGCCTGTATTCGCTGGTGGCCAAAACTCAAAATGCAGGTGCAGATGTCCATGCGTTTGAACCTTTCGGTGCCATTCACAAGAAGCTTCAGCACAACGCAGACCTGAATGATTATAACATTAAATGTAACCGCCTTGCTGTATCCGACTACACGGGTGATGCTGTGATCTATACCGCCGATCCCGAATTTGCTTACTCGGTTACGGTGAACCAGAACTTATGGGCCACTGAGGGAGAAGCCATCAAGCTCGATATTAAAACAGTCACTTTGAAGGATTACATTGAGGGAAACAATATTCGGCACATCGATTTAATGAAGATCGACGTGGAAACACATGAGCCCGAGGTGATGGCTGGCTTCGGTGAGTATTTTCGCAGGTTTAAACCAGTGTTGCTCATTGAGATTTTAAATAATGAAGTGGCAGATCGACTCGGGCCCTACTTTCCTTCGGACGAGTTTGATTTTTACAATATTGATGAACGGGTTGGGATAAAAAAAGTTGGCTCACTTTCGAAAAGTGATTATTATAATTTCCTGGTAGTGCCCAGGGAAAAAGCCCATTTGTACAATGAAGAAAGTTTTATTCATTCTTGATAATCTCGAAGGCGGCGGGGCAGAGCGGGTGTTTGTCAACATAGCTAACGGCTTTGTCAAGGAACACATCGATGTGGAATTTCTTCTTGGCAAACGGCAGGGCATTTACCAGGGAATCCTGGATAAGTCGATCCCGGTTCACGAAGTTGGCGGAATGAGCCTGCTAAAGTATATAAGATTTTTCCCGGCCTTTTTTAGACAGCACAAATACACCCACATTTTTACAGCGAGTCACTACCCGGCAGCGGCCGCCATCCTGGCAAAAAAAATGTCGTCGGTAAACGCGAAAATTTACCAAACGCATCATTTTTCTCATCCGCCCCGGCGGGAACTGAAATACCTGAAAGGAGACCTGTTATTAAAGGCGATCTATTTTTTTCTCACGCCGGCGGCGCACAAGATCATCGCTGTAAGTAAAGGGAGCCTAAGCTGGTTGCGGCGCTTCAGTCATCGCAGCTTGCGCCAGGCGATGCATATTTATAACCCGGTTTTTGATGAATCGATCTATGAGAAAGCGAAGGAGCCCCTAACCATGCCAGTTAGTACCGAAGGTCGTACGATCTTGTTAAACATCGGCCGGCTTTCAGAGCAAAAAGACCAGCTCACCTTAATCAAAGCTTTTCAGCTATACCTGAAGTATGATCCGCAGGCAATTTTATTTATTGTTGGAACTGGCCCACTTCAAAGCCAGCTGGAGTCGTACATCAAAACCTATGAACTTCAAAAAGAAGTGATTTTAGCCGGCTTCCAGGATAACCCATACAACTGGATACTTGCTTGCGATGTGTTTGTTCTTTCCTCCAAATATGAAGGTTTTGGAAATGTGATCGTTGAAGCAATGGCACTTGGTAAAACCGTGGTTAGCACAGATTGCCCGTCTGGGCCGGCAGAAATTTTGGAGGATGGAAGGCTTGGTTTTTTATGCCCGGTGGGTGAACCCGTGCTACTGGCGGAAGCCATCAGAAAAGGGGTAACTTGCCAACTTGATTCAACTTTACTCGGTGAGGTTAGCAAGCAGTATATGACGCCAGCGATCATACAACAATACATTGCGGTGCTTTAAATTTTTCAAATAAATTTCAATGTGATCATGAGTACTCCAGGAAAGTATTTTGCACACGAAAGTTCTTACGTGGACGAAGGCTGTGAAATTGGTGAGGGCGTAAAAATCTGGCATTTTTCGCACATCATGCCGCGCTGTCGCATCGGTAACAATTGTAATATTGGGCAAAACGTGGTGATCAGCCCCGGAGTCGTATTGGGTGCCAACGTAAAAATTCAAAACAATGTGTCTGTGTACGAAGGTGTCATCTGCGAAGATGATGTATTCCTTGGACCCTCGATGGTGTTCACGAATGTGATCAATCCCAGGAGTGCCGTATTGCGCAAGCATGAATACAAACAGACGCTGGTTAAAAAAGGAGCGAGTATCGGCGCAAATGCCACGATTATTTGCGGTAACAACATTGGTGCCTATGCCTTGATCGGGGCAGGCGCTGTGATTACGAAGCACGTGCCCGCTTATGCATTGGTTGTTGGCAATCCCGGGAAACAGAAAGGATGGGTGAGCGAGTACGGTCATCCTTTAAACTTTAACGAAGCCAACCGGGCCGTCTGTAAAGAAAGTGGTCAAACCTATGAATTGAGAGATGAAGTTGTGACGCGCCTTACTTAAGGGCATTTGATTCCGGGTGTTACCGTTTGCAATTTTGCCAATAAATACCGGCAATTTTCGTTTTTCCATAAACCACCATTATGTGCGGCATCGCAGGTTATGTGTCATTAGCTCAAACAATTTCGGAAGACGATCTGCGAAGAGGTGCTGCTGTGTTGAATCATCGTGGACCGGATGCCGACGGATTCTTTTTTACGGAAGATAAACGCGTGGGACTGGCGCACCGGCGCCTGGCAATTTTAGACCTTTCTGCTTCAGCTAATCAACCCATGTTTTCTGCCAACGGCAGGTTTTGTATTGTTTTTAATGGGGAAGTATACAATTTTCGTGAGCTCGCCGCGCAACTTGGCTGTGGCGGAAAAACATTGAGAACTACTTCAGACACCGAGGTTATTTTAGAATTATTTGCTCAAAAAGGTCCGGCTTGTTTTGCAGACCTGAACGGTATGTTTGCCCTAGCGATTTTTGATACTGAGCAACAAATTTTGACGCTTGCCAGGGATCATGTTGGCATAAAACCATTGTTCATTTACCAGGAGGAAAACGCCCTTGTTTTTGGTTCTGAACTAAAGACCATACCTGCCGTGATCGGGCGCAGCCTTCCCGTCAATCAACAGGCAATTCCCTTTTTTTTGCACCTGGGATTTATCCCGCAACCATTAACCATCTACGAAGGCGTAACAAAATTTCCGGCAGGGCATTATGCCCAGGTAGCCATAGCTGCCGGTTTGCAGCTATTTAATTCTACCCCTTTTTGGCAACTGAAAGATGTCATTGAGCCGCAAACCCTGAAAGAGGAAATCACAGCAAAAAAACAACTTACGGAATTGTTGTATGATGCCGTATCAAAACAGTTGGTCAGTGATGTGCCAATCGGTACGTTCCTGAGCGGGGGTATTGATAGCAGTCTGGTCACGGCTATTGCCGCAAGGATTGGATCTGGGCGCGTTAAAACATTTAGTATTGCCATCGACGATGGGAAGCATAACGAGGCCGCCTATGCGAAGCGGGTTGCAGCCCACTTACAGACGGAACACCATGAATTTGAAGTAAAAGAAAAGGAGGTCATGGAGCTCGTGTATCAATTTTTACCAGCCTATGATGAGCCGTTTGCCGATAGTTCAGCTTTTCCAACAATGATGGTAAGCCGGCTTGCACGCCAGCATGTAACGGTGGCGCTTAGTGGCGACGGGGGCGACGAATTGTTTCATGGCTACGGCATGTATGCGTGGGCAAACCGTCTTTCCAACCCACTTGCCAAAATTATTAAGGCACCAGCTTATTCCGCTTCCCGGCTATTGAATAGCCGCTTTCAGCGCATTGGGAATATGTTTGGCTACCAGGATCGCGGGAACATCATCACCCATATATTTTCGCAGGAACAATATTATTTCCGCGAACAGGAACTGAACAAATTATTGGTCGTCCCGTCCGGGGATTTTAAAGCAATCAATAGGCTCCCGCAGTTGAACCGAAAGCTGGAAAGTGCAGAACGACAGTCTTTTTGGGATTTTGAACATTACCTGAAGGATGACCTGCTGGTTAAGGTAGACCGGGCAAGTATGCAGTATTCTTTAGAGAGTCGTGTACCCTTGCTTGATGTTAGGTTGGTGGAGTTTGCTTTTAATCTTGATGAATCATTGAAGCGAAAAGAAGGGGCAATGAAATACCTCCTGAAACAAGTGTTGTATGATCATGTGCCCAAAGAAATCTTTAACCGGCCGAAGTGGGGCTTCGGTATTCCCCTGGCCAAATGGTTAAAAAGCGATCTTAAGTTTTTACTGGATAAATACACCAGTAAGGCGATGATTGAAACATACAATGCAGTCAATTTTTCCGCAGTGGATAAACTCAAAAAGGAATATTTAAACGGAACCGATTACCTGTTTAACCGGCTGTGGCTGATCATTATTTTACATTGGTGGCTTGATGAAAACGAGCGTAAACAAATGGTCCACAAACATGGGTAAGAACATCCTTTTCATATCTTATGATGGAATGACGGACCCGCTCGGACAAAGCCAGGTAATTCCTTACCTCGCCGGACTGACCAAGTTCGGGTATACGTTTACGATATTAAGCTGCGACAAGCCCAATCGGTATGCGCTGCACCGGCACGATATATTGAAGATGCTGGAGCCATTTCCCATTAGATGGGTCTCCATCCCCTATCATAAAAATCCACCGGTTTTATCATCCTGGTACGACTACCGCATGTTGCGTAAGACAGCGGTGGCGTTGCATGCAGTTACTCCTTTTCATTTGGTGCACACACGAGTTGGCATACCAGCACTTGTTGGTCACTGGTTAAAAAAAAAACTGGGCATTAGATTTCTAAACGATATCCGTGGTTTTTGGGCAGATGAAAGAGTAGACGGCGGAATGTGGAATCGAAAAAATCCATTGTACAATGGCATTTACAAATATTTTAAATCGAAGGAATACCAATTCATCAATGATGCGGACTACAATACTTGTCTCACAGCTGCTGCTAAAAAGGAGATCCAAAAATGGAAACAAATTGCAAACCAGCCACTTGAGTTGGAAGTGATTCCCTGTGCGGCGGATATGGATTTGTTTGATCCGTCGCGAATTGATCCACCTGAGCAGGAGCGCATGCGCCTGGAGCTGTCGATCGGTACGGATGACCTGGTTATAAGCTACCTCGGTTCGATCGGGGGTTGGTACCTGACGGATGAAATGATGCGCTTTTGTAAGATGTTAAGCGACGCCATTCCCAAAGCAAAATTTTTGTTTATTTCTCCCCATCTGCACGAAGTAATTGCAGCAGCTGCTGAGAAAGTCGGATTAGCAGCAGATAAGCTCGTGGTCAGGCATGGGAAGCGAAATGAGGTCCCGCTGTTACTTTCCCTGAGCACTTATTCCA
>JAURWD010000044.1 GCA_030655145.1 Ferruginibacter sp.
GGTTTGTCCACTTAAAAATAACCTCGGTAGATCCCAATAAAATATTATCATGACAGATTTTAATATCATCAGGCAATTTAACTATCCCACTACCATTCGTTTTGGTGCGGGTGCTGTCAACGAATTACCGGATCACCTCGCATCAGTCGGACTAACAAAGGCCTTGCTCGTTACTGATCCTGCAGTGAGCCAGTTAGATTTTTTCAGGCGAATCGTAAAACTCCTGACCGACCGTGGGATTTCGGTGGAAGTATTTTCTGACATTCATAAAAACCCGGTCAAGAGTGATGTGTTGAAAGGCGGGGATGCTTTTGCAGCCACTGACCGCGACTGTGTAATTGGGATCGGCGGCGGTGCAGCGATGGACGTGGCCCGTGCGATCGTGTTGCGGGTCAATCATCGGCGTGACCTGTTCGATTATGATGACCTCATCGGGGGCGATCAGTATGTTACTGAAGACGTACCTTATTTTATTACGGTGCCTACTACCAGCGGCACTGGTAGTGAGGTCGGAAGAAGCGCTATTATTTCGGAAGACGAAACCCACCGCAAGCGGATCTTGTTCGCTCCAAAACTAATGGCCCGCATCGTTTTTGCAGACCCCTTGTTGACAATGGAGCTACCCCCGTTCATTACCGCGGCAACCGGGATGGATGCGCTCACACACAACATGGAAGCATTCATCGCGAAGAACTATCACCCGCTGTCGGCTGGTATTGCTTTAGAAGGCATCTATCTTGTTAACCGTGCCCTCAGGGCTGCAGTTCACACACCGACCCTGCAAGCCCGCAGTGAAATGATGATCGCCTCCCTGATGGGGGCAGTGGCCTTTCAAAAAGGTTTGGGCGTGGTGCATTCACTTGCTCATCCTCTGTCTTCCTTACTCGATACGCACCATGGACTGGCAAATGCGATCAATCTACCGTATGGCATGCAATTCAATGCACCCGGGCTCGAGGAGCCTTTTCGCCGGATGGCAGAGGCAATGAATTTGGAGGATAAAACCGGCGACGGTGTGGTTGCCCATTTATTTGATTTGAACAAACAGTTAGGCCTCCCTGTTAGCCTGCGGGATATCGGCGTGACTGTCGATCATATTGAAACCCTGGCTGACCTGGCCCTTGCGGATTTTTGTCATCCAAATAATCCAAAACCGGTAACCCGGGAAGATTTTAAACAATTGTACACCGAAGCTTTGTGAGATGGAAACATTAAAGATCGGCTTGACATATACCGGTACAGATGCCAAGCATAATAATTATGTGAACTGGCTACAGGCTGCCGGTAACGTAGCGGTAACAAGCCTCGTTGCTGGAAAGATCACGGCCGACGAAATTTCGAAACTTGATGGAATCGTACTCTCGGGCGGCATCGACGTGCATCCCGAAATGTATCATAATGAGAATATAAATTACCCGAATGCACCCGCCGAGTTTCATCCTGAACGCGACCAGTTTGAAAAAATGGTATTTGACCTCAGCCAGGAAGGAGCTATTCCAGTGTTGGGTATTTGTAGGGGCTTACAATTGATCAACTGTATTGTTGGTGGCACACTCGTCCAGGACCTGGGAGAAGCAGCAAATTCCCAGCATCGCTTCGATAAAACAGATAAAAAACACGATATCCAAATTGAAAAAGGCAGTTTATTAAATGCGATTGTTGGTGAGGAAGAGGTAACAGTGAACAGTGCTCATCACCAGGCCATTGATCGGCTGGGCAAAGGTTTAAAAATAAGTGCACGTTCCGGCGATGGGGTTATTGAAGGAATCGAGTGGGAGAACAAACCAGGAAAATCGTTTTTAATCGCCGTGCAATGGCACCCGGAAAGAATGGAACATGTGGGTTTGCAGGATTCGCCGGCCTCTATCAAGATCCGCAACCATTTCATAAACGAGATCAAGCAATTCCGTAAATCTTAATAATGAAAATTATCAATCCGGCCACTGAAGAAGTGATCACTACCATTCCCGACGACACGAAAGAAAGCATTCGCCAAAAATTTAAATTACTCACGGAGGGGCAGCGTGTATGGGCTTCCGTGAGCCTACCCGAACGGATCGCGGCAATAGAAAAATTCTGGAGCTTGCTTGACACGGAGAAAGATGTTCTTGCTGAAACCTTAACAAAGGAAATGGGTAAACCGCTTCAGCAATCATACAATGAATTAAATGGGGCCCGCAACCGGATCCGCTATTTTATTGATCATTCGGAGAAACACCTGGCCGAGGAATGGATCACCGAAGAAGGTGGAACGAAAGAAAAAATTGTATTTGATCCCCTCGGTGTCATCGCCAATATTTCTGCCTGGAACTATCCTTATCTCGTCGGTGTTAATGTATTTATCCCTGCCCTTATTGGCGGCAATGCGGTTTTTTATAAACCGTCTGAATACACTAGTCTAACGGGAACGCATATCCTGGAATTGTTGCACAAAGCAGGCATACCGTCCGATTGTTTTCAACTGGCCATCGGAAAAAAAGAAGTGGGAGAGTTGTTACTCGACCTTCCGCTTGATGGATATTTCTTTACCGGCAGTTACAAAACAGGCAAATACATAGCGGAGAAAGTCGCATCCAAATTGGTTCCCTGCCAGTTAGAATTAGGCGGAAAAGATCCGATGTATGTGATGGAAGATGTTGAGGTAGCGAAGGCCGCGGCTGATGCTTTAGAGGGGGTGGTGTACAACAATGGGCAAAGCTGCTGTGCGGTTGAACGGATCTACGTTCACCAAAAAATATACGATGCATTTGTGCAGTCCTATGTGGAGCAATGCAGCAAACTAACCTTGGGCGATCCGTTGACAAAGGGTACTGACATTGGCCCTCTCGCCCGGCCCGAACAACGTGAATTTCTGTTAAGCCAGATCAGCGATGCCATCTTTAAGGGAGCTGCTGTTTTGCATGGCGGAAACTTGCCGGAGAAAAAAGGATATTTCCTGGAGCCTACGGTACTGGTGAATGTGGACCATACCATGGATGTCATGATGGAAGAATCTTTTGGGCCGGTCGTAGGTATTCAAAAAGTAGCCAGTGATAAGGAAGCCATAGAACTGATGAAGGATACAAAATATGGACTGACAGCAGCTGTGTATTCAAAAGATTTTGATCGGGCTGAGAAGGTTATGAAGGCCATGAACACCGGCTCTGTATATTGGAATTGTTGCGACCGGGTTAGCGCGAGCCTGCCCTGGTCGGGCCGCAAAGCTTCCGGGCTTGGAAGTACATTATCTTACCAGGGAATCAGGGCCTTTGTACAACCAAAAGCGTATCACCTTCGTGGATAATGGAATGTTTATTTCACTTCTTCCCAAAGATGTTTGATCAAGCCATCTGCCAAACCAATTTTCGGGACGTAAATCTCGTCAGCATTAGCCCAGCGCATTACATTGATATAGATCTGCAGGGCAGGAACAATTACATCTGCCCGATCTTCCCTCAGGCTATATCGCGAGATCCTTTCTGCCAGTGGCACACTGCTCAATTCTTTGTAATAATCACGCAATAGATCCAGCGGAAGCGACTTACCGTCTTTTCGTTTACTCATCGAAAAAACCTTGTTGATATTACCGCCTGTTCCAATCGCGACAACCTGTTGTTGAGATTTGATCAGCGCACGAATGATGTCTTTCATCTCGTCCCATTCCCGATCCTTAACCATATTTTTCAGGAGACGAATGGTGCCGATATTAAAAGATCTTTTATAGATAAGGATACCATTGCTAAAAAACGACAATTCCGTGCTGCCACCACCCACATCTATGTAGAGGTAACTGTGGTCTTTCGACATATTTTCTGCCACATGATTTTCGTAAATCAGCCCGGCCTCAAGATCACCACTGATCACTTCGATGGAGATTCCGGTTTCCAGTTTTACTTTGCGAATAATATCAGGCGAATTACCGGCGTCCCGCATCGCACTGGTAGCGCAGGCCTTGATGTGCTGCACCTCGTAGGCACTGCAAAGATGACGATAAGCCTTCATGGTCTGCATCACCATGCCGATCTTCGGTTTAGATATCTGTCCCAACTCAAATACATCGAAACCTAACCTCAGGGGAACCCTAACCAGGTTCAGCTTGTTGAATGCCGGAACACCATTGGCATCTTTAACTACCTCGGTGATCAGGAGCCTCGCCGCATTACTTCCTATATCAATCGCTGCTAACTTCATTCTTTACCAATTTTTATTAACTGCTGAATAAAAATGCTGACGAATCTGTCCTTACAAAGATAAGTTTGCCATACACATTGTAGGGTTTGAATTGTAATAACCTTTCAACAGGATATACTCAAGATCCCTACCTGGTAGAATGGAATAAAAATCAAGCCAAAGGCGCCAAAACCACTATGGCAACAAGTTAGCTATTCAGTTTACGGTAAAGATAATTGTAGGTTTCAACCTGTGATCGAACCTTCTTCGTATTACGGGGATTTACATACTGGTTGCTCAGCTCGTTATCGAGTCTTCTTGCTTTGATGTTATCTGAGAGTTGGATATGAATGATTTCTTTTAATTCTTTTTGAATGTCTTTTTCAAAGATGGGGCAGGCGGCCTCGATGCGATGATCGATGTTGCGCACCATCCAGTCTGCCGAGGAAATAAAAACTTTTTCATCCCCATCATTGTGGAAGATCATTACCCGGGCGTGTTCGAGGTACTCATCAATAATACTGATGGCCTGCACCGGCATCTTGTACTTTTTGTTTTCCGTGAGCATACAACAGATACCGCGGACCACCATTTTGATTTCCACACCGGCTTTCGCCGCTTCATACAATTTTTCGATGAGGAGTTCGTCGCTCAGGGAATTTAGTTTGAGCGTGATCGCCGCAGGTTTGCCTGACCTTGCGATCCGGATCTCTTTGCTGATCAACTGCACCAATTGCTTGCGCATGGTTGTCGGACTGACGAGTAAAGTTTTGCAGGCGCGTAAGAAACGCAGGCGCGTGCGGGGTTGTTCGAGGTAATGAAAAATGCGGTTTACATCCGCCATGATATTTCTATCAGATGTCAGCAAACAATGATCGCCATAGATGCGGGCCGTCCGTTCGTTCAGGTTACCCGTGCTCACAAACCCATAATGGATCGTCCGGTTATTCACTACTTTTTTTATGAGACATAGTTTGGAATGCACCTTCATATTTGGAACACCAAGGAGCACTTTTGCACCAGCCTCTTCCAGTTCATATTTCCATTCCAGGTTGGCCTCTTCGTCAAACCGGGCCCTAAGTTCAATTACGGCTGTAACCTGCTTGCCATTGCGCACCGCATTTGAGAGCGCATTGATAATTTTGGAGCGGGGAGCCAGGCGGTAACAGGTAACCTTGATGGCAACCACTTCCGGATCAATGGCTGCTTCGCGAAGCAAATCGATCACACTGTCGAAAGAATGGTAGGGGAAATTCAATAGTACGTCACGCTTCATAACCACTTCTGAAACACTGTTCATACTTTTCAATAATGGGTGCAGGAAGGGTTTTTTTCGGGTGCTTTTTTGTGAAAAGACCGCCTCCGGGAAACCAATAAAATCTTTAAAATTATGAATGCGTCCGCCCGGGATCAGGTTATCTTTTTCAGAAAGCCCGAGGCGTTTTACGAGATAAGTCAGGAGGGAGGGATCGATCTCTTTATCAAAAACAAAACGAACCGGTTTCCCTTTCTTACGATTTCGTAAACCCTTTTCAATTTTCTCCATGAGCGAGGTCGTAACATCGTAATCGATATCGATCTCCGCATCGCGGGTAACCTTAATAATATGTGATGAAAATACATCATAGCCAAAGAACGAAAATATAGAGGGAAGGCAAAAGCGGATCAGGTCTTCCAGCAACATGATGTGGTGCTCGGTTTCCTTCGATGGTAAAATCACAAAACGGGGTAAACGCCTGGCGGGAACAGACACCAGCGCAAACCGCTGCGGCACGGATTTATCAGAAGTGGAAAGTTTGCAAGCCAGGTAAATAGACTTGTCACTTAGGGTAGGGAAGTCCTGGATGCTTTCGATCATCAAGGGAACAATGTTGCTCCTGATCTCTTCATTGAAATAGTTGAGTATAAACTTTTGTTGTTCTTTATTGATCTGTTTGTCTGTTACAAAGAATATTTTTTCTTTCTTCAATTCCCGGATGATCTCATTCCAGATGCGATCAAATTCCCTTTGAAGTTCCATCACCTTCTCAGTGATATTTTCCAGGATCTGCCCGGGTGAAACTTCCAGGTGCATGTTCTTTCGGGCACCGGCTTCGATCATACGTTTAAGCGTGGCCACCCGCACCCTGAAAAACTCATCGAGGTTATTAGAGAAGATACCGAGGAAGCGTATGCGCTCCCGCAGGAGCATAGAGTCATCGGCTGCTTCCTGCAGCACGCGGCTATTAAATGAAAGCCAGCTGATATCCCTTACAATGACTTTTTGTTTTGCCAATCCTTCAGTTTTAGACATTCGGCGAAATTAACCAGCCAAGGGCAATTAATCGTCTTCTCAAAGTTAAGCTTCTGTTTCCTTTAGCTTTTGTTTCGTCGATTTGAGGTTGCGGTTATAATAGGGCAGGGCAATGAGCGAGATGAAACCGGCTAATAAAACAATTACAAACTGGGCCAGCCATTGCAGGATGCCATTGGCGTAACCCGGTCCTTTGTCGATCCCATACAGCAACATCACTTCCATGATAAATAACTGGTAGGTGCCGATGCCACCCGGCGTTATGATCATGCCAACGCTGGCAAATGCAAGCACGGGGAAAACCGCGGCAAACGAAAGATGTTGCGTTTCTTCAATAACAAAAAAGCCGAGATAAGTGCCCGCCGCATAGCCGGCCCAGATGAGGACGGAATAGACGAGAAACATTTTTTTATTCTCCAGCTTCTTAATACTCGTAAGTCCCGCGCCAACGCCGAGAAATAACTTGTTTAGCTTTTTTATAAAACCAACATGGCGGTATTTTTTGAAGATGAACTTGAGTAAGAAATACCCGAGGATCAACACGGCAACCACCGCTGCAAGTTTTATGACGACAATCCCGACGCCGCCAGAGAGAAAATTTTCTTTCAAGGTTTTCTCCGCGTATGCGCCGATGATATCCAACTGCGTCGCAATAGCGATGATAAAAACAATGACCAATGAAATCACGTCGACCACCCGCTCAACTACAATCGTACCCACGAGTTTATCTGCCGGAACCTTTTCATATTTCGCAAGGATGGTGCACTTCAGTACTTCGCCCAGGCGGGGTATGGCGAGGTTCGCGAGATAACCAACCATCACGGCAAAAAAAGTGTTTAGGATGCGCGGCTTGTAACCAAGCGGCATCATTAAGATCCGCCAACGAAGCGCCCTGCAATAATGACTTCCTACCAGGATAAAAAACACGGGGATAAAAAGAGCATATCGCGCCGTTCGAAGTGCCGCCTTGCATTCCTCCCAATTCTTATCATCCATTTTATGAATACTCCACCAAACGAGGAATACCCCCAGGCCAAGGAAGAGTACATATTTAAGAACTGTGAGAACTTTTTTCTTCATAAGGTTATAAACTACAAACTAAGTGTAACGAACGGTGGCAGCCTAACAAAGCCCTGCTACAATTTATTCCGGCAGGATCTAATTCAAAAATATATTGTCGATGAGCCGAATATCATCAAGATAGGCCGCCGCCAGTGCGACCATTTTTTTGCCAGAGCTTATTTGCGCTACCGGCTCCAGGTTGCTGGCATCGACGATCTTCACGTAATCCACCCTGAATCCACGGGCAGTCAGCGACGACACTGCGGAAGCTTCTAATTCCTGCACTTGCTTCGTATGTTGATTTTGCCGGACCTCGTCCAGCGCCTCGTAAATACCAGTGGCGGTTAAACGCTGGTCTGGGTTCAAGCGCATGTTCCTGCTACTCATGGCCAGGCCATCTGCATCACGCAAGGTGGGACAAACAACGACCTTTGCCTCGCTACCAATAATACTGATCAAACGTTTGATCACCATACATTGTTGGAAGTCCTTTTGTCCCAGGTAAATGCGGTCTGGCTGCACAATATCCAATAACCGGTGTACCACGCGGCACACACCTTGGAAATGCCCGGGCCGGTAAAAACCTTCTAGCTTGGTTTCGAGAGATCCCAGGTCGTACACCTGGCCGTTACCCGTACCGTCGGGGTACATGCCCTCAACATCGGGTAGGAGCAGACCGTCGCAACCCGCTTTTTCCAAGGCATATACATCCTTTTCTATTGTCTTAGGATATTTCTGGAAATCTTTGGCGTCATTAAACTGGGTGGGATTGACAAAAATACTCGCCACAACCAGGTCATTACCGGCCCGGGACTCATTGATTAGCAGGAGATGACCGGCGTGAAGGGCTCCCATCGTTGGTACAAATCCGAGGCTCTTTTGCAAGCGTCTTTTTTCATTCAAAAAAGTCGCTAGGGAAGCCGGCTCTTTAAATATGATCATTCGATAATGCGTTGTGGCTCAA
>JAURWD010000202.1 GCA_030655145.1 Ferruginibacter sp.
AGAACCCGAAGCTTGTGCCGCGGCGATCAAGTCGGTGATTAAAAAATTTGGTCGCATTGAGGGCCTGGTAAATAATGCCGGTGTAAATGATGGTGTCGGTCTGGAAAATGGCAACTATGAAAATTTCATCGCATCGCTCCACAAGAACATGGTGCATTATTACCTGCTTGTACACCATGCTCTACCGGAATTAAAAAAATCAAAAGGAGCCATTGTAAACATCAGTTCAAAAACTGCGGATACGGGTCAGGGTAATACTTCGGCCTATGCTGCAGCAAATGGTGGGCGCAATGCCTTAACCAGGGAATGGGCAGTGGAGTTGTTGAAATATGGGATCCGCGTAAATGCGGTGGTCGTAGCAGAATGTTTCACGCCACTGTATGAAAAATGGATCCAGACACTTCCTGATCCGCAGGAGAAATTAAAAGAGATCGAGTCAAAAATTCCACTGGGCAACCGGATGACCACTGCTGAGGAGATTGCGAACGCCGTGGTGTTTTTGTTGTCGCCCAAATCGAGTCATACTACCGGGCAACTGGTATATGTTGATGGTGGTTACGTGCACCTCGATCGTGCGCTGGCAAATGCCTGACCTGTTTTTTCTCATCACATACATTTCAATCATTTATCCCGCAGGATTTTCCTGCGGCTAATCAAAAAACATCATGAGTCACGCTACTAAGTTATTATTCCTTCTACCCCTGATCTTTCTTTCATTTGCTTTGCCACCTAAAAAAATGAAGGTGGTTTTCTTCGGGGATTCCATTACGCAGGCGGGTGTACAACCCACCGGCTATATTACAAAACTTGACAGTATGCTCAGGCAGCTGAAACTTTCTGATTCGGTGGAGTTGGTTGGTGCAGGTATTGGCGGTAACAAAGTGTATGATCTTTATTTGCGAATGGAAACTGATGTATTGGAGAAGCAACCTGACCTGGTGGTGATCTATGTGGGCATCAATGATGTCTGGCATAAGGCTGGTGCGGGCACTGGCAACGATGCTGATAAGTATGAAAAATTTTACCGCGCTATCATAAAAAAATTGCAGGACAAAAAGATCAAGGTCATTGTATGCACGCCATCGGTCATTGGGGAAAAAACAGATCATTCCAATCAACAGGATGGGGACCTGAATTATTACAGCAATGTTATCCGGAAGATCGCGAAAGAGTTGTTGTTGCCCGTGTGCGACCTGCGAAATTCTTTTGCTGCTTACCTGCAGGCTAATAATCCAGCGAATGCTGAAAAAGGCATCCTTACAACAGACCGTGTTCACCTGAACGAAAAAGGCAATGAATTTGTTGCGGGCGAAATGCTCAAAGTGCTTCGGCCATTTCTAAAATAAAGAGCGCCCATCGCTGCGCCCATCAACAACATCACCATAACATCTCATCTGAAATCTTTGTTTGCATATGGAACGTCTAAAATTTCTTCGTTACACTGCCGCCGCAGGTACAGCGCTCATGCTTGATCCTTTCGAAGGCATGGCGAGCTCCACTGAAAATAAAATCAAGCTGGCCCTTGTCGGCACAGGTCATCGGGGTTCCGGCTTCTGGGGTCATGATCTTCTGAAATCTTTTAAAGAACACCTTGAGTTTGTTGGTTTGTTTGACAAGAATGAAGGAAGGGTTGCGTACGTGCAACAACAGTTTCCAACCAAGGTGCCGACGTTTAAGGATTTTGAAGAAATGGTGAAAACGACCAAACCTGATTATGTAATCGTAACTACGGTGGATGCAGTGCATGACCAGTACATTATCAAAGCATTGGAAATGGGGGTGAACGTGATCACGGAAAAACCAATGACAACCGATGAGATAAAATGCAAGAACATTCTGGCAGCAGAAAAACGATCTGGCAAAAAGGTGATCGTCGCTTTCAATTACCGGCACAGCGTTCATAACATGCAGGTAAAAGAAATTTTGAGTAAGAACAGGATCGGGAAAATAACTTCTGTCGATTTTAATTGGTATCTCAACGTGCATCATGGCGCCGATTATTTCCGTCGCTGGCATGGTATCAAGGAACATAGTAATTCCTTATTCGTTCATAAGTCAACCCATCATTTTGACCTCGTAAACTGGTGGTTGAATTCAGAACCGGTTGAGGTGAGTGCTTATGGCACATTAGATCATTACGGAAAAAATAATGCCTTTCGTGGCACGGTCTGCCGTGGGTGCGGGCACAAAGACAAATGCAAGTTTTACTGGGACATAACAAAGGACCAGCGCCTCACCAACCTGTATGTTAAGAATTCGCAGTACGACGGGTACCACCGGGATGGATGTGTTTGGCGCAACGAGATCGATATTTATGATAAGATGTCGGCCCAGATCATTTATGCGAATGGCGTCACTGTGAATTATTCTCTGACGACCTATTCACCTTATGAAGGTTGGCAGATTGCATTCAATGGAATGAACGGACGCCTGGAGACCTGGGAAGATATCCCATATCTACAAAAAATGCCTGACGACCAATCCAAGCATCATGCGGTGGAAATGTCGCAGGCGGAGGATGCCGCTGCGGGCGACCTGCGGGAGATCATGGTGATGGACAACTTTGCAAAAAATTACGAGATTTTTACCACACCAAAGATCAAAGGCGGCCATGGTGGTGGCGACATCCGGATGCAACGACGCATTTTCGTGGACAAGAATGATAACCCGCACAACGTGATGGCTGGCACCAGGGAAGGAGCCATGTCGATCCTGATCGGTATTGCGGCAAGAAAAAGTATCGAACAAAAACGGCCGATCAAAATTTCGGAACTCACTGACCTGGTTCCCATGGCAAATCGTTTTTGATATTCAAAGAATTAACTGCTCCGGAAATCTTAATCCACTTCAAAACTTTCACTCATGCTAAGACAATCTTTCCTCGTTACAACCATCTTGTTTTTCTCAATCCAGGTTAGCATTGCTCAATCAAAAAAGCAACAGGAAGTTGCCACGGCGGTGGAACAGCTCCGAAAAGGGATGGTCGACGGGGATAGTGTGTTGCTTTCCTCAGTAGTTTCAGATGATCTGAGTTATGGTCACTCCGGCGGACACGTAGAGGGGAAGGCTGAGTTTGTTCGCAAGATCGTGGGCGGTCAATCAGATTTTGTGACCATCGACCTGGCGAATCAAACTATTTCTGTGAAGGATAAGACCGCCATCGTTCGTCATGACCTCAACGCAAAAACAAATGACAATGGTAAGCCAAATGAAGTACACCTGCACATTTTATTGGTCTGGCAAAAGCAGCATGGAAGCTGGCAGTTAGTGGCCCGGCAGGCCGTAAAAAAAGTTTCATAATCTCACCTTTTCGCAGACATCGTTCTCGGGAACGTTTGCGTAAATAAAGCCGTTGCAATATTGTTTTGCGCGGAAGAATAGTGGTAAAATTGATATTGTAAACGATTGATTTTGCGATGAAGATGTCCCTGTTCTTTCCCGCTAACACCCGGTCAACAAACCAGGTTTCAATCTATTAGCGATCATCTTTCAGCTTCTTTCAATCGAGTTACGTCATCCCGGTGCACACACTGTTAGCACGAATGGTTCTTTGAACTTTTTGTTCAGGTATCCGAAGCGCTGACCCTAATTCCTGAAAAATGCGGTTAAGAAATGTTTGCTTTACGATCTTATTTGTTTGCAGCGGGTACGCGTTTATGTTACCCCCTGAAAAAATAACGTTGTTCCTCATTGGAGATTCTACCATGGCAGATAAGCCCCTTGAAGCAAATCCCGAACGAGGATGGGGCCAGTTAATTCCGCAATATTTCACAAAAGAAGTTTCCATTCAAAATCATGCAGTCAACGGCCGGAGTACAAAAAGTTTCTTCACCGAGCATCGGTGGGATACTGTTATGAGTCGGTTGAAAGCCGGCGATTATGTTTTCATCCAGTTTGGGCACAATGACCAGAAGGTAGAAGACAGCACGCGTTCGGCTCCGGCCCATACCTTATACCGCGAAAACCTCATACGCTATGTGAAAGATACCCGAAGCCGGGGCGGCAACCCCGTTTTAGTTACACCGGTCATGCGCAGGAAGTTTAATGCCGCGGGAAAATTTGTCGATCAGCATGGTGATTACCCCGCAGTTGTAAAAGAGGTTGGCGCCTTGTTAAACGTGCCGGTGATCGATCTTCATCAAAGCAGTGAACAAACAATTATCAAAGAGGGTGTCGAAAACTCGAAGCGGCTTTTCCTGCACATTCAACCAGGTCATTTCAAAAAGTATAAAGGAAAAGACGAGGACAACACACATTTTAGCGAATATGGTGCTGCAACGATGGCAGCCCTGGTTTGCGCCGGAATCAGGGAGCTCAAACTACCCCTCACCCGGTTTCTTGCTCCATCTGAATTCAAAGAAAAATACGCATTCGAATTACCAAAGATTTACCGTCCGCATTTCCGCCAGGATACAGTGAACATTCTTGACCATGGAGCTATCGCTGATGGGTACACGCTAAACTCTGCGGCTATCAACAAAGCAATTGGCATTTGTGCCGCAAATGGCGGAGGTACGGTGCTCATTCCCGCGGGTTCTTTTGTTACCGGGCCGATAATTCTAAAAGATAATATCAACCTGCACCTGCAAAAAGGTGCGCTCGTCATCTTTACCCGCGATTTTAATCAATATCCCTTGGTGGTGTCTTCTTTTGAAGGCGTAGATGCTGCCCGGTGCCAGTCGCCTGTTGTGGCGGAGAACCTGCAGAACATTGCCTTAACTGGCGAAGGCATCATGAACGGCAATGGTTTTTACTGGCGTCCTGTGAAAAAAGATAAGTTGACAGAAACACAGTGGACTGCTCATCAGGCAAATTATGGCGGCGTTCTTTCTGCCGATGGCAAACATTGGTATTCATCCGTTAAAGCCTTGAAAGGTTCACTCACGAATAACATTGGAAAATTAGCCGGTGGAAAATCATTAGCAGATTTTGAAGACGTGAAAGATTACCTGCGTCCAAACATGATCCGTATATCGAATTGTAAAAACATCTTGATCGAAGATATTACGCTTGAAAACAGTCCTGCCTGGACAACACACCTGGAAACAAGTGAACACATAACGATAAAAAACCTTACGGTTAAAAATCCCTGGTACGGAACAAACACTGATGCCATTGATTTAGAAAGCTGCAGGTTTGCCCTGCTGGAAGATTGCCATTTCGATACAGGTGATGATGGCATAACGATTAAGAGTGGTCGCGATGCGGAAGGGCGTAAACGCGGGATGGCCACGAGTGATGTGATCGTAAACAATTGCGTAGTATACCATGCGCACGGTGGCTTCGTTGTGGGCAGCGAAATGAGTGGCGGCGTAAACAATATGTTTGTGAGCAATTGCACTTTTATTGGAACCGATATTGGTTTGCGCTTTAAAACAACCCGCGGCCGGGGAGGCGTTGTTGAAAATATCTACGTGAACAATGTGAACATGAAAGATATACCTGCCGAAGCCATCTTGTTTGATATGTATTACATGGCGAAAGACCCGGTGGTGCTGGCTGGGGAAAAAAGAGAGCCGCCGAAAGTAGAAGAGAAGCCGGTGGATGAATCCACCCCGCAATTTCAAAATTTTTATTTCAGGAATATTACCTGCGACGGAGCCGCCAAAGGAATCTTCATCCGGGGCATCCCGGAAATGCACATTAAAAATGTGCTGATCGAAAACGCGGTGATCCAGGCCCATGAAGGCATCCACATCCAGGAAGCCACTGGTGTGACCTTGAACAACATTACGCTATTAAGCAGGAACACTAACCCGCTCGCCTACGTGCTGAACAGCCAGGATATTTCCATCAACGGATTGAAGTATGGGAATGGTGCGACTAACCTGCTGCGGGTACAAGGCGCCAGATCCAGAGGAATTCGTTTACAAAACACCGATCTGATAAATTCCAAGCAGCCGATCCTGGCGGATTTCGGAGCTGAACTCTCGGCGATCCGGGTTGGTGAGGAGAAGCCCGCTGCAAGTGCGGGGAAAAAGAAACCCAATAAAAAAACTGCTAAACGAAGTGTAAACAAATAGTAAGGTCACTGATCTCCAAAACCAATTTTTACGGACCAATAAATTCATTGAATGAAAAATTTATCCCTCGCCATCTTCAGTTGCCTCTGTCTGCTTCAAACTGCAAAGGCTCAACAAAAGCCGTATTCACAACAATTGGCACAAACAGCCATGACCATGTGGAAGGACTCCTTTTCGATGAATGGAAAACCAGCCCGCTGGAGCTATGACCAGGGAGTCATCCTGAAAGGAATTGAAGGCATTTGGAAATTGTACGGGGATCCAAAATATTATGACTACATCCAGCACAGCATGGACCATTACGTTCGCGAAGATGGCACCATCAAAGACTATCGCCGTGACGAGTATAACATCGATCATTTGAATAATGGTAAGGTGGTGATGACCCTGTACAACCATTCCTGGAAGCCTAAGTATAAAAAGGCGATTGAGATGATGCGCACGCAACTGATCGATCATCCACGCACAAAAGAAGGAAGCTTCTGGCACAAAGAAATTTATCCCTGGCAGGTATGGCTCGACGGTTTATATATGGGCCAGCCATTCTATGCCGAGTACGCAAAATTGTTTCATGAGGATACCGCTTTTAATGACATCGCAAAGCAATTTGTATTGGTTGAAAAACATACCCGTGATCCAAAAACCGGTTTACTCTATCATGGATGGGACGAAAGCAAAGAACAAAAATGGGCGAATAAAGAAACCGGCAACTCTCCACATTTCTGGGCAAGGGCACTCGGCTGGTATGGGGTAGCTTTAGTAGATGCACTTGATTACTTTCCTGCGAAGCACCCGGGCAAAAGACAGATCATTGACATCCTTAACCGGTTCGTTATGGCTGTTATAAAAGTGCAGGACAACCAATCAGGGGTGTGGTACGATATTGTTGATCTACCTAAGCGCGCCGGTAATTACAAAGAATCTTCAGCTTCAGCGATGTTGGTGTACACCATTGCGAAAGCAGTGCGCAACGGCTATATCCCGAAACGATACCAGCAATATGCAGACAAAGGATATGATGGTATCATTAAAGAGTTTATCGAAGTTGACAGCAATGGTCAAACAAATCTGAAAGGCACGGTCACCGTGTCTGGTCTTGGCGGCAAGCCCTACCGGGATGGCAGTTTTGAATACTATATGAGTGAACGCGTGATCACCAATGATCCTAAAGGAATGGGTGCATTCATTATGTGTAGTGTCGAAATGGAAATGTCGAAATTTCCAAAGCCCGGTGCCGGCAAAACAGTTTTGTTGGATGCCTGGTTTAATAACGAGTGGAGAAAGGATCTCTATGGTTTCAACGCCCGCAAGCATTACACCTGGGACGATACAGAACACGGGGGAATCAGCCTGTTAGGGAACATCTGGGAAACCTATGGCGCCACACTTGCAACGCTGGAAACCGCGCCATCTGCTGCTGATCTGAAAAAAGCCGCTGTTTACATGATCATTGATCCCGATGGTTTAAAGGACAATAAAAAACCGAATTATGTTACTGACGAGGACGCGGCTACCATTGCTGCCTGGGTAAAAGCTGGTGGGGTTCTTTTATTGATGGCAAACGATTCAGCTAATTGTGACCTGCCGCATTTCAACAAACTGGCTAACAAATTCGGATTGAATTTTACGAACAAGAGTATCAACATGGTGCAAGGGAACGAATTTGAAACCGGTGCTGTCCTCAATAATGAGCCGAATCCTGTTTTTAAGCAAACTCAGAAAATGTACCTGAAGGAAGTCAGCCCGCTTGAAGTTAAACCTCCGGCTAAGGCAGTGCTTTCGAAGAACGGTGACATCATTTTTGCCACCTCAAAATATGGTAAAGGTGCAGTCTTCGCAGTTGGTGATCCGTGGTTGTACAACGAGTACACCGACGGAAGAAAGATACCCGCCGAATTCCAGAATTTTCTTGCAGCCAATGAACTGGTTCAATGGCTCTTAAAACAAAGTCCTGCAAAAAAATAGGGAGGCTTAACAGATCGAGGTCTTTTCACTTGATCAGTTGAACTCCGGTTAAAAAAATAAAAAGATTACTATGTTACTCTCCAGGTATAACCTCAAAAATATTTCGGCAGACCAGGTTTCCGTACCCGACGACGCAATTTTTGAGTTGCCAGAAAAAGTATTACAATTTGGGACCGGCGTATTGCTCCGCGGCCTGCCCGATTATTTCATTGATAAAGCCAACAAAAAAGGCATTTTTAATGGCAGGATCGTGGTGGTAAAATCAACCGATGGGGGTGATGCTGCCGCATTCGACAAGCAGGACAGCCTGTATACCTTGTGCATTCGGGGTGTTGAAAAGGGACACGAAGTAAAGAAAAATATTATCTGTTCTTCCATCAGCCGCGTACTTTCTGCAAAGCAGGACTGGAATACGATTTTGGCCTGTGCGCACAATGCGGATTTGCAGATCGTCATTTCAAACACGACCGAGGTTGGGATAGAACTGGTGAATGATGATATTCGGCGACTTCCGCCGGTTTCTTACCCGGGGAAATTATTAGCGTTTCTGCATGAACGTTATAAAGCATTCCAGGGGAGTGCGGAGTCGGGCCTGGTGATCGTTCCCACCGAACTGATCTCGGAGAATGGTAAAAAACTCGAGGCGATCGTATTGGAATTAGCCCATCTTAATAGCCTGGATGAAAAATTTATAGAATGGCTCGAGCAGCATAATCAGTTTTGTAATTCGCTGGTCGATAGGATCGTACCGGGTAAACCGGATGCGGCTACCCGTTCCCGCTTGCAGGAAGAGTTGGGCTACCAGGACGACCTGCTTACGATGAGTGAAGCCTACAGCCTTTGGGCAATTGAAGGAAACGAACACACAAAATCTATCCTCAGTTTTGCGGCAGCCGATGATTCGGTCGTGATCGCTCCGGACATTACGTTGTTTAAGGAATTGAAATTGCGTCTCCTGAATGGCACGCATACCCTCAGTTGTGGGGTTGCCATCCTCGCCGGGTTTACGACCGTAAAAGAAGCTATGGCTGATCCGCAGATGTATAACTTCATAAAAGGTCTGATGAAAGAAGAGATCGCTGTGGCGATTCCTTACGAGATCCCGGCTGAGCAATCACTCGATTTTGCCGACAAAGTATTGGACCGGTTCTCAAATCCAAACATTGAGCATTTGTGGTTGAGCATAACGCTGAATTATACGTCGAAACTTAAGATGCGCATTGTACAGGTACTGAAAAAATATGTAGAGCTTTACGACACCGTTCCTGAAAATATGGTAATTGGCCTGGCTGCTTACCTGCTTTTTATGAAGCCGCTCCGCAAGGAAGGAAATGTCTACTTTGGTGAGCTTTCCGGGCAAGCATACCCCATCAACGATGACAAAGCAGGGTTGTTTTTTGCGGCCTGGAAACATGATCAGCCAAATGAGGTAGTAAATAATATTTTAAGTGATGCATCTTTGTGGGAAACTGACCTCTCCCGTATTCCAACCCTGGTTGAAAAAATTACGGAAAAGATGGAGGAGATCCGGAAAGAAGGCATGCATTCCGTGATCAAAAAAGCGATCAATAAAAAAAGCGAAGTATGAAACAGCAGGTGTTAAAAGTGCATAAAGACGATAATGTGTTGGTCGCACTTACCAACTTAAAAAAAGGAGATTTAATTTCCTACGGCGATGAAGCTTATGTTTTACAGGATGACATCGACGCGAAACATAAATTTTTTACCAGCGATCTTCAGCCGGGCGATAAGGTGATTATGTACGGTGTGTTGGTAGGAACTGCACAAACATTTATTCCGAAAGGTGGGTGGATGTCAACCGGGAACGTAAAACATGCTGCAGAACCGTATGCCTACCGTCACCTCGACTATCAATGGACACCGCCGGATGTATCGAAATTTGCAGGACGAAGTTTTAATGGCTATCATCGTCCAAATGGCGATGTGGGTACCGCAAATTACTGGTTGTTTATCCCGACGGTTTTTTGTGAGAACCGCAACCTCGACGTGATCCGTGAAGCCTTACACAATGAACTGGGGTACGCGGTAACCGATAAATACAAGCAATATACTCACCAGCTTATTGAAGCTTTCAAAAGCGGCAGTGACCTGGAGCAGGTGAATCTTTTTGACATGCCCGCAGCTCACCATGTAAACCGTGTGTTTAAAAATGTAGACGGCATCAAATTTTTAAATCACCAGGGTGGGTGTGGCGGTACCCGCCAGGATGCAGCCATCCTTAGTAAATTACTTGCGGCTTATGCCAACCATCCAAACGTGGCGGGTATTACAGTGTTAAGTCTTGGCTGCCAGAATTTGCAGGTGCAGGATTTCGTGGAAGATTTCAAAAAACTGAATCCCGGCCAGGAAAAACCTTTATACATTTTTGAACAGCAGCAATCAAAAAGCGAAGAACAATTAATATCAGAAGCCATTCGGAAAACTTTTGAAGGACTGGTTGAGATCAACAAACTCGAACGCAAACCAGCATCGCTTGATAAATTATGCATTGGTGTTAAATGTGGTGGCAGCGATGGCTTTAGCGGTATTTCCGCAAACCCGGCCGTGGGATATACGAGTGACCTGGTTGTCGCCCTTGGCGGGAAAATTTTACTCGCAGAATTCCCGGAGTTGTGCGGGGCCGAACAAAACCTGCTTGACCGTACGCGGGATGAAGCTTCGGCGGAAAAGTTTATTCACCTGATGCAAGCCTACCATAACCAGGCGCTCAGCGTGGGTTCAGGGTTTCACATGAATCCTTCTCCCGGCAATATCAAAGATGGCCTCATCACGGACGCCATCAAGAGTAATGGAGCGGCCAAAAAAGGGGGCACTTCACCCGTAGTCGATGTATTAGATTACACCGAACGGGCAACGAAGCCAGGGCTAAGCCTTGTGTGTACACCCGGCAATGACGTGGAGGCAACTACCGGCAAAGCGGCCAGTGGCGCCACCTTGATCTTGTTTACCACCGGCCTTGGAACACCCACCGGCAACCCGGTTTGTCCAACCATCAAAGTATCGACTAACAGCAACTTAACTAAACGCATGAACGATATCATCGACATTGATACCGGCGCCATCATTGAAGGCGATAAAACCATTGAACAGATGGGAGAGGACATCCTGGAGTATTGTATCCGCGCCGCAAGCGGAGAAGTAATACCGAAGGCGGTGCTGTTAAACCAGGATGATTTTATTCCGTGGAAACGTGGTGTTAGCCTTTAAAACCCCAGAAGATTTAGTTACAATTATTGGATATGAAAAAATTTATTGACGAGGATTTTTTGTTAGAAACCGAAACCGCCAAACAGTTGTACCACGAGTTTGCGAAGACGATGCCCATTATTGATTATCACAATCATCTTCCACCGGAGCAGATCGCCAACGATATAAATTTTGAGAACCTCACGCAGGTGTGGTTATATGGCGATCATTACAAGTGGCGCGGTATGCGTACCAATGGCGTCAACGAAAAATTTTGTACCGGCCCGGCTTCTGACTATGAAAAATTTGAGCAATGGGCGGACACCGTTCCATATACGGTTCGTAACCCGCTCTATCATTGGACGCACCTGGAGTTGCAGCGTTATTTTGACATCGATTCCGTTCTTACCCCGGACACAGCAAAAGCTATCTATGATGAATGCACGGCGAAACTCAAAACGCCTGAATATTCTGTCAGGAACCTGTTGCGCAAAATGAACGTAAAAGTTTTGTGCACCACGGATGATCCCATTGATAGCCTCGAACACCATAAAAAGATCCGTGACGACGGATTTGAAATAAAAGTATTGCCGGCCTTCCGGCCCGACAAGGCAATGAATGCGGATGACGTGTACGCGTTCAATAGTTATGTGAGCAAACTGGAAGCAGTGGTGCACAAAAATATTTTGTCGTTGCAGGACTACTTGCAGGCTTTAAAATCCCGTCACGATTTTTTCGCGGAGATGGGATGCAGCATCAGCGATCATGGGCTGGAGCAGGTTTATGCCGAAGATTATACTGAAGAAGAGATCGTTGAGATATTTCACCAGCTGCGTTCAGGCCATCCTGTTAGTCATGCTGAGAACCTTAAGTTCAAATCTGCGATGCTGGTATTTTTTGCGCATTGGGATCATGAAAAAAACTGGGTTCAACAATACCACATCGGCGCTTTGCGAAACAATAATTCCCGCATGATGAAAACGCTTGGTGCAGACACGGGGTGGGATTCCATTGGTGATTTTAGCCAGGGGCGGGCTTTGTCAAAGTTTTTAAACCGGCTCGACGAAACCAACCAGTTAGCAAAAACGATTTTGTATAACCTTAACCCTGCCGACAACGAACTTATCGCCACCATGATCGGCAACTTTAACGATGGCAGCGTGGCTGGAAAAATACAGTTTGGTTCATCCTGGTGGTTCCTCGATCAGAAGGATGGAATGATTCGCCAGGTGAACGCCCTGAGTAACATGGGACTGTTGAGTAAATTTGTTGGGATGCTTACCGATAGCAGGAGCTTTATGAGTTTCCCGCGGCACGAATATTACCGGCGCATCCTTTGTAATATGTTTGGAGAAGAAATAGAAAAAGGAGAATTGCCGGATGATAAGGCCTGGATTGGAAAGATCATCCAGGACATCTGCTACAATAACGCGAAAAACTATTTTGGGTGGTAAAATCTAAGGTGCTGTGTTTTGGCGAACTATTGTTGCGCATTTCACCTGCTGCACACAAAGATGTGGTAGAGAAGCATCCTATGATCTTATATGTTGGCGGGGCTGAAGCGAATGTGGCCACCGCCCTCGCCGGGTGGGAAGTTCCGGTGAAATATTGCACGGTGCTACCCGATAATTTTATGAGCCGCCACATGCTCCACTATCTTGAGTACAAAGGCATTTACACCAACTCCGTTCAATTTGCAGGTAACAGGATCGGCGTCTATTATCTCGAACGTGGAGCCGACCTGAAAGGGAACATGGTGTACGATCGTGCACATTCTGCATTTTCTGAATTGAAGCCCGGGATGATTGATTGGGACAAAGTACTTGCAGATGTGTGTTGGTTTAATTTTTCCGCCATCAGCCCGGCATTGAATGAAAACGTTGCCGCCGTTTGTCTCGAAGCGGTACAGGCTGCCGCCGCAAAAAACATAAAAATTTCCGTTGATCTGAATTACCGGTCAAGGCTTTGGAAGTATGGCAAAAAACCGGTTGAAGTTATGCCGGAACTGGTGCAATATTGCAACCTGGTGATGGGCAATATCTGGAGTGCCAAAGATCTGTTAGGCATTTCGCTCGACGAGCACATACATGATAAACGCAGTAAGCATGCCTACCTGGATCATGCGAAATATACATCCCGCGAGATCATGAAATTATTTCCGAAATGTACTTCTGTCGCCAATACTTTTCGCTTTGATAGCGCGGAGCAGGAGATCTTATATTATACCACCCTGATGACAAACGGCGAGCAATACCAATCGCACGAATTTACCTGCAAGGGGGTGGCTGACCGGTCGGGGAGTGGAGATTGTTTTATGGCAGGTTTGATCTACGGCTTCTACAACAACAGCCCCGCGCAGGATTTGGTAAACTACGCAACCGCAGCCGCCTTCGGTAAATTACAGGAGGCAGGTGATGCCACAGGCCAGGATATTTTGTCCGTTACCGATATTGAAAAAAGAAGCCAGGCTTAACGCCGTCATGATCAGATCCTCACTTTGATCACCAGCTTCTGCACCGCATCTTCCGCTATCATTGGTGCATGAACATCCCCGGGATAGAAGATCACAAACTGCAGGTCGCTCAGCGTGAAATACATATCGGGAGCGTCATTGTAAAACACCACATCTTTCTCCGGATTGTATTCACCTTTTTGCGCAGAGCAGGTACTGCGTGACTTCCAGCCGATGGTTTCTTTTCCTTTGATGACTAATTGAATATCGATGTGTTTGTCGTGGCATTCAAACTTAAGAATGGATTCCGCGGCGGACATCCCTTGTTTGTTGGAAAAAATGGCTTTCACGAAATCTCCATCCACTTCGTACTTGCCCGGTTCTATGCTGGCCAAATCGATGCTGTTGATGTAGGCAAAAGCTTTTTTAAATTTCCGGTGAAGGGGAAAATATTGTTCGGCGTTAGCAAGCGAATCTATGATCATGATGAAATTTTAACGAGTGTAGAAGGGAGAACTGCAAAGCCCGTTCCAAACGGTTATGCAGTACAAGAGTGCGACGCAAGGATGTTGAGAAAAGAACTCGTGCCGGCATCAAAATCATTTTATTAAAACTAAAATAACCTGTCAACCGGCACGATGTCTGATACAAATATGGAAGGTATTGGAATGAATTTTTTACTAGCGTTGTACCCTTCCGCTACCGTCGCCTTTCACCAATTCTTTTACCT
>JAURWD010000061.1 GCA_030655145.1 Ferruginibacter sp.
AATTAGCCGCAAAAAAAGCGCTGCTGATTCAGACAGACAAGGAGTTGTTCAGTTTTTCCTATGGGAAGATGAACGAGATCTTACCGTCGGTTGCTACATCCTACCAAACAAAATTTCAGCAGTATTTCCATGATCAAAAAACGGCGGATGCTCACCTGGTTAATTTGAACGAAATACTTGAGCTGATGCAACCTGTCTTCAGTGGGGAGACCGTCGCGATCGAATCTATCAACTTCATCATTGCCCGGTTAAAGGATGGTCCGGAGAAAACATTCAGAAGGTCGATGCAGGCGTGGATCATTGCAGGGGCATTTGACAAAGAGCCTGGTTTTAGGGAAAAAGTAGCGGCTTTTCTTGCGAGCGACGCGGCCTATTTCTCCGGTGAAAGTTTTCTCGACAACGAACTTACAGTCCTAAATAACCTGGTTCACGAAGGATGGAGCGAACTGCAACAGTTTTTGTTTGACCAGTACAAGACCTTGTTAGAAATGCAGGAACAGTCTTTGCAAACCGCAACCCTTCAACATTGATCTAAATAAGAATTTAAATTTTGATAACCTGGGTGAGGAAATGCCCAGGGACCTCCGGGCTATGTTCCGTTTATGAAGCGCGAGAAAATTTAAAAAGTCATCGCTCGGCGATGCTATAGGTAATTCACAAGATTTCCCAGTCTCCACTTACCTTCATGCAAGCCTTGTTTGCCTGATCGTCAACCTGTAACTTACCTGGGATCGGCAGCTGCTGCCTGCACACTTAAATCTCAATGCCATGCATCCATTTAACAGCAACTTCCTGCTTCGTGTAGCCGTAGCAGTGATCCTATTCATGCACAGTATTCCCGGAATGTTCAACAACGGGATTCATGATTTTGGAGCGTTATATTTGAACCAGGTCGGTTTTTCGCCCGTGGGCATTCCCCTGGCCTGGGCGATCAAATTATCACACATCGTATGCGCTGTTTGCCTCCTGTTTGACCGTTTTATAAAATGGCCCGCGATCATCACCATAGTTATATTTGTTGTAGGAATCTTTATGGTTCGTTTAAAAGAAGGTTGGTACGTTGTCGGTGGCGGAAGAAACGGGGTGGAATTCAATTTTCTCCTCATCGTTGTACTGATCACGATACTTTTCCCAAATGGTTTTAAAAAGAATGCAATAGCAATCGATGAGAATAGAAAATAATACTTACCCTAAGATCTGTATCTGTTTGACTGGAACTAGCAGGCTCCTACGTCAATTTTTGTTGTTGCTAGTCCTGAATGGATTTGTGATGACTGCAATGGCGCAAAATGGAGCAAAGCCACCCAGTGCTGGTAAGCCATTTGTGCTCGGTACGATCGAGGAACTTCAGTCAAAAGAATTAGGCGAGAAGCGGACACTGAATATCTATCTACCGGAAGGTTATACTACAACCGATACGGTTACTTACCCGGTGATCTATTTGTTGGATGGTTCAGCCGATGAAGATTTTATTCACGTAGTAGGACTGGTCCAGTTTTACAGTTTTGAATGGATAAAACTCGTGCCCAAATCCATTGTCGTTGGTATTGCGACGGTGGATCGGCGCAGAGATTTTACCTTTCCCACCACCATCGAAAGCGATAAAAAGAAGTATCCAACCACCGGGCATTCGGATCGGTTTATTAATTTCCTGGAAAAAGAATTGCAGCCGTTTGTTGAAAAGAAATTCCGGGCGGGAGCAACGAAGACCATCATCGGCCAATCGTTGGGAGGACTGCTGGCAACCGAGATCCTTTTTAAGAAACCGGCGTTGTTCAATCAATACATAATTGTTAGTCCGAGCCTTTGGTGGGACAATGGTTGGCTCTTAAGTCAGCAGCCAGTCATCCAGGGAAAGAATATTCAACGACCGGCAACGGTTTACATTGGTGTAGGGAAGGAAGGGCTTACGCCAACAGCTATCCCTCGCGTGATGGAAGTGGATGCCAATCTTTTGAAAGAAAAATTAAGTGCGCTGAAGCAACAACAGCTCCGGGTTATGTTCGACTATCTTCCAATGGAAAATCATGGGACTATTTTGCACCAGGCAGTAGCAAACGCCTTCAAAATGATTTACGAAACCTCGCCAACTAAATAGATATGGACCAATCGTACTCATCCATTATTGATGCGGAAGAAGCGGTTTCGTTTGCCGCTCAACCCGGCGTCATCATTGTCGATACCCGGACCGGTCCTGGCGCCAGCGAGCGCTATGCCACCGAACACCTGGACGGCGCATTGTTTGTCGACCTGGATACAGCGCTTGCGGAGATAGGGACAGATGCGGCAAAGGGCGGCCGGCACCCGTTACCGAAGCCAGCGAAATTTGGTGAGGTATTGAACCAGTTGGGTATATCGTCAGACATTCATGTATTGGTGTATGATGATAAAAATGCCTCCAGCGCAGCGGCACGGTTCTGGTGGATGCTACGCTCAATGGGCCACGAAAAAGTGCAGGTGATCGACGGTGGTATGCAGGCTGCAATAGAGGCGGGTTTCAAGACGAGCAATACTGTTTCCAAAGCCAAACTTGTAAACACAGATTGGCCGGTTTCCTGGCAACTCCCGTTGGCGGATATAACTGATGTAAAAAAAGCCTCGGCAGACCGTTCGGCGACCATCATTGATGTACGTTCCCGCGAACGGTACGACGGAGACGAAGAGCCGATTGACCTGGTTGCCGGGCATATTCCAGGCGCCCTGAATATTCCGTTCACCGAGAATTTAAGCGAAGATGGACGCTTCCAAACTCCTGAAGTATTGCGGGAACTTTATGATCCGGTGATGAAGCACCTCGATCCAGGAAACGTCATCGTTCATTGCGGCTCTGGTGTCACTGCCTGCCATACTTTACTGGCGCTGGCTCACGCTGGTTTCAAGATCCCGCGGTTGTATGTTGGTTCCTGGAGTGAGTGGTCGCGAAATGAGTTACCTATTGCGACGAAAACAAATGGCTTGTGATCGTGCGTTCGGGTGACGAATCTTGGCTGCTCCACTTGCCGACAGCTGTTGTTTAAATTACTTTATTTCAACTCATATGAACATTGTATACCGGGTGGGGATCATTCCTACCGCAGAAGAGATCATCGAATTGTATACCAATGCGGAACTGCCCAGACCAACCAATGACCCGGACCGCATTGCAAAAATGTACCAGCACTCCAACCTGGTGGTCACTGCCTGGGATGACAATCTATTGGTCGGCGTAAGTCGGTCTATCACCGACTGGAATTGGAGTTGTTACCTGGCTGACCTCGCGGTTCGCAACACGCATCAGAAATTCGGAATTGGCAGGAAACTGATTGAACTTACGAAAGCTGAGGTTGGGGAGCAAACCATGGTGTTATTATTATCGGTTCCAACTGCGATGGATTACTATCCTAAGGTTGGGTTTACGAGGTTGGATAATAGTTTTTTGCTGGCGCGGAGTAGGTAAGGATTTTTTAATCTTTATTGACTATCATTTATGGGTATACGCTGTACGATAGTTGTAGATTGATCCTCCTAGTCATCTAACTTTTTACTCTGGTAGCGAGTTGTGAGATTGCGTTGTTTACTTCAACAGTCTATTTACTTTTTTTTCTTAGAT
>JAURWD010000063.1 GCA_030655145.1 Ferruginibacter sp.
TGATTAATTAGGTTTAAACCATTTCTTTCCACAAGGTTGGCGTTGGTGGATTTTTCTGCAGCATCAAAAATCTTTTGTACGGAATCAAGTTTCGTGATGTAAATGCTTCTGCCATGGGTACCCACGACGAGGTCGTTTTCGCGGGCTTGAATTGCCAGGTCGTGAACCGGTACCCGTGGAAGGTTATTACTCAGGCTCATGAATGAATTGCCTAAATCAAATGAAGCATACAATCCATTGTCGGTGCCTACATACAGAAGACGTTCCTTTTTGTTGTCTTCTTTTATCACGTTTACAGGCTCGGCTGGAAGATCATTGCCGATCTGTTTCCAGGAAGCGCCGTAATCTTCACTGACATAAACATAGGGTTGAAAGTTGTCGAACCGGTAGCCATTCAATGTTGCAAACACGCGCCCTTCTTTATGCATTGATGCGGCCACCCTGCTAACCCACATTTGCGGGCGTATCCCTTTTGTAATTAAACTCCACGTGTAGCCGCCGTCTTTGCTTACCTGTATATTTCCATCGTCGGTACCGATGTAGATCAAGCCAAACTTTATCGGTGATTCACTGATGGAGGTAATGGTTCCGTAGGGGATTTTTCCTGTCTTCTTCCCGTTGGTCAGATCGTTACTGATCGCCACCGGGTTGTCGCCTTTTACCAGGCTCCGGTGAAATTTATTGGTGCCATAATAAAAAACATCCTGGTTGTGTTTACTCAGGTGGATGGGCGTTTGCCAGTTGTAGCGCAATTTCATTTCCCCCAGATCATGCATTGGGTGAATCGACATACCCCGGCTACCGTCCAATATTTTGCGGGTGTAGTAGCCAAACTGCGAACCATAGTACGCTGTTTTGTTATCCCGTGTATCTACCTGCACCTGCATTCCATCTCCACCGCCGATTGCCTTCCATTCATACTCATCCGGCTCCGGGTTCTCGCTTCTTGAGCGGGCTGTTGAAGCGCCCACCCAGGTACCATTGTCCTGCAAACCACCATATACATTATATGGTTTTGCATCATCCGTCGTAATTCCATAAAACTGGCCTGCCGGAACGTTTGTCGCCATGAACCACTTCTTCCCATTATCATAGGTGATATTAACACCGCCATCATTGCCGGCGATCCAATGACTGTCGCGGTTGGGATTGATCCAGCAGGCATGCCAGTCGGAATGCGTATTGTTTTTATCCGCTTCAGCAAAAGTTTTCCCGCCATCAGTACTTACAATCAGGTTTATTCCAAACGTGACGACCTTGTTTTCGTCTGTTGGTGACACAAAAATTTTTCCAAAATAGTACCCGAAACTGCTGTATACCGCGATGTCTTTTGTATTTGTTTTTCGCCAGGATTTACCCGCATCGTCGCTGCGATAAATTTCGCATCCGTAAATGCCTCCATCCTGGAATCCATCATCAGCGATCAGCCAATCATAAACATCTGTTGCACGCAACTTTTCCTGTTCAACCAATGATTTCAAGCTTGCAGCTGAATGTTTTTTTGGGAAATTATTTTTGAGCAGAAAGGAGTCCAGCTTCTTGTTATCCAGTAGCTGAAAACTATCTTTTGAAATATTTTTGAAATCCTCTACCAGGTATTTGGTACTATCTTTTTTCTTTAGCGCAGTGTCTGGTTTCTTGAAGTTGTTGTCGACCACCGCATACAACACCTGTGGATTTTTTTGAGAAACGGCGATGCCGGAGCGGCCTGTTCCTTCACCATTTGGAAAGCCACTACCTGGTCCGGTAATGAGGTTCCAGGTTATGCCGCCATCTGCGCTTTTATAAATGCCGCTCGTTTTTCCGGCCTCTTTGAAATCCCAGGCACTCCTTGAGCGGGTCCAGGTGCAGGCATACAACTCATCAGGGTTTTTCAAATTGATGTCCATTTCTACCGCGCCTGTGTTTGCATCTATCGCCAGGGTTTGTTTCCAGGTTTTACCTCCATCCTTGGTTTTGTATACACCTCGTTCTTTATTCGCTGAATACAAATGCCCCAGTACTGCCACCCAGGCAACTTCCGCATTTCCCGGGTGCAGGATGATTTCTCCAATGTGGTGGCTCTCGGGGAGACCAAGATAGGTCCAACTTTTACCTTCATCCACGGACTTATAAACGCCGGTTCCGCTATAACTACTCCGGCTGCTATTTACTTCACCGGTTCCTACCCAGATAATTCTCTTTTCAGATCCTGCTGGTTTCCAGTTCACAGCGATGTCCCCAATTGTGTAGGTATCTTCTTTTTCGAAAATGGGGACAAAGCTGAGCCCATTGTTTTGCGTATGCCAGATGCCGCCGCTTGCATATCCAACATAAAATTCTGTGGGGTCTGCAGGATTCACTTCAATGTCGACTACCCGGCCATTCATTTGTGTCGGCCCGATGTTGCGAAACTGGATATTTTTCAGGAGCGAAGCGTCCTCCAGCAATTTTCTTTTTTTCAAACCGTTTAACCTTTCTGTGGCATCCGTTGGCTTGATTTGTGCAACAGATGTTAAAAAAAAGCCACCCAGGAATATGAGCAAAAGAGAAAAACTAATTTTGTGCGGTCGGTACATGCAATAAATTTTATTACGATGATGAGGAATTTAAAAATACGTGAATTGGTTTTAATCGCGGGAGCCTGCCTGTTATTTATGACAAATGCGACTGCCCAGTATAAATCTTTCTCACTGTCTCCAAAAGGAGATACGCTCAATGCCGTTGACCAAAAAGGTTTGAAGCAGGGAAAATGGGTAATAAGCGTTGGAGAATTACGCGGCGAGCCCGGCTACGATGAAGAAGGCGCTTACAAGGATGGAAAGAAGTTTGGTGTTTGGCGTCGTTACAACAGCACTGGTGATATATTGGCTATTGAAAATTACAAGTACGGTGGCAAGGATGGCATCCAGGAGTATTTTAGCTTCTTGGGTGAGTTGCAAAGACAAGAGCAGTGGCATGCCTACAACCCCGACTCACCTTTCGACACCATTCCGGTGTATGGTACCGGTAGTAATGAAATTCTCAGTTACAAAATTGTAAGAGCCGAGCAGTATAGTGTTCCACATGGTGACTGGACATTTTATGAAGGAGGACGCATTACAAAGTCGGAAACCTATGATCGCGGTCAACTCAAGAAAAACAGGGCAGAACAAACAACTACCGCAGCAGTTAAGAGCGAAGAGCCTGCGTCCAAAGAAAAGGTAAAGACTAAAGAAATTTTAGAATACGAACAGAAGTACAGCAAAAAGAAACGGAAGCAACTTGAAAGGGTTGGTAAAACCGGGTTATAAAGCTTATTGATTGAAAAAAAATGACAGATCTTCAGAGCTTAAAAAAGAAACCCGGTTACGAGAGTAGCCGGGTTTCTTTTTTGCAGTTTATGCTGAACTATTTAATTTGTTTCTGCATTGGATTTACATTGCCGGAAGCAGCGCCTCTTCCGCCACCAGTTCGCGCCTTGTATAATTGAAACTTACTTGGCGTTGTGAAGCTCGGCCAAACATTGTTTTGCTCATTGATGTCGGCTGTTTCCCTTAGTGGATCAAGTTTGATAGAGGCAACTTCTTTCTCTTTCATGAAAGTTTTGGTCACCTTGTTTTCGTTCTTTCTCCAGATCTGTACCGGGATCCTGTCTATCTCTTTAGTGCCATCTTTGAAAGTCCATTCAATGATAATAGGCATAACCAACCCGCCTTTGTTAGACAAGGTAAGTTCATACATATTTTTGCCGCCGGCAAGGGTAGTTTTTTGTTCGTTTGTAAAACTATCCAGTGGCGCTGCGGGTATGGTGATCTCAACCGGGGTATTATCAACCTTCACCAGGTCGCGTGCATAATTCCAATAGAAGTCACGCAGAGATGTATCCGCATCAGTTGCAAATACGATGCTCTTGTCTTCCCGGTTCCTGATCTTCGAGATGTCGTCAAAGGTATTCAACAGGGGCTTCGCTACATTCGGTTTCATGGTATTACCATTCCCTCTTGGCGCTACACTTTCAAGAGAAAGGTTTGCCCATTTAACGGTATCCAGTGAAATGTCACAAGCATCTGTGCTGTAAAACCAGCCGCGCCAGAACCAATCAAGGTCTTCACCGCTTGCATCTTCCATCGTACGGAAAAGATCCGCAGGTGTTGGATGTTTAAAAGCCCAACGCCTTGCATATTCTTTAAAGGAATAATCAAAAAGATTTCTTCCCATAATTGTTTCACGCAAAATGTTTAAGCCTGTAGCCGGTTTGCTGTAAGCGTTTGGTCCGAACTGGATGATGTTCTCACTGTTGGTCATGATTGGCTCCAGTTGGTCAGCAGGCAACTTCATGTAATCGACGATCTTATATGCCGGCCCTCTTCCCACCGGGAATTTATTGTCCCAAAGCTCTTCAGATAGGTATTGTACAAAGGTGTTCAGGCCTTCATCCATCCAGGTCCATTGTCTCTCGTCACTGTTAATGATCATCGGGAAAAAATTATGGCCTACTTCATGGATCACTACGCCAAGCATACCATTCTTTGTGCCTTCACTGTAGGTGCCGTCTTTTTCTGTTCTTCCATAGTTAAAACAGATCATCGGGTATTCCATACCGTTAGCAGCTTCAAGGCTCTGCGCAACCGGGTATGGGTAAGGAATCGTGAATTTGGAATAAGTGGTGATGGTATGTGCAACGGCTTTCGTGCTGTACTTCCGGTAAAGGTTATACGCTTCTTTACCATAGCCGCTCATGCACATGACTTTTTTGCCCTCAACCCGGATAGGCATGGCATCCCAGATAAATTTCCGGCTGCTGCCCCAGGCAAAGTCACGCACCATATCAGCTTTGAAGATCCAGGTTTTTTTCTGTGTAGATTTTTGCTTTTCCCGCGCTGTCGCTTCCTGCAGGGTTACGATCTCCGTTACATCTTTCGCGGTTTGGGCTTTCTGCCAGCGCGCCAGTTGAGCCGGGGTCAGTACCTGCGCATAATTCTGTCCTTCACCCGTGGCTAACACAACGTGGTCAGCGGGTACGGTTATGGCAACTTTAAAGTTGCCAAATGTCAAAGCAAATTCACCGCTACCGGCAAACTGGTGATTCTGCCATCCCTGGAAATCACTGTAAACACATAAGCGTGGATACCATTGTGCCATGGTGTACAAATCGTTCCCATCCTCCGGAAAATTTTCATAACCACCACGACCACCGGATTTAAGGCGATCTGTGATGTTATAATTCCATTCGATTTTAAAGATGAATTGTTGTCCGGGTTTCAAGGTCGCCGGCAGTTCAACCCGCATCATTGTTTTATTCACAGTGAATTGGAGATTCTTACCCAATGCATCCGTGACCTTAGTGATGTTATGACCGTATTCTTTATCGGATTTTCCGCTTAAGCGAACCAGGTCGGCTTCACTCACAACCTTCGGAAGAAAGCTGTTGCTCTGGTATCCAGCGTTGTTTTTTGTGCTGTGTTGATTTTCGTCAAGTTGCAACCAGAGATAGGTGAGCTGATCAGGCGAATTATTGAAATAAGTAAGTGTCTCCTTCCCGGTTAGTCGGCGGTTAGGTTCGTCCAGTTCACAAACGATGGCATAGTCGCAGCGTTGTTGCCAGTATTTGGCGCCCGGCGCTCCACTTGCCGTACGATATTCATTTGGTGTGGGTAGAATGGTTCCAAGTTGTTCAAATCGGTTTCCATGATTGCTGCCTGGATTATTCTTAATATCCTGGGCAGTGAGGCAAAGAGACCACGTAACTAAACAAATGAACGAGATCAGGGTTTTAATCATTACTAAGTTTGGTTTTGATGTAAAAAAATATAGCCGCCATGTCTCGTGGCAGCGATTGATGATGTATTATGAAAATTGTAGATTATTTGAATTTCAGAGTTTAAACACCGTTACAAATATAATCAGATCGCCGTTTACTTATCTACCTCAAGTCAACCTTTCGGCCATCATTTTAATAGACATAAGCAGAGCGATACCAGACAAACACCTGATCCACCAGGTTTGATTTACCCTAAGTAATGTGACTACCACAAAACTCACCAACAATATCCCAGTTACAATTATAATCTGACCAATTTCGAGGCCAAGATTGAAACTGAGTAAAGGCATTCCTATATGTTGATCGCTGGAAAGCATAAACCGGATGGTATTAGCGAATCCCAGTCCATGTATTAAGCCAAAAAATAATGCGAAAAAATAATTGAGCCAAACAGAATTTGTGCTGAGATCTTTTACAACGAAATTAAAAATGGCCGTCGCAGCAATGGTTAGTGGAATTAAAAATTCAACCAGGCGTTCGTTCACCGGTACCAGGTCGTACACGCTCAATGCGAGTGTTAAGGAATGCCCGATAGTAAAGGCTGTCACAAGTATGAGCACTTGTTTCCAGTTTTTGAGGAGATACAGGGCTGTAAGCGCGATGATGAATAAGATGTGATCGAGGGCATCCCAACCGACGATATGGTGCCAGCCGGTTTGGAAAAATAGGCCCAGGTCATTCATTAAAGGATAGTTGGTGGTTTGTAGTAAATTTGTGTTCCAAATATCCTGATTCGACTATTCTTCAGCTAATTCTTTGTTTAAATGGTATCTATGCTCCATAAGTGGTTGTTCGTCTTTGTTGCCACAACTTTCATGTTCGGTTCGCATCCTGTTTTTTTAAGCGTAACCGAGATTGAACACAACCGCGATGAACAAACGCTCGAGATCAGTTGCAAAGTTTTTACGGATGATTTCGAAAAGGGACTGCGGAAAACCTACAATGCAAAGATCGATCTGCTGGAAGCCAGGTTAAAACCTTCGATGAGTGTAATTGTGAATGATTACTTACAGAAACACTTGCGGGTTGCGGTAAACGGGAAACCAGTTGTTTTAAACTTTTTAGGATACGAACAGCAGGAAGAGGGAATCGTGTCGTTCTATGAAGTGAAAAACGTAACCAACATCACGAGGCTCGAGGTGTTCAATGATATTTTGTATGAATACCAGCCCCAGCAAATTGGGATTATTCATGCCATTGACAATGGTGCCAGGAAGAGTACTAAACTAAACAACCCGGATTCCCGGGCTGAGTTTGTTTTTCCGTAGAAGAAATTATTCTTCCATATTCTCCTTAATGTCTTCTGAAATTTTTACGAGCAACTTATCGATCCGCTGCCCATCCATATCGAGGATCTCGAATTCAAACCCGCGCCAGTCAAATACATCCCCAGGTTTTGGAATGCGTTCCAGTTCATGCAAAACAAACCCTGCCAGCGTATCAAAATCATGTTCTCCTTCATTCATCCATTCCGTTTTTTCAAACCGGCTTAAAAAATCATAAAAAGGAATTTGTCCATCGATCAGGTAGGTTCCATCATTTCTTTCAACCACCTGGTAATCATCCTGTCCCGTTGTTGGCATGTCACCGACTATGGCTTCAAGAATATCGTTCAGGGTGATCATTCCTTCGAGGGTACCATACTCATTTACGATGAAGCAGCTGTGGATCTTTGTCTCTTTAATTTTTTCCAACAACTTGTAAGGGTTGTTGTTCTCCGGTACAAAGAGGGCAGGTTTTGCTAAATCACTCAGTTTCACATCTGGCGGAGCTTTCAGTAAATCTTTGATATAAATTATCCCTTTGATGTCATCAATCAGCCCATCACAAAGCGGGTAGGTTGAATAAGTGACGACATCCAGTTTCTCCTTGATGCTTTGCACGGTGTCGTTAACATCGAGCCATTCAATGTCTGTACGATGCGTCATCAGCGAAGTAATGTTGCGGTCACCGAGATGGAAAATTCGTTCAATAATGTCTTCTTCTTCCTCTTCAATTGCACCATGCTCACTGCCTTCGGAGATCATGGCTTTGATCTCTTCTTCGGTCACCTGGTTATCCGTCACTTTTAAGTTGAACAATTTCACAATGAGGTTGGTGGAAGTGGTCAGCAACCATATAAACGGGAAGGCAATTTTACTCAGCCAACCCATCGGCTGAGCGAAGTTTTTGGCAATTGTTTCGTGTTTTGCCAAACCGATCCGCATAGGGACCAACTCTCCGATA
>JAURWD010000065.1 GCA_030655145.1 Ferruginibacter sp.
AGATCCGGCAACAACATCGCGCCAAAAACAAGCGAGCCTGACTGTTTAATAAAATTTCTTCTTGATTGCATACCTGGATTTTAAATTAATTATTTCGCTTTGATCCACCCATTGTCATTTAACCATTCGGTCATTCTTTGAGGCCAGCTTTTAATGCTGCTCAACTTCGTTCGTAAGCCCATGTTGAATGCATGGTCACCCTGTGCATAGAGGTGCATTTCTACCGGCACCTTCGCTTCCCGGTGCAGGCGCAAGAGCTGGATCAATGGTTCGGAACAACACGTATCATCGTTAGCGGCCAACATGAAAGTTGGCGGCGCGTTCGCAGGAACTTTTTCGGGTACAACTAACGGCCCGGGATATACGAGCACCTGGAAAGCAGGCCGTGCCGAAAGCTGATCAATGTCGTCTGGAATTGTATAATAGGTGTCGGTGAAATGATAGGCTACCCAGCCGGAGACTTCTCCGCCTGCGGAGAAACCCATCACGCCGATCCTTGCCGTATCGATATTGTATGATTTTGCGAGGTTCCGAGCCAACCGCATCGCCCTGAAAATATCCTGGCGGGGATGCAGGTCGGTATAGCCTGAGCTATCCTGCCGAAACAAGCGGTATTTCAACACGAAGGCTGCTACGCCAATGCTATTCAGGTATTTCGCTGCCTGGACTCCTTCAGAATTGAAGACAAGATTTCGAAACCCACCACCCGGACAAACGACTACCGCGGCGCCCGTTGCAATCTCTTTCGGTGGCAGGAAGATCGTGAGCGAAGGGTTATGAATAGAGCGCACCCACCAATCTTTAGCCAGTTCCGGATCGTTCTTTCTTTTTTCAAAACCCGGCGCGCCATTTTTCCAAAGGGGAACCACGATGCTGTCTTGCGCCTGTAAAAAGCCTGAAAAAATGAGGATAACCAGCGACACAAAAAATGGCCGCTGAAAAGATGTTAGGAACATAGGCTTTAAAGATAAAATAGGCAAAACGCAATGGTTATTGGTGGTATCAAAATCAGCAAGGACCGTGAAAAACTAAGCTACGTTGTTCGTAAGACTTATCAAGCTAAAGGTAACAAAGTAAAACGATTGGTTAAAATAGTATCGGCGACATTCTCCGTAATTTGCCTTGCTTCGTTGCTGAGAACGATGCCGTTTAATTATTGGTTAATTTCGATAACAGCTAACCACTCTTACTTTGTTCCGGAATTCGACAGAATAAAAACCTATTCAAAAACGAACCGCTTTCTTTGATTGATTTACTTTTGCGCAAAAGTTTAATCTATGTCAAATATTTCACGTCGTAAATTTTTAGGAACTGGCACCAAGGCTTCCTTGGCCGGAACAGCTATATTTGCTTCAACTAATTCAATTGAAAAGCAAATGAAAAATATCTTCATCCATCATGTGTATTTCTGGCTTAAAAACACGGGAAATCTTGCTGACCGCGATAAACTTGTTGAAGGTTTAAAAAAATTATCAGCCGTTAAAACCATCAAACATTTTCACATTGGCAAGCCCGCTAACACAAATCGTGAAGTGATCGATAGTTCTTACGCCGTAAGCTGGATGCTGATGTTCGAAAATGATGCGAACCAGGCAAGTTACCAGACAGATCCTGTGCACCTGAAATTCATCGAAGAGTGCAGTCACCTGTGGTCGAAAGTAATAGTATACGACGCAGTGGATGTTTCCTGATTGAAATCTTAGAATTTACCTGTCTTTATACGAAGATCCGGGCGCTGCCAGTATAGTGCCCGGATTTCTTTTGCATGATCAGTTCTTCTTTTTCCGCAGGTAAGCCCGCGTTTTTTGGCCCGACTCTTTTAAGTCTTTCGTTTCCCAGTTTCCATCTGATGACGCACTTGTATTCAACACGGAACAGGTTTCATTTTTATCTGACACAGACCAGGTGATCCAGCTTAGTTTTTTTGCCTCCATCCAATCGATCCACTTCTGCCATTCCGCTTCATTCAGAGGGCCATCGCCCGTCGCTTCCATTCCTGCACTTTCTGAAATAAATATAGGTAAGCCCTTCGCGATCGCGGCGTCGGTGCGGTCACGTAATTCCTGCTTGTGTGTTGCTGCATAAAAATGAACCGTGTACATCAGGTTATCATATCCTTTGATCGGATCGTTTGCTGGCAATAAAATATCCTGGTCCCAATGCGGACTTCCTACGAGGATGATGTTGGTGGGATCAATGGCCCGGATGGTAGAGATGATGTCCTCGGAATATGCTTTCACCTCCGGCCAGGTCTCGTAATCCGGTTCATTGAATATTTCATAAATAATATTTGGATGCCCTTTGTAAGTGGTTGCCATTTCTTTGAAGAAAGCCCTGGCCTCTTTCAAATTAATGTTGTGACTGTGCCAGTCAATAATTACATATACCCCTTCCTGGATGGCTGCATCAACCACAGTTTTTATGAGGCGCATGGAAGTAGCGGAGTCTTCGAGGTAACCGCGTTTCGGTTCGACACCAAGGGCTGCCCGTACCACGTTGCTGTTCCAATCTTTCACCAGCCATTTCACCGCCCCGGCGGTATAGAACCGCGGATGAAAACAACTCCAGCCAAAGCTCATCCCGTTAAGAACAAGTGGCTTGTTATGTTGATCCACCAACTGGCTTCCTATCACTTTTAGTTTACCGTGTTGTTTCACCGGTTGAGCGATCAGGGGGGCGAAAGCCACAAGTAAGAATAACGCTGAAAAAAAATGCTTCATAGAAATGCTTAAAAAGTTTTGTTGAGGTATTTATCTTTTAAGTGGTAGATATTATCCAGGTCGTTTTCAAACAAGGTGTACTTGTTGTTGTAAAATTTTCGAAAGTCTTCAACACCTGGATGCCCGGGAAACGGCGCGTAATAATGGGTAGGACTGGTAACGTCGTTGCGCCAAACAAGTACATAGACCAGGCGTAATTTTTCTTTCTTCAATGCTTTCAAAAGCGTGCTGGTATACCAACTGCTGTCTTTCACAGACTCCAGCCCGGTCTCAGTAAAAGCCGCGAGCTTACCGGCTTTTCGGGCGAAGTCTGCAACGATCTTTAGTTTCAATATTCCCGAATCAACATTGTAGCGGCCGTATCGTCCAAAGTCCGCGTAGTTGTCCATACCCACCATATCTACCCACTGATTGCCCGGGTAGCGTTCGAGAAATTGGGCTTCGGTTGTAAACAGGCAATCCGGGGAAAAAGCGTACACCAGGTTATGCACCTGCAGGCTGTCCCGCAAATAACCAACAGTAAATTTCCAGAGGTTGGTAAACTCTTCAACTGTTGAGTGAGACCTCCCCCACCAAAACCAATCGCCATCAAATTCATGGAAGGGACGGAAGATCATCGGGGCGAGCGTGCCATCTTTTCCCTTTACAGATTTTACAAAGCCGCCGATGGTGGTTAAAATGGATTTGTATTTTTCATGTGCTTGTCCTCCAGGAATGAGGTAACGAACGGCAGGCAATGAAACTGAATCTTTCCAATAAAAACCGCCGCCGGAAACAGGATTAATAAAATGCCAGGCAACTGTAGTGACGCCACCGCGATCGTAGGTTGCCGCGATGTTTTCCCGCAGGAGTTTTTTTTCTTTTTCGATTTGTTCGTCCGGTCTGCCGGACAGTCCGCTAAAATCTACACCGATCACGGCTGGATGAGAGCCAACCACTGATTTTACATCTGAGCGATCTTTTTCATTACGCCAGCCATGACCATACTCGGTTGCATGTTGATGTCCAAATAAAATATGTTTTTTGGAAAGCTTCGCCAGGTTGTAAAACAACGCCTGCGTTTCCCTTGTTGCCAGGGTATCAACCAGGCGCATAGGTGCCTGGCAAAAACTTGTGAAGGAAACCAGCACCACCAGCGCGAGGGAGCTCCAACGTAATACATAATTTAAGGTTGTCCTCTGCCCGGACATTTGTTGTGCTTCAAATTTTTTGTTGATCATGAATGTGCTAAAATGGTTTCAATTTTTTCCAGCTCGGCCGCTGAAAAATGAATGTTGTTTAAACTGTCCAAATTATTGTCCAGCTGTTTGACGGAACTGGCCCCGATCAACACGGACGTAATGCGTTTGTCCCGCATCAACCAGGTGATCGCCATTTGTGCAAGACTCTGCCCGCGGGTTTGGGCTATTTGATTCAAGTCATTGATCTGTTTCAACCTGGTGTCCGTGAGGTCGCTTGATTTTAAAGAAGCATCGGGTTTTGCTGCGCGGGAATTTTCCGGGATGCCTTTGAGGTATTTGTCTGTCAACATTCCCTGCGCCAGCGGCGAAAATGGAATACACCCTACGCCCATTTCTTCCAACACGTCGAGCAGCCCATCTTCTACCCATCTTTCAAACATGGAATATTTTGGTTGATGGATCAAACAAGGTGTGCCCAATTGTTTCAGAATAACAATTGCTTTCATGGCTTCCTCTGCTTTGTAATTGGAAATACCGGCATAAAGCGCACGGCCACTTCTGACAGCGGTATCGAGTGCCATCATGGTCTCTTCCAACGGAGTGTTTGGATCGGGGCGATGAGAATAAAAAATATCGACATAGTCCAGTTGCATTCTTTTCAGGCTTTGATCTAAACTGGATAACAAATATTTCCTGGAGCCAAAATCACCATAAGGTCCGTCCCACATCGTATAGCCGGCCTTGGTAGAAATGATGAGTTCATCACGCAGGTTCCCACCAAAATCCTGTTTCAGGATCTTACCAAAATTTTCTTCCGCAGAACCCGGCACCGGGCCATAGTTATTTGCAAGATCAAAATGCGTAATGCCCCGATCAAAAGCGCGGCGAATGATGGCCTGCCCGTTTTCAAAATTGTCGACCGAACCAAAATTTTGCCAGAGGCCCAAAGAAATTGCTGGCAGCAGCACCCCGCTTTTCCCGCACCGATTATAGGGAATGCTATTGTACCGATTGCCTGATGGAGTGTAACTCATGATTAAAATTTAATGATTGTGAAAGATGAACGCGAAATCGCTGGCGTCAAATTTAATCATTACCAATGCATTTTCTTCTTAATAAAAGATCCAAGCTCGTCAGCAATTTGCTTATGTTCTGCAAGATCAGGATGACTGTCGCACCCGTTGCGATATTGCTTCTTATAAACATAGGTGCTAAGCTTCTTGTCGCCCTTTGCTTTTACCTTCCGGGTGATGCCAGCGAGGTAATTTTTTAGCATGGCCGTCAATTTTGCATCGCCCATCGGGCTCGACAATAAAATAAACTCGGCGCTGGGATAGAAGGTTCGTAAGCGGCTAATAAAATCGACATACGCACCACAAAATTTGATCGAGTCCTGGAGGCCATCGTTTTGCCCGAGACAAATGGTTACCACGTCGGGTTGGTACCGTTTGAAATCCCACTGCAACGAATCCCCGCGAAGTTCAATTTTGTCAAACACCTGGGGCATGGTAATCGGTAAGCCACAACAACTATGAATGAGACCGATTCCCGAAACGGCACTTAATACCCATTGGGCATAGAGTTTGCGTGCAACCGTAGGACCATAACTCAAGTATGCATTGTGTTGATCTTGCCAGACACCCTTGCCGCAAGGAATATCCGACAGATCGCTGCTGGCGCCGCAGGTGATTGAGTTACCGATAAATTCTATTTTGCGTGCAGGCTTTGGCGGTAGTGGCAATAAGGCGGCACATCTAAGCCCGATGAATTCGAGGTAGCCAATGTTGGATTCCGTGTTTTTGCAAATCGTAATGATGTGCTCGCCTTGAGATAGTTTGTCGGCTACGACCAGCCTGTTCTCCTCTCCCGTAGTCTGGATCTTAAACGGCTTGTTATTGTCAATTTGAATCTCGATGTAATTATGATTCTTTCCCCATAGCTCCTGGTCATTCACCAACAATTCGCAAACACTACCTTTAAACTTTGCCTTTATGTAAACTCCGGGGCTCCAAAATCGCGGCCTTGCCGGGTTAGAAAAATCAATACGGCCTACATATTGAAACAGCTGGTTGTCGGCAGTAAAAGTTTTAAGTTCCATCTGCGGAACGCGTGCTGTTAAGTTGAGCGTACTAACAACCAGGATCATCAAATGAAAAGCCTTGATGGTATCGCCAACGGCTATTCGAAATTTCATAAACATGTTCGTCTATCGATTTTTAAACACTATTGTGGAAGGTTCTTCAACATCAAAACAAGTATTGCCTGTCGGCAAAATTCCTCAAACGACCACCAACAAAAAAAGTACGTCGGTAGCGTACTTTTTTTTGTTAGTCTTCCCAGGAATATTTCAATTGATACTGATCGGTGACCAGTTTTTCCAGTAAGTCTGAATGCTTATAATTTAACGCAATCCCATATGATCGATGTGGACAGTTCCACCCCAACCAGCAGATTGCAAAACAATTTCATTAATCGTTGCCGGGTTGCCCAGGCTCGAAAGTGTAATACTGAAAGTAGCCCACTCACCAGCCAGTACGGTTACCTGTGGCGGAGCACCATAATTGCCGTTTACAACTACATTCAATTTTTTCCCTGCCGTTCCTGCCTCTCCAAATACAGAGAACTCCAATTTGGTAAAGCCTGTCGTAGAAGGCGCTGTACCAGCATGGAAGGTTACACCCTGGTATCCACCTGCGGCATACACCGCACGAACAGATTTTGTTCCCTGGCGCACATTTGCCGTGCTGTTGAAATCATGAATATCAGAATAAGACCAGTCCTGGAAAGTGTTCTGAAGTCCATCTGTATAAATAGCCAGGCCCAAGTCGGCCAGGGGTGGCAAACCACCGTTGATCTTCAGGTCTTCGGGCGACTGCACGGTAAGTGTTGAATTAAGTACCGCGAGCGTGATCTTTCCTTTCAGCGTTCCTTCCGGAACCTTCACCACAAGCTGGGTAGCGGTTTGGCTAACAAAGCTGGTAACAGCAGTAAGTCCGCCGGTGAATGAGATAGAAGTTACCAGGTCAAGATTGGTTCCAACAATGGTAAGGTTTGCCAATGCATCGATCGGGTTCGGGCTCATTGAAGTAACAGCGGGTAAAACCACATCCAGCTCCGTGGCTGACTCTGTGGATACACCAGACTGGGCAACGAGTTTTATTTTTCCTTTCGTAGTTCCTCCCGGAACTTTTACCACAATTTGAGTAGCGGATTGGCTCACAAAACTTGTTACAGCAGCACTAACGCCATTGAACAGTATTGATTTTGTAAGGTCAAGATTTGTACCTGTGATGGTAAGATTTGTTTGATGTTTTACCGGGTTAGGCGCCATCATAGCGGCCATTGGTAAGGTCACTTTGAAAATACTGTCGGTCTCAATAACCAATGGTTCTGTACCAGCAGAGTTGAGAATCAATGTTCCCGTTTGCGCATCCATTGGTACTTTAACTACCAACTGCGTCAAGGATTTGCTGACGAATGAATCAACTGATTTATCGTTGGCAAAGGTTACGCGGGTAACCCAATTCAGGAAATTACCGGTGATGGTGATGTTCTCCCCTGGACGGGCTTCCATGGTCATTGAAGTTACTTTTGCCGGAATTTCCAGGTCAAGCTGTGTTTTAGATTTGATGTCTCCCTGTGGTGTTTTTAAAGTAACAAATCCTTTCTCCGTTGATGCAGGAACAATGATCGTGATCAATTCGGGAGATTGAGAAACGAAGGCCGGTTGTGCAACCATAGCACCGGTCAGTTGAATCTCGGTAACCAGGTTCAGGTTAGCTCCAATGAACTTGAGGGTGTCGCCTGGCATCGCACCTGTGGGCCCAAAGCTCATCAGTTGCACCATCCCGTTATTCTTTTCGTCGTTGTCTTTTTTACAGGCACTGAATATTCCAATGGTCATCAGCAGGCACATTAAAGTAAACAGCTGCTTATTGAAAACTTTAATCATTATATATTTTTTATAGCAAGAATGAAATGAATGTTATTTAGAAACCTTTGGCACCACGCGGAAATTATCAAGAGAAATATCCGCATCTAAATCACCAGGGCCATGAAACAACAACCGTGTCCAATATCCATTTGGATTAACTGTTGGCTTCACTTTGTAGCTGGCAACAATTTCTTCGAATGGGATAACAACTGTCTGCCACTGTCCTTTTGTGTCGTAGGGAGGCTTCCATTGGTAAGCATCATTGTCTTCAGCCTGGAGCCCAACGTTGATCTTCAACATGTTGGCGCTGTAAGGTTTGATCGTGTTCACTTCAAATTTCAAATTGTAATCCTCAGGTTTTAAAATGGCCGCATCAGGAACAGATTTACTGATCGCTCCCATTGCACTTGCCGGGCCACCTGCTAATTCATTCCAGCTCCAGGCACCGATCGGTTTCTTAAAACGAATGTAGTTGCCACTAATAGTTGCCGGATCGCTCGGACCGACACTTGCAGGAGCAATTACATAAGAAGAATTCCACCACCCGGTATATGGATCACTGCTCAGGAAAATGTTCCTGTTGTCACGAAACCAAAAATCAGATTTGGTTTCACCAAAGTTTGTTTTTACAGTGATTGACCCAGGTTGAGCACCAGCTGGTACCCGCACCCGAAGGGTCTTATCTTCCACCGAAACCAATTCACCAACAGCTCCGCCGGTAAACGTCACCGTTAGCGGTGCGTAAAAGAAGTCGCCACGGATGGTAGCAACGTCGCCGGTATTTACGTATTCCGAAAGCATGTTGTTCAATCTCGGCTTGGCGATCTGAACTTCGAAATCATATAACAATGAATCCCCGTTTTCAAAATAGATCTTCAGCTTGTTATTGATCTCTGTAGGAATCGGTGTTGGTACCGCAACCAGGATAGATGTGTTGGTGATGTACGTTGGGTTTAAGCTCGCAGGTTGGTTGTTGAACCACATGCTTTTAGCGCCGCCTAAGTTTTCGCCGATGATGGCGATCAGTTGGCCCTGCCCGGCACCTACCAGGAGTGAATCGGCTGAAGTTGGGGTTGTAACCCGTACATAGTTGATGCGTGGTTTGCCACCGTTTGAAAGGTCATCTTTCTTGCAGGAAGCAAAGGCGCCAACCAGGGCTACAGCCATGATAAGAAATACGGTGAGTTTATTTATTGTTTTCATTTGACTTGCAAATTTGTGTGTATGAATGTAATGGCTTAAGGATAATCAACAGCGGGTTGCGTGAGGTTTGGTGCCTGCGTAATTTCTGCCGACGGAATCGGTAAGCGGAAATTACCTGCGTTGGCATTTACCTTCCGTTCGGTTGTTGCCCAAACTGTTTTCTTGATCGTCCAGGAAGTTGGGTTCGGGAAGGCATCCGGTGTAATGTTATACAATCCACGGTCCTGGCTGTTTAAGATCGAGTAGGCTTTCTGCGGGTTGTAATAATGCAGGCTTACAAGATCGTACCAGGCCACGCCTTCCATTGCAAACTCAAGGACTCTTTCTTTGAAAATCACGTCCAGTGTGAGTGGGGTTGCGGTTCCTGTTACCGGATCAGTTGCAGTGAATGGTGACAAACCAGACCTTGTATGAACCCTGTTGAAATAATCCAGCGCTGTGGCGTCGGCGGTAGAGGTTCCGTTACCGATCACCGCTTCCGCGTAGATCAGGAATATTTCCGCTAAACGCTGCATGTAAGTATCGTTCGGGTAGTTCTGCTGCGCAGCCTGTCCGCCCACATCTTCCGCCTTACCTACCACATATTTTTTAATGCTCGCAAAGGTTACATCCCCACCATTGTTCGGGAAAATAAGTTTTTGTTTACCCGTTGGCAGTGCCTGGGTAATCTCAGGATAACTGGCACCCGGGAGCATGTAAGTCGCTTTTAAGCGTTGATCAACAGTACGCCCTTTTATCATGGTATCGCCTGAAGCTGCAAAACCTTCATACTGGCTCAGCATCCACCAGGTAGCACCTTTATCTCCACCCCAACCATCGCCATTGGCGATATCCGGACTAAAATTCAGGTATGCAGGTGTACTGTTTTGTGCACCCCATTGGCCTGGTTGGTAAACCCACTGTAATTCAAATAAAGACTCTTTGTTGTTGTCGTACGGGAACTTGAACAGATCTGCGTATACAGGTAACAGTTGAGCACCACTATTATTAATTACGCGTTGTGCATAATATTTGGCACTATCCAAAAACATTTGATTACGTGCATTGATCCCAGTGGCTTCTACGCCGGCTCTTGTCAGGTAGAACCTGGCAAGCATACCCTCGGCTGACCATTTTGTAAGACGCCCGGGTTGAACAGCGATTTCAGGAAGATCTTCTGCAACAGCACGCATTTCGCGGGTAATAAATCTCCAGATGCTTGGCACAGTATTCCTGCGAAGTGTTGTGTCATTTAAATGCTCAAGGTTATTCGTGATCACCGGTACTTCACCCCAGTTCATAACCAGGTAACGATACGCAAGGGCCCGCATAAATCTTGCCTCGGCAATTGCCATTCGTTTAACCGCTGGCGTTACACCATCTCCGGCGTTTGCATTGATATTGATGATGGTAAGATTTGATTGGGCAACCACCTGGTAGAAAGACCGGTAAGAAGCATTGTTCTCGCCATTTTCGGCAGTGGTGTTAAACAACACGTTTCCACGATCATTGTAAGCGGAGAAGGTTGTACCCGACCTGAAATCGCCAATGTTATAAGAGGCTTTGTCGTTATAATCGAACCACACTTTGTTGTACAAGCCTGCGGTTCCGGCCAGCACTTGTTCATCTGTTTTGTAGAAGCTGGCATCTGTGATGGCATCCGTTGGTGGTTTTTCCAGGAAGTCTTTTTTACAGCTGGAAAAAACGATCGTTGAAACAACTAAACCAACGAGGTATTTTTTATAATTGATAGTCTGCATGTCTGGTTCTTTTAAAAGTTTACGTTCAAGCTAAAGGTGTAGATCGGGGTTAACGGGTAACGGCCATAATCAAGACCAATTGCACCACCGCCGTTGCCGGCATTTGGACCTGTATAAGATCCGATCTCGGGATCAAAACCAGAGTAGCCTGTAATTGTAGCGATGTTCTGCACACCGACTGTCGCACGCACGCCACGAACTAATTTCTGGCGAGCCATTAAGGTTGGAGGAATATTGTAGGAAAGAGATACGTTCTTCAATCTTAAGTAGCTACCGTCTTCAACCCACTTGCTTGTTTGACGGGAGTAGTTACCATTCACATCAACACCGGAAATGATACGGGCCACGTCTGTACCAGGATTGGCCAACATTGGGTTGCCATCTTTATCCGTGGTTAATCTTGCGTAGTCGTAAGCATGTAACATCATGTTACGGCCAAGGTTAATGTTGTTTGGATTTGAATTTTCCCAGGCCATGAAGTTGTAAATATCATTACCATAACTACCGGTGATCAATACACTCAGATCAAAACCTTTATAGCTGAATGAGTTTGTAAAACCGCCGAATAATTTAGGCCAGGGGTTACCGATGTACGTTTTATCATCGCTGGTGATCTTTCCGTCACCGTTTACGTCTCTTAACTTGATGTCGCCGATCCAGATACCATTCGTTGGTGAAGTTGGACGCCTGTTGCCACTGTTGTCAACCGGAACTGCGCTTTTGTTGATCTCTTCAACTGAAGTAAATAAACCTTCTTCAATGTATCCCCTGAACAACCATGGCTCGTAACCCACAGCAGAACGTTGTGCCCATGGATCAGCCTGGTTTAACCACCAGGAAGAACGCTCGAGGAAGCCATTTTCAGAGTTCAGGCTTTGTACGATCGTTTTAAATTTGGAAAGGTTGAGGTTTGATTCCCATTTGAAATTTTTTGAAGCGACGTTCACTGTATTCAAGGTGAAGCTCCAACCTTTAGTTTCAAGTGCACCGGCATTTACCTGTGGCGCAGTTACCTGTGCTGTACCGTTTGAACCCATGTACCATGGAATAGAAGCGGTAAGGATCATCTTGTCGGTTTTCTTAATATAGTAATCGTACTCAACTGATACCCTGTTGTTCAACACTCCAAGATTGAAACCGATGTTGTTTGTATTTGTTTCTTCCCACTGTAAAGCTTTGTTAGGATAAACAGAAGGCAAAAATGAAGTACCCCAGGGACTTGCTCCGGCAGCCAGCGGAGAATAAATGCCCGCATTGCCACCACCCTGGCTTCCTGTTAAACCTGTTTCTAACCTTAATTTTAATTCGCTTACAAAAGGAACATTGAAAAATTTCTCCTGGCTAACTCTCCATGCCGCTGATACAGACGGAAAATCTCCCCATCTTTTTTCTGGTCCAAAATTCACAGAACCATCCCTGCGGTAAGTACCTGTCAGGATGTAGCGGTTGTCATAATTGTAATTCAACCTGGCGAGGTAAGACTCCATAGCCCACTGTCCTGATCCGCCGGTATTGCTGGCTGTTGTTGCATTACCTGCACTGAGATCCAAAATGTCGTTGGTAAGAAAACCTGTTCTTCTACCACCAACATTTTTCCAGTTTGATGCCTGCGACTCATGACTGGCCATTAAACCGAAATTGTGTTTTTTGATCTGCTTCGTATACTCCAGCAATTGGTTCCAGCCCCAGTATGAACTTTGACTTGTACCATTTTCCAATGTAGCTGTTGCATTGATCGCCCAGCCAATTGAATACGTTGGTTGATAATAAGTAGACCCGCCGTAACCGAGGTTGGTATTGAAGGAAGTTCTGAAAGTAAGTCCCTTTGCAAGGTTCAGACCTAAGTTAAGACCGCCGAGCAATTGTTTGCGGCTGTTCTTATTCGTAGTAAGTGTAGAGATCGCGATTGGATTCACCGGTGAGAATTGGTGCGCAGGATTTGAAAGATCTCCACCACCCCAACTGCCGTTGATATTTTTTACTGGTACTTCAGGGCTTAATTGAATGGAGCTGGTAATAAGACCATTCTGGCTCGAAGTTGTTGATTCATTCGTTTGGTTGAAACTTAAATTAGTCCCGATTGTGATCCAGTCTCTCGGCTTGCTATCAAGGTTGATGCGAAAGCTGTAGCGATCAAAACCTGAACCTGCAGCAACGCCATCCTGGTTTAAATATTCGCCCGACATATAATAAGTAGTATTGTTGCTACCACCACTTAAACTTAACTGGTGTTTCTGCATGGCTGCATTCTGGAACAATTGATCCTGCCAGTCAGTACCCGGTCCAAGAATTGATGGGTCAAGCAACTCTCCTCTTACAACACCACCCGCGATGCCTTTATAATCGATCTGCATTTGCGCATACTGTTGCAGGTTCATCACCTTAACCCTTTCCGGAGGTGTTTGAATGTTATATTGAAATCCATAATTCAATCTTGCTTCACCTGCCTTACCACGTTTGGTAGTAATTAGGATAACGCCGTTGGTTGCACGCGAACCGTAGATCGCGGTAGCCGACGGGCCCTGGAGAATCTGCATGTCATCAATATCAGCCGGGTTCAATCCCGCAAGGTTGTTCGCGGAATTCCCTGAGCGGTTACCTTCTATTTGCACACCGTCCACAACATATAGTGGCTCAGTGTTTCCATTGATAGAACTAATACCGCGGATGGTCACGGATAATCCACCACCAGGTTGTCCTGAATTTTGTGTTACAAACACACCTGCCGCCCTTCCCTGGATGGCTTGCTCAATGGTTGTGTTCACCGTTTTTTCTATATCCTTTGCCGAAACCGTTGTTTGCGAAGAAGTAAGGTTTACGCGTTTAGCGCTACCATAACCAACCACAACTACATCACTCATTAATTTAGAATCATCTCTTTCTAGTGACACGTCGAGAGATGTTCTTCCATTGAGCGCAAAGGTTTGCGTTCTCATGCCAATGTAGGAAACCTGGATGGATTTAACAGAAGGCGGAACAGAAAGCCGGAAAGCTCCGGCAGCATCTGTCATAGCCTTTGCTTTATCACCGACACCTGAAACAGTTGCACCGGCAAGTGGAAGACCTTTGTCATCCAGGATCTTACCGGAAAGAACAACATTTTGCGCTAAAGTTTTTTGAAGAAATGCTCCTGAGACGAAGACAAGAATTGCCAGGAACTTACACAGTACTTTATTCATATAGCAGATTGTTTTGAAGTTCAAAGGTATTTGATAGGCTGAAAGAATATCAATACTTTTTTAACCGTTACTTGACACGTAGTGTCATTCTTTGTTATGGGTGAAAAATTGTTTGCTAGATTTTTTTTGTAATCGTGAGAAGTTTGAAATGGGCGAAAACATAGTGTAAAACCGGGTGTGAATGCTCCGATAAGGGAAACCAGCTGAAGGTCCAAACGAATGGAGAAACAAATAGAAAGCAATTGTCATATCAACCCTATAAACTGTACTATTTTAGCTTAAATTAGTGGTTCATGCCACTGGAAACGTTTGAAAGGCGATCCTGGTTCAACATTTTATTGATCCGGTGAATGATCTCTATGCAGGCCCGGCTGTTGTGGTAAGGACATTTCCAAACACCCACTTTGTCCTGCTTCTCCATCACCGAGCCGGTGGATGTTATGCCCCAAAACCACTCCCCGTGAACTTGGTCTTTAAGACTTTTTTTGACGAATTCCCAGGCATCGACCGATTTCTCCAGGTATGCGCCATCACCTGATAATTGCCAGGCGTTGAAGAATCCCACCATTGCTTCAGCCTGTACCCACCAATGTTTTTCTTTTATTAAATGTTGATTGAAAATTTCATATTCGTACCAAAGTCCACCATCGCTGTCCAGGCCCTCTTGAGCTGCTGACGCGATGTGTAGTGACAAGCGTTTTACATCTGCTAACCCAGACGCCTGATTGATCAATTCCGCTGCATCAAACAATAACCAGGATGCTTCAATATCATGACCAAAAGAAATTGTGTCAGCTTTCGCATTCCAACGCTCATCAAAAAACAAGCGGAGGTGCCCTGATCCATCAACAATGTGCTGCTTAAAATTGTCGAGCAAGGTATCAACCCGGCCTTTCAATTTTTCGTTGGGCCATATGCGATACAGGCTGGTATAGGCCTCCAGCACATGGAGATGCGTATTCATGGTCTTCTTCTCATTGGCATCTTTGGCGCTTAGGCGCAGGTCGTCCAGGGGCTGCCAGTCGCGGGTAAACGCTTCGAGGTAACCGGTATTAACGGTATCAAAACTGTGTTCTTCAATAGTATTGAACAGCCCTATCGCGATCTCCTTCGCGGCTTCACTTTTGCTGACTTCGTAATACGTGGCACAACCATAAATGGCGAAGGCCAGGGCATAGACCTGTTTTTTTGTATCAAGCGGTTTTCCCTGCGGATCCACGGTCCAATACACGCCGCCAAATTCTTTATCAATAAAATATGCCTGGAAATAATTGAATGCGATCCTTGCGAGGTGAAGATGTTCAGGATCGTTGGTGAGGGTATAGGCTGCGGAAAAACTCCAGAGGATGCGACTGTTGAGCACTGCGCCTTTCGGAGCATTCGGATAGGCGACATTATTTTCGTCTATGCGACCAATAAAACCTCCATTGAGGGCGTCGTAGGTATTTTTTATCCAGTAAGAAAGAATGTCATTTAATTCCTGGCTTAGCTCCTGCCGAAATTGAACAAGCCTGGCTACCCGTTCACTGCTTAATGATCCAGTGCTATTGTCAATCATTACCTGTTTCAATTGTTTGCCCGTGATTTTGTGAGGGATTTTTTTTCAACGGTTGCTTCCGGTTGAAGCGTTTTATTATTGTCGATGATGGTATAGATCTTTTCTACCGATGCAGCAGATCGCAGTCCATCTTCCGCGGTGTTAACCACGTAATCGACGAGGCGGTCGATGCTACTAACGGCAACGTGCAGCCGCGTATCGGAGGACGCGTAATAAATAAATACCTGTCCATCTTCATCCCTGATCCAGCCATTCGTGAAAACCACGTTTGACACATCTCCTACCCGCTCCTCACCTTCCGGGGCGAGAAAATAACCTGCGGGCTTGTAGATAACTTTTGTAATGTCGGCCAGGTCGGTCATAAACATATATAGCACATAACGCAAGCCGGCCGCGGTATTGCGTACGCCATGGGCGAGATGAAGCCATCCCTGTGCGGTTTTTAATGGCGCAGGCCCCTGCCCGTTTTTAAGTTCAGAAATGGTATGATACTTTCTTTCATCAATCACGATCTCGTTGAAGATCTCGGCATTGGTAATGTCTTTTGCAAGTCCAAAGCCAATACCTCCGCCACTGCCAGCTTCAATGAAACCATCCTGCGGCCGGGTGTAAAATGCATACTGTCCTTCTACAAACTCCGGATGAAGCACGACATTTCTTTGTTGGGCTGAAGGCGTTTTTAGATCTGGCAAACGCTCCCATTCCACCAGGTCACGCGTACGGGCAATGCCACATTGTGCAACGGCTGAAGACTGGTCACCGATCGGCGCTGCAGGATCTTTGCGTTCCGTGCAAAAAAGGCCATAGATCCAGCCATCTTCATGTTCCACCAACCGGATATCATAAATATTTGTATCCGGAATTTCTGTCGACGGCATATGAATGGGATATTCCCAGAATCGAAAATTGTCAATACCATTATCACTTTCAGCGACAGCGAAAAAACTTTTACGATCTACCCCTTCTACCCGTGGCACTACGATGTATTTATTTTTCCATTTGATGGCGCCGGCATTGAGCACCGCGTTGATGCCAAAACGTTCCACGAAAAATGGATTGGTCAGCGGGTTCAAATCATAGCGCCAGTTCAATGGGGTATGTGCAGCCGTTAGTACAGGATACTGCATGCGGTTGTATACACCGTTCCCTCCTTCGACCAGTTCATTTCTCCTTGCCAATAGATCCGCCTGTTGTTCTTCCAGCAATTGTTTTCTTGCGGCAAAAAAATCCTTATTCATATCAGTGTTTTAAGCGTATAGATCAATCTTCAAGTTTATCCCACCAGGTTCTTTTCAAAACCAATACGATGGCTACGATCAGGGCTATCACCATCCAGAGTGGGCCCGTCATTCCCAGGATCAGGTACATGGGCAGCAGGGTAAAACAAAGCTGGCCAATGATGCCGATCACAACATTGAACATGTCGAGCCGGAATCTTTTATTTCCAACAAAGCCCGGGTCATCCTGCACAACCAGTTGGTGAATGGGTTTCCAAAATCCCCAGGGACGAACAGTTTTATAAAATGATTTCAATACATCCGTGTCCGTAGCCGGGGAAGCATAAGTGCCAATAAAACATCCGGCAAGAGACAAGACAAATAACACCGGCCACCAATATAACGGTAACGACTGGGTGATGTATTGATGAGAGATTCCCCATTCTATGGCACCTGGCATGAGCAAGGCACCCGCAACTCCCACAGCCATGCCCCAGAAAAATCCGTTCGCGTTAAACCGCCACCAGTACCATTTAAGGCAGTTAGCCGCGACATATCCACCATACAATCCGCCCACGATCCATTGTAAGATCTCATTTACATCATTCGCTAAAAAACCAAAAAATACACCCACCGCAACAACGACAACACCAACAACGTAATTAAGCCTGATGACTTTTTTCGTGGAGGCGTTGGGGTTAACATACTTCAGGTAGATATCATTCGTGATATAAGCCTGGGCCGCATTGAGCGTACCGCTGAAGGTGCCCATAAATGCGCCCAGCAAACCGGTGAGGACAATACCGAGAATACCAACCGGTAAAAAATTATTGACGGCAGCGGGAAGAATGCGTTCGAAATCAGTCACGCCGTCAGGCCCTTTGAGGTAAAGCTGGTTATAATATAATAACGCCAACACCGTAAGCCCGGTGATCATGGAATAACGGATCGGTAATAAAATGATGCTCACAAAACCGGTCATCTTGCTGGCCTCTTTCGGACTGCGGGTGCTGAGCACTTTCTGCATGTCGTAGTTTGGTGCCGGACCGGCAAGAGAAGCAAAAATTCCCTTTAGCAACATCATCATAAAAAACAATCCAAACAAACTATAGCCGTCTGCTGCGATCTTTTTATTTGCGTCAGCAGCAATGCGGCTCCAGTCGAGGTTGAGGTTCCAGCTAAAAAATGGATCGCTCCAACCTTCAGGAACATTAAGCGTTTTTCCCGCCAGGTTCTGCATGGCAATTACAGCGATGGCGATGCACCCGATGGTCATGATGATGTACTTGATAACGTCACCTAAAACAATGCTGTGCATTCCGCCGAGGATAGAATAGAACATGGCGAACAAGGTGAAGACAATGCCATAAAAATGCGGTACATATTTTTCAGAAACGGCAAAAGGAACATAATCTTTTATGGAATCCCAGGGGATGAACACCTGCATGAATTTTCCGAGGCCGACAAATCCATATGCAAGGAAACCAAGACAGCTGATCAACGCAAACGCGATCACGATGATGTGGGAACCTCGTACGCCCGGACCTTTCAATCCAAATCTCGTCTGCAGCCATTCTGCGCCCGTGTTGGCATTGCTGCGCCGCAGCCACTTGCTCAGGAACATCATCATAAAAACCTGGTTGAACACCGGCCAGAGCCACGGCACCCAGATACTTTTCAACCCATACACAAAACACAGGGCCACCATCCACATGGTGCCGCTGATGTCAAACATGTCAGAGGCATCGCTTAAGCCAAGCATATACCACGGCAGGCTTTTACCGCCCATGAGGTAACTCTCTTTATTTTGCTTCGCCTTTTTCCGCATCCAAAATCCAACCAGGATCATGGTGATTAAATAACCTACCAGGATAAGGATGTCTACCAGTTGTAATTTCATAAACTCTTAGATCGTTGGCCGGTGCACGGCGTTATTAAAACTATTTTTACCGGCTCTTCTTCGCCGGTAAAATCTACTGGTATAAATTTAGCTTTCGCGTTTTTTTCTCAAATAACATCTTGCCATATCTATAAAATTCAAGAAAATCTGGAACGGATGCATGTCCCTTGTGCGGGGCATAGTAATGCATATTTCCGTTGGATTGCATCCCGTGATTTCTCCATAACAACACATAACTCACCGGTGACTTATCCATTGCCTTCAACAAGGTATTGGTCCACCATTGTGGGTAAGGAATTTTTTCATAACCTGTTTCTCCAAAGGCCGGCAATTTACCATGGGCAGTCGCGACACTGTCGATGATCGCCAACTTTTCACTGACTTCTGTTATAAATGAATTGCTTTGGGTCGGGTCATTGTATTGATAATTATCAAAGCTTACAACATCTACGTAGGCATCACCCGGGTAACGCTCGAGGAACGAGTTGCCATCACCGAAGTTGGCCGTGTTGTAGACATAAATAAAATTATGGACCTTCTTTGTATGCACCAGGTAGTTGAAAGTAAAGCGCCATAGGGTTTTGAATTCATCAGGCGTGCAGGTATTTTTCGTCCACCAAAACCAGTTGCCGGTAAGTTCGTGAAAGGGACGAAACAGGACTGGGATCAATTCGCCTTTCGGTCCTTTTAACGACAATGCATAAGCGGCCACTTTGTCCAGCCAGGACATATATAATTGGTGCGCTGCGCCGCCGGGCAACACTGCCGCGACGCCACCAGGCGTAGTATCCCAGGCATTTTTCCCGGTAACGGGATGATCTAGGTGCCAGCTAACGGTGATTACCCCACCCCTGCGGTATCCCTCCTGGATAAAGGCCCGCATTTTATTAAAAGGAACACTGTCTATGTTGACTACCTTGTCCGTCTCAAGGCCCGCCCACTCCCAGCCATACAGTCCGGGGTACTCGCCGGTAACATCCCGGATGTCGCTCCGGCCCGGTTGATATTTCCATCCTACGCCGTAGGCGAGATCGTCCTGGTGACCAAATAAAATTCCGGTTGGTAAATGAGCCTTAAGATTTTTGAGCAGGTTCCGTGTTTCCGAGGTGGCAGCAGTATCGGCAATTTGCGCGGAGGATGCCAGGCCAATACAGGATAAAACAATAACGCAGATGCACAAACGTAGATTTTTCAATATAGCAGTTTTTAAACCCGGCCTTTAACGAAGCATGCAAAAATAGCCGAATTCATTATCTGGTAACTAATACTTTCTTATCCTAGTATTGCTTTAAATGAATATCGAAATGTCCATGTCATAGCTAATGATCAAGCCTATCCTTGTTTCACCATCAATTATCCCGCCCATATGCGAATAAGTTAATGGTACTATTTTAATATTTATATTTGTACTTTCACCTTCAATACCTATACACTTCACAAAATTGCTTGTTAATGAATAAGAATATTGTCCGTGAAATAACGCCTTTAACCCAAAATGACTGTTTTACCATCTTTTCCCGCGTTAAGCGGGAATTCAATTTTCCCCTTCATTACCACGAAGAATTCGAATTAAATCTCATCCTGAATGCAAAAGGTGCCAAGAGGATCGTTGGCGACCACATCGACCAGATCAACGACCTCGAACTGGTACTGATCGGTCCCAATCTTTCGCACGCCTGGTTCACACATCAATGCAAAAGCAATGACATTAAGGAAGTTACCATTCAATGGCACAAGGACCTGTTAGATGAAAAGTTGTTGCGTAGAAACCAACTTAGTTTTATCCGGAAGATGTTTGACCTGTCAGCAAAAGGAATTTTATTCAGTAATGAAACGGTACAGGCCATTTACCCGAGGATCGTTTCCCTTGACCGGGAAAGCGGTTTCGATTCCGTAATGGCATTGATCAATATTTTGCACGACCTATCGACCTCCCGCAATATGCGCACTTTATCCGAAGCCGGTTTCAATAGTGATTTCCAGTTAAACTACAACAGCCGCCGGATTGAGAAAGCGTTTGAATACATGAATAAAAACTACGACAAACCCATCACTTTAAATGATATCGCGAAGCTCGTAAACATGACGGATGTATCCTTTAGCCGCTTCATAAAAAAGCGAACCGGGATCACGTTTATCGATAGCCTGAACGAGATCCGGCTTGGACATGCGTCGAGAATTTTGATCGATACGACCAACTCGATCGCGGAAGTTTCTTATAGCTGCGGATTTAATAATATCTCCAACTTTAACCGCCTTTTCAAAAAGAAAAAAGGCTGTACCCCAAAAGAATTCAGGGAGAATTTTTCCGGTACCCGGACTTTTATCTAAGCGTTTTAAAAAATTTATTACCGTTCAAAATCTTCCCACCAGGAGGCAAATTCCCTGCTGTCAGACAAACTAACGGCTTCGCCTATCTGCGGAGTTAATAAAGGAAGATTTTCATTGATGGCTGCTTTTGTTACGCGGGTGATCGGGTCATCCCAGGCATGATTTCCCAGGGAAAACTTGGCCCAATGCACGGGCATAAGAGTTGTTGCCCGCAGGTCAAGCGCTGCCTCAACTACTTCTTCGGGCATCATATGAATGTATTTCCAGCATTTGTCGTATTGGCCGCATTCAAGTATAGCGATATCGAATGGCCCATGCTCCTCACCGATCTGTTTAAAATGAGTGTCGTATCCTGAATCGCCGCCCAGGTAGAGTTTCATGCCTGGCGTGGTTAACGCGAAGGAACTCCAGATAGAACTGTTTCTTTTAAAACCCCGGCCCGAAAAATGGCGTGCCGGAAGTACGGTCACTTCAAAACCAGCGTCTAGCACGGCGTGCTCGTTCCAATCTTTTTCTATAACATCCTGCGCAGCAAAACCCCAGCGTTCAAAATGCTGACCCACGCCAAGACCGCAGATCACCTTCCCGATCCGGGGTTTTAATTTCATGATCGTACGGTAATCCAGATGATCCCAATGATCGTGTGAAATAAACAAATAGTCAATGTTTGGAATTTCGTCTGCGGAATAGATATCCGCTCCTTTAAAACTTTTCGTGGTAAATGACAAAGGCGAAGCATTGCCACTCAGCACCGGATCCACCAAGATTTTCTTTCCGTCTATTTGTAACAGGTAGGAAGAATGCCCGAACCAGACAACCTGGTTGATCGCAGGATCCAGTGAAAACAGGTCCGTTTTGATCGATGGGATCAGGTGGGCGGGCACATTGCGTTTGTTCTTATTAAACAGGAATTCTTTCATTACGGCATAATAGCTGACGCCTTCGGCGAGATCCGGTGTTGGACTAAGATTTTGAAATTTCCCGTCGCGGTAGTTCGGCGATTGCTGGATTCTCCCCAGCCGCTCGCCAGAAGGTAACTGGCCAAATGGCGCCCGTCTTACAAAAACATAAATTGCTGTTATTAATAGGAGCAATATCAAAAGAAAAATCATGGTGCCTGGTATTTGATGCTTTTAAGCAAAATAGAAAACCCTGTAAGGAGCTTTGTTATTTGCACGAACATTCGCTCCCTGGTAGACGGACGAAGCTTCCCAATGTTTTAAGGTAAACCAGTTTTAAGATTTTTTGTGCCCGATCAGTGCTTTTTCAGCACGTCGAGAAAGGATTGATAGATAGCGTTGGTGTACAACACCTGCACGTTTTGCTGGTCCAATTTTTCGACATCGATCCTTGCTGTCGTTATTTCCTTGTCTTTCAAACAGAAAGAATAAATAGCAAACAATTCTTCTACACCCTGCTCCGGATCGGGCGTCGCATACCCGGTAACCCCGATGCCCCAGTCACTGCAAAAAATATTGGTGATGCCTTTTGCCAAACTAACTGCAACGCGATCGGAGACGCAATTACAGCCCAGGGCATGAATGGGATCTACTGCAAAATGCCTGGCTTTTTGCCCAAGATTATAAGCGGTAAGGCCGCCCTGGAAAAACTGCATCGCTTTCGAAGCCAACGAGAAGCCCGCCTGGAGATGGCCAGAAGTTACACTTTCCGCAACTGCAACAGTTTGCTCCCTGGCAATCAGATGATCCCTGATGCTGTTGATCACCGCCCGGTTGTAGTTTTCTTTACGTGGTGGTTTTGCCATAAAATGTTTATGAGTCAAAAAACACTCAGAAAAATCTATGCCATGGCAACCTTTGTCAGCGGATTATTGTGGCCAGTTGAGATGGACAAGAATTTCCGCAACAATCGCGGCAGGAGATTGGGCAATATCAATAGTGACAGCGTCTTCCGGCGCTTCGAGCGCATCAAATTGTGACTGTAATAAGGAAGATGGCATGTAGTGTCCTTTGCGCTCATTCAGTCGTTGTTGTACCAGGTCGAAATCTCCTTTCAGGTAGATCCAGGTGCAGCTTTCTTCGATCGCATTTGCAAGTCTTTCGCGGTACGATTGTTTGAGGGCAGAACAAACGAGGATCACGGGTTGCAAGGCAGACTTGCTGACCACGAATTCGTGGATATTTTTTAGCCAGGGCCAGCGGTCGTCGTCCTGCAAGGGAATGCCACTATTCATTTTCGCTTTATTCTCTGCAGGATGAAAATCGTCCGCATCAAAGAAAGCATAGCCGGTGGTGGTGGATAATATTTGGCCAATGGTGGTCTTGCCTGTTCCCGATACGCCCATGATAAAAATTACCGGATGCCTCATGTTATCTCAAGTTTAAGTGTAAAATTCCAATGTGACCTTTCCTGATTATTGAAGTTAGATTTTAACCGGTAAATAAGCCCCGCTAACACTGCGACGAATTTATTTTTTTAATGTCTGTCCTGATGCAAATGAATTCAAGTACTTTCAGTGATCTCAAAAGCAGTTCGTTTTATGGCACAGCAAAATTACCGGAATCATGCAAAGTTCTATATTCCGCATCATTTCATTTTCTACCCGATCGTCACAGCACTAGCGGTGTACAGTATACGTAAATCTTTTATCAATCCCGATCGTCATTTTGAATGGATGGCACTGGGGATCGTCTTTATCTTATTGGCCTGGCTATCGTTTATGATGCGGCAACATTATGCGCTTGTTTTACAGAACAGGCTCGTGCGCCAGGAAATGCGCCTGCGATATTTTCGTCTTACGGGGAAAGCCCTGGAAGACATTGAAGCACGCCTCACCTTCGCCCGTATTGCCGCGTTGCGTTTTGCGCCAGATGAAGAACTCCCGGGATTGATTTCAGAAACACTCGAGAAAGATCTATCACCTAAAGAGATCAAAAAGTCGATCATTAACTGGTTTCCCGATCACATGCGGGTATAAAAAAGCCAGGGATCTCGCCCGGCTTTATGTTTTTGTAATTTTCAACAGGTTTAATAATCGTATTGAACCCTGACGCCATTTTCATTATAGTAGTAAGCTGCATTGCTCGCGGTCACGATGCGGAAAATGCGTTCAGCGGTCGACGGCCTGTCGATCTGCACATAACGTGTGGGCACAATCCTATCCCGTTTAAAGATCACATCCCAGATAGAACCAGGTAATTGCTGCCGTGTCAAAGGTGTGCGGGTATCCCGACGCTCACCATTCGCATGATACACTGCGGTTGATCTCCAGGGGCCATTGTTGAAAGTAGCTGTGTAATCGCCTTTGTATTTTGTCCAGTGTACGTTGCCTGCATTTGGATAATCCCGCAACAGTGCAGCTTGTACCTTTTTAGGTTGATTCTTCGATGACTTGCCCGGGCCGTAGTTGCCATTGGGTGCGTCCCAACTACCTTCGTTATCCTTCACCTGGCCTGACTTGGCGGACTTGCCGTGATTTTTTGATTTCCCCTTGCCGTTGTTTTGACTGTTACCCTGTGCAACAACGGTAGACGTAATGGCAAGGATGGTAATAGCCAGCAATAATTTTTTCATACTTGTGGTTTTAATTTGAGTAAAGCAATAATCGGTTAAAAATGTGCCAAACTGTTTCCTGCGTCTGTTTAAGAACCGTAGTGCCGCTTCTTTTAACAGATTGTATACTGCATTTATTGTAGCCTCCCGATGATGGTGTGTGGTATCCTGCTAAAGACATATGTTAAATGAAATATTGCGATAGTACCCTTCTTCCACTTTCAGGAAAGAAAATTTGGCCAGTGTATAATGAACTGCACAGCTCATCAATGATGGTTTGCGCACCCAGGACTGCAGGGCATAACAGCATCATGTCAGCGATTGCACAATAGATTTTTAGCGAGGAAAGGCGATTCTAAAGATTGGTTTTGTTAGCGATTGATGCCCGTTGCGTTGAGAAGAACGGGATGGGATCATAATGTTCACAGGCTGTCCTGTTATGGTTCCAGCCACCGGCACTGATGTATTTCACCAGGCCTTGCCGAAGGAATTTTAATGCGGGATACCTAGCCTCGGTGAGCCCGGTTTTAAAAGATTTCTGGTATTCGAGGTTAAGAAACTGCAGGTGAAATTCGTAGGTTTTGTCCGGCTCAATGCTAAAAACAAAACTGTATTGAAATGTATTCAGGATCTTGTACAATCCTAACCGGTGATCGTCATCGTCACAAATAAGCACCAGTATCTGGCTTTGGTCCTGGTAAGGTTGGATGCTCAGGTCGTCCCAACATAGATCCTTTTTTAATTGCTTGATTGACTGCGTCATGTTCTGGTTCGTTTTAAGGTTTACAGCGCGGGTTGCGGATCAAGCCAGCAGAATTTTGCGTTTCCCGAATTTCACTCGCAGAAAGCAACTTCAGAAATTGCCTTAGTGCATTTTTTTAGAAATAACAGCACACAAAATAAATTGGGAGCGCCAGGCACTTTTGAATTAAGTCATGGCGTGGATTACCTACACCGCAATTAACGGACCATTAAAAAACTTAAGTAAGATACCCCATTTTTGCAAGTCGAAAATTCCCCGACTGTACAGGATAGTACCATTGAAAAAACACCGAATTTCATACCTCAAAAAAAATCCTTCAAAGCTTGCGAATAAAATATTCCTTCAGGGTTTCAACAGTTTGCGCTTTCACTCTGCTTGTGTTGTTGCTGTCGCATAAAATAAGTTTCAGCCAGGTTTCTGTCGCTTCAATTTTCACCGATAACATGGTCCTGCAACAGCAATCCAGTGTACCGGTCTGGGGCTGGTCAACACCCGGCGCTCTTGTCAGGTGTACAAGTTCCTGGGATAAGAAGGAAATTACTGCCAGGGCGGGTAGTGACGGTAAATGGATCGCCTGGTTAAAAACTCCCGTAGCCGGTGGACCCTACGAGATCACGCTGGCAGACAAGGTAACGCTGAAATTATCAAATGTCCTGATCGGGGAAGTCTGGCTTTGCTCGGGCCAGTCTAATATGGAAATGCCCATGATGGGATTCAAAGGACAATCCGTGGAAGGATCAAATGAGGCGATCTTAAGATCGGCCAATGAGCAGGTGCGGGTGTACACTGTACCTCGGGCGCCTGTTACCACACCGCAGCCAAACAGTAAAAATGCTGCCTGGAAAATTGCCGGCCCGGAGAGTATCAGCAACTTCAGTGCAACGGCTTATTATTTCGCGAGGCTCCTGAATGAAATTCTTCATGTACCCGTTGGTGTTATCAACGCGAGTTATGGCGGCAGCGAAATCGAAAGCTGGATGCCTGCCACTGCTTTAGGATCTTTCCCTACGGTTAAAATACCATCTCCGGCTGACTCTATCAAAGTTCCAAACCGCACGCCTACTGCTTTGTACAATGGAATGATTTATCCGTTGATCGGCTATGGCCTCAGGGGTTTTACCTGGTACCAGGGTGAATCAAATTACGATCGTCCCCAACAATATGCAGCGCTCTTTGCAGCGATGATCAATAACTGGAGACGCAGCTGGAAGAAAGATGACCTCCCGTTTTATTTTGCACAAATAGCGCCATTCAATTATGCACTGTATAGCCCCAAAGATTTGTCCCCGCATTTGAATTCCGCCTATCTCCGCGAGGCACAGGTTGCAGTTGCTGACCGGGTTGCTAATACCGGCATGGCCGTACTTCTTGACGCAGGCAACGAACAAAACATACATCCTGCCAATAAACAAGTTGCGGGTGAACGACTGGCCTTCCTTGCCCTTGCGAAGACATATGGCTTAAAGGGCCTTGGTGCAACAAGTCCGGCCTTTGATTCTTTAGTGATAAAAGATTCGGTGGCGATCGTGCAATTTAAAAATGCGCCCAATTGGCTGACATCCTTCGACCGGCCACTCTTGAATTTCGAGATCGCCGGGGCGGATAAGATCTTCTACCCTGCTACCGCGATCATTTATCGAACAACCGTCCACGTAACTTCGCCACAGGTAAAATCACCGGTTGCGGTGAGGTATGCTTTTAAAAATTTTGTCAACGCAAGCTTATTCGGTACCGATGCTTTGCCCGCCTCCTCTTTCAGAACAGATAACTGGTAACGCATGGTTCAATTAAAACAACGGAAAATCAGCAAGATGGCAGGACAAACTCTTATCCAGTTGCCCGGCGTTGTGCAACCAGGTCGACGGGTTGTTATTCTTGACAGGTATAGGAATATTTTCGTGGGCTTATCACCGTTAGTGCTGCAGAAAAGCTCGATGCTTTTATTATTTTTCGTATTGATAGGCTGTTTTGCAAAAGCGCAAACTTCAGCGATTGACGCCAACAACATTGTGTGGACGAAACAAAGTCAACATTCAGGTGAATCAATGCCCTGTGGCGGCGGTGACATTGGTTTAAATGTGTGGGTCGAAAACGATGAGCTTTTTTTTTACATTGCTCAAAGTGGAAACTTTGATGAAAACAATGCGCTCTTAAAAAACGGCCGGTGCCGCATCAAATTATTTCCCAATCCGTTCCAGGGCGGAAGGTTCCGGCAGGAACTTATTTTACAGAAAGGCCAGGTAGAAATTACAGCTGGCAATTCGCTCCTGTCAACAAAAATATTATTGTGGGTAGATGTGCACCAACCGGTTGTTCACCTTTCCATTAATAGCACAAAACCTGTAACGACAACGGCTACTTTTGAAAGCTGGCGCTACCAGGATCGTCCTTCGGCAGGGCGGGAAAACAATGCCAATTCATACAAATGGGCGCCGCCCACGCCGGTCGTTACATTTAAAGATGAGATCGGGTTCCTCAAAGCAGGTGTGCTGTTTTACCATCGCAATAAAACTTCTCCTTCAATCTTTGATGTGACGGTAAAACAGCAGGGGCTGGAGGCGGTGAAAGATGAGTTGTTGAACCCCATCAAGGACCGCCAGTTTGGCGGATGGATGGAAGGCGAAGGAATGATCCCAGCGGGCACAACAACCGGGACATATAAAGACACGGATTTCAAAGGTTGGAAACTGCAGAATGCGCATCCGCGAAAATCGCAGGAGATCAATATTTATCTTTTGAATGCCCAGGTGCCTGCATCAGATGATTGGCGCAGCGAATTAGTGGAAAAGATCTTAAAAACAAAAGGTAAAGAAAAACTGGCCAGTCGTACTACGATTGAATGGTGGCAACAATTCTGGCAACGCAGCTTTGTATTTATGGGCGATGCTGTTAAGCAGGATACTGCGTGGGAGGTAGGCAGGAACTACCAGCTTTTCCGTTACATGCTTGCCTGCAATACATTTGGGAAATACCCAACAAAATTCAACGGCGGGTTATTTACCTATGATCCGGCATTCGTAGATTCTACCTACAAGTTTACACCCGACTTTAGAAACTGGGGCGGTGGCATCCATACGGCGCAAAACCAGCGCCTGGTTTATTTTCCACTTATCCGTTCCGGTGACTTCGACGTACTTAAACCACAGCTTGATTTTTATCTTCATCTCCTTAAAACCGCGGAGCTGCGCAGCAAGGTATACTGGAACCACGCCGGCGCTTCATTCACTGAACAGCTTGAAAATTTTGGTCTGCCCAACTATGCGGAATATGGAACAAAGAGGCCCGCCAATTATGACAAGGGAATGGAATATAATCCCTGGCTGGAATATGAATGGGATACCGTGCTTGAGTTTTGTTTGATGATGCTGGAGACGGAAAGATATGCCGGTCAAAATATCCAGGTTTATCTTCCCTTCATTGAAAGTTGCTTGGAATTTTTTGATGAGCATTACCAGCAGCTTGCCAAAGCGCGTGGAGCGAAAACCTTTGATGCTTCCGGGCACCTCGTGTTGTACCCGGGATCCGCGGCGGAAACTTACAAGATGGCTTACAATGCATCGAGCACGGTGAGTGGGTTGAAAACCATTCTTACCCGGTTGCTGCAATTGCCTGCGCAATACGAAACTCAACAGCCACGTGCGCACTGGGATTCGATGCTGCGGCGCATACCGCCGATCTCCTACGCCAGTTTCGAAGGCCATACCACCATCGCACCCGCGAAGTTGTGGGAACGCATCAATAACACAGAAACGCCGCAGCTTTACCCACTTTATCCCTGGGGCATTTTCGGCATCGGCAGGCCCGGGCTTGACACTGCGCTTAATACTTACCGTTATGACACAAACGCGATAAAATTCCGGAGTCATGCTGGCTGGAAACAAGACAACATTTTTGCCGCCCGGCTCGGCCTGCGGGAAGAAGCCGCAGCGCTCACGGTAAAAAAATTACAGAATTCTGGTCGTCGCTTTCCCGCTTTCTGGGGACCGGGGTTCGATTGGACGCCTGACCACAATTGGGGAGGTAGCGGCATGATCGGGCTACAAGAGATGTTGCTGCAAACAGATGGCGAAAAAATTTACATGTTGCCCGCCTGGCCAGCAAGGTGGGATGTGCATTTTAAATTGCATGCTCCATACAATACCACCGTTGAATGCGTACTAAAAAATGGAAAAGTAATACAGCTAAAAGTTACTCCTGCATCGCGGATGAAAGACCTGGTGAATATGTTGCCTCAATGATACCTGCAGGCAGTTGGCTTGTAGTCCTACCTGGTTCTTATTCGTGGGTTGTTTCCACCACAACGGGACCTAGAAGTCCAGCTTTCAGCAAAGAACCGCTGTTCAGCCGGTACGGCGAATTTGTCTGCGTCACTCTTTTCTCCGCGGGTAATTGTTGATCACCTACGATGCGGTTCGCCCAGGTATTTGTCACTTCGATACGAAGCTCATTCATCCCGGGGCGCAGGGCTTTGTCAATGTCCACACGAAATGGGGCTGTCCATACGATGCCACAATTGATACCATTCACAAACACTTCTGCAATATTGGCAACCTCGCCAAGCTCCAGCCAGCTTGAACTTCCCGCTTCTAAATATCCTTTCATTTCAAACTGGTTTGAATATGTCGCGGTGCCGGAAAAATATTTTACTAACGGTTCCGGGTGCCTGCTCCAGTCCTGCAAACTATCAAAGACAATTGGGTTCGGATATCCATGCATGGCAGTATCGAATTGAACTGCCCAGGGAGTGTTGATGTACTGTGTGATTGAAGAGGTTTTCTTATGAATGGGTTCACTCAAAGTTTTGCCGTTTGTTGGTTGTTGAAAAACGACGAACATAGAACCATTGGCAGGCAATGAAAGCTGGCAGGTGGTGCGTCCTGCTTCGATCTTCCACGATGGTGCGGTACGAATTTGCCCGGTAACCGCATCCCATAGTTCCGGCACCCTACCCGCGACTCTTAGCGAAAGATCAACCACGCGGAATGAATCCAATTGGTTAGCAATAAAATAAATGTCAATACCCGGCGCAGCACGATGCGTCCAGTCAAGCCCGGTTGATTTTTTATTGCCTGCATCCATCGCCATAACATCTCGCGTGATGCCTAACCCATCAAAGTTCGCAGCCGCATAGGGGCCACGGAGGACCACTCCTGCGCCGGCTTTATTGCCAGGAGAGATTTGTTTGATCGTAGTGCCGTCATTCCCTTTTGCCCGATCCCAAAGCCTCGTTGCAAGCGCCTGCATGGCTTTATCCTGCGCAGGACTACTGTTCATACCCGGCTTGTAAGTAGGTTTTTCTTCCAGGATCAGCGTGGCTCCCTGTTCAACAAAGGCATTTAGCTTCATCAGTACTTCGCCGGACAAATAGTTAGCACCGGGATTCATTTTGCTTTTACCGGGCACCACCAGGAGTTGGTAACCATTACTCCCGCCAACGATTAGCCGCTTATTTTTAATGGACGTCAAACGCAGCATCGCATCCTTGTTGTACGAATCATACGCATATCCATCGAGGGGATCAACCCAGTTACCAGCTTCGGTGATGTTGGCAGAATGATTTACGCCGGGCGGCGACTGCTTCATGGGCTCACCCACATTTAATAATCTTTGGGCTTCTTGCTGCACCCGTTCTTCTCCAAAAATACCAGGCAAAGTTTTAACTAAGCGATCCGGTAAAATGGAGCGTCGCGGAAAATCTTCACCGGTAAAGACAGCGATGTCGGTGACAGGCACGCCTACCTGCAGAAGTGCCTGGCAACGCCGGGCATAATCTACCCAGGCCCTTCCCTGTTTCCACCACGTTTGATCACGCTGGAAGTACAGTCCAATTCCATCCAGTGTCATCCCAGGTTTGCGATCCATCCAGGGATTGTGCATAAACACATGATAGGAAAGCCGGTTAATGCCAAGCGCATAATTACGATCCTGTAGGGTTTTTAACATGCCGGGATGTTCATCCCATAACATCCTGAGTTCAGTGAAAGCCTCTGCCTGTATAATATTCTTTCCATAGATATGCGCAGCGGAAATGGCGTCGAGCATATCGTTTGGTTTGTCGTGGGTTGGACTGCGTAACCAAAATTCACCCATCGGTACATCTGCATGCTGGTAATGCAGCATGCCGTCACTGACCATGGTTGGTGCTACACTTTCTGCTGTAAAACTGCAGCCTTTGTTATGCGCCAGGTCGCGAAGTGTTTTATAAAAATTATCATTTATCAATTCACTGATGGTGGCTTTTACGTCCTGTAAAAAAGTTTCGGACACCTGTGCGTTTTCTATTGGTATACCCGCAATTGCCGGGAGATAATTAAATAAGTCGTAGCCACGGCGACGCCTAAACGCTTCGCGGAAAACCGGCGACCAGTTTTGACTGCCACACTCCCAACTGTCGAGGTGAAAGGTGGTTAGCACCGAATCTGTCACCTTGGGGGGAATGCTGTCGAAAACAGCTCCGAACCATTTCGCAAATTGAAGCCTGGTCGCAACCGGGTTGAATTTATCACACTCCAGCCCTTTACCACCCCCGCCGGTCGCATTCCGGTGACCCGTGCTGGTATGTCCCATCCGCAGGATGGTCCAGTTTCCTGGCGGTGCTTTCCATTGAAGTCTGCCATTGGCATCCAGCCTGGAACTGAGGTTTATGATTTTGTTGAGTGGGATAAAATCTTTCGGCGAAGCAGGTGCGTTGGCTTTATTTTCACTGATCCTCCACACTTCGCCGTTTTTTCCTTCGAAGTGGTCAATGCGGGCTTCGGAGGAGAGTTCGATACCAGCTACCCTCAAGGTCGGTTTCCACTTGGCAGCATCCAGGTCTTCGGCGCCGGGTTCAGAATTTGTTTTATCAAAAATAAACCTGAAGTATTTTGCGGTAACCGCCGGGATCGCATGCGTGTAGGCAGCATCCCAGTCCTGCCAGCCATGCCTCGGTGGCTCCAGGCGGGTGTGAGGCGTGAAGTTTATTCCATCGTTACTAACGGCGACCTGTAGGCGATTTGAATGGTAATTATTTACGCTGTGGATCACAATGGTGCGACAGGTAAATGGCCGCTCGAATTCATACTGGATCCAGCAATTGTCATTTGAGGCGAAGTTCTTTTTGTTACCCGGCACTGTTAAGAGTTGCAGGGCGGAATCCAGTTTGTTGGAACTGATTCGAGGTTGTATAGTTTTTGTTGAGCTACCCGAACCCGCAGGAGACGGATAGGCAAACACCGCGACATCCTTGTAATAATTTTCGTTCGTCGGCGGCTGGGCAAGGGTGTCATTAAAATTCATTCCTCCCTTGATTTGAGTGGAAGACCAAACCATTTTCTGCATGGATAATTCCGGCGTGATCCAGGGCCCGCCGCCGAGGGCAAAGCCGTCGCTGAAATGGATCCCAATTTGCAGGTGAAGGCGTTTTGCCTCTGTCAATGCAAACCGCACCATTTTCCACCAGAGGGGTGAGAGTTGTTCCACAGGCGGTTCCATCAACGGCGGATTAGCAACCCCCTTAATAAACATGAGGTAAGCTCCTCCGATCCCAACCTGCTTCATGGCTTCCAGGTCGGCCGTAATGCCTGCCTGGCTTACGCTTGCCTGGTTCCAATACCAAAAAACCCAGGGACTTGCAGCTGGTGGAGGCGATTGAAAAAGTTGCTCAAGTGAAGCCTGTTTCCCCGCCTGTGGTAATTGGGCCTGGCTGGTAAAGACTGACAGCGACGCAAGAAGTAACCAGCAATACCGGGCGGCAAAAAAAAAGCTTACGATATGCTGGCAAAATTTGTTCATGGAAAATTTGAAGTGTCGTTACCCGGACCTGGTTTGGTATGCAATACCCGTTAGCGCAATTTAGCCGGCTTGTACCCCGTAAGAGCAAACAAGACAATGACGATGAAACACGCTAACGGTACTGAATACCCGATCTGGATATCATCGCCGTTCAGGTCAATGATGGTGCCCATCAAATACGGGAAAATTGCGCCGCCAACAATGGACATCACGAGTAAGGAGGCGCCGATCTTCGTTTCTTCCCCGAGGTTGGTAAGACCAAGGGAAAAGATCGTTGGAAACATGATCGACATAAAAAACCCAAGCGCTCCCAGGGAATAAATGACCGAAGCGCCCTGGCTCCAAATGGCAAGAATACACAGCAAAGAAGCAATTCCCGCATAGATCAGCAATAACCTGTGCGAGGCGATGTATTTTAAAAAGAAGGTGCCAATAAACCTTCCGGCCATAAACAACAATCCGTAGACCACGAGATAATAACCGGCAGTTTTTTCATCAATGCCCCCACCCTGCTTCGCCATACGTATAAAAAAGCTCGTTACACAAACCTGGGCGCCTACATATGCGAACTGTGCAAGCACCGCCCAGCTTAAATGCCGGTGCCGAAAGGCTTTGATAAAAGCCATCGGTTTCGCAATGCGGGTCTCATCCTTTACTTCAGGGAACTTGAAAAAACAAAACAGGATCGCGACCGACAACAATACCACACCAAGAATGATATAAGGAAGTTTAACGGCATTGGCTTCATTGGCCAGGTAGCCTTCTTTCACGTCAAGCGGCATGGCGGCAAGCGCTTCGCTCGAATGCTCAACGCCGGATAAAATAAATGCCGTTCCCACCAATGGGGCGATGACGGCCGCCAGACCATTAAACGAAGCCGCAAGATTTAAACGAATTCCTGCGGAAGCAGGTGGACCAAGTATGGCGGCATACGGGTTAGCCGCTGTTTCCAGGATCGCCAATCCGCACCCGATGATAAAGAGCGCCAGCAGGAACAATTCGTAACTGCGTGTATTCGCTGCCGGTACAAATAAAAAACAACCGACTGCGAATAATAAAAGGCCGGTAATGATCCCGGATTTGTAGCCCCATTTCTTCAGCAACATCCCGGCTGGAATCGCCATTAGGAAATAAGCGAAGAACACGGAGGTATCGACGAGTGTAGATTGCCTGTTGTTTAGGTCACAGGCTTTTTTCAAATGTGGGATGAGGATGGAATCAAGGTTGTGCGCCATTCCCCATAAAAAGAAGAGGCTGGTGACGAGGATAAAGGGCACCAGCAATGTTTTTGTCGGAGCCTTGATTTGTTCGGTATCGGCCTGTTTTAAAGGGATGGTTTGAAGCGCCATAGTATGCTGCTGGGTTATTGGTCTGCACCGGTTTTAACTAATAAAAGATGATCGCAAACGAGCACGAGTTCGCCATGCTGGTTAATGATCTCGACGTGTTCTGTAACGGTTCCGTAACCGGGCGTCTTGCTTTCGCCTTTGTGCGAAATGGTGATCTCGGAATGAATGGTGTCACCAATAAAAACCGGTTTTATAAAGCGAAGGCGGTCATACCCACGCGACATCGCCTCTGGATTTATTTCCGACGCGGTGAGGCCGATACCGATACTAAATACCATGGTGCCGTGGGCTATCCGCTGTTTGAAAGGCTGTGTTTTACACCATTCCGCGTCCATGTGATGCGGGAAAAAATCCCCGGTGTGCCCCGCATGTACGACAAAATCTGTTTCCGTAATGGTACGGCCAAGCGTTACCCGTTTGCTCTCCGGGATATAGTCGTTAAAAAAAATAGACCTGATATACATACAATGTTTTTGATCCGGTATTTGCGATGATTGAGTGCTGTTAAATATGTTCTATTCCCGTTACGGTTAGCATAACAGGAATGAATAAACGATGTAATCTTACAGTTGTTCCTGGATGCGAATGCCGCCCGCATCGCTTGACTGGTATGCGGCTTCAACCACTGCCATGGTGCGAATCACATCTTCAACATTTGTGGGTAGCGTTGCCTCACCTCCCTCTTTGAAACGCATCAGGCTGGCCATCGTGCCAATAAATGCATCCGGGAACCAGGAGCCTTCCAACGGAATTGTCTCCCATACCGGGTTCGATCCCGGTTTATGTAAACAATACTCAAAGCTATCGGGCAAACCGCCGGGATAGTTCATCAATAAACCCATCTTTGCCTTGATGGCCCCTTTCGTTCCCTCCCACTTGATAAAACTTTCCTGGTGTTGCGAACCAAAATCATGATCATGGTTCGTGTTGATCACCGCGTGCATGGCTGCGCCATAATCTAAAATGATCGTTGTCCTGGTAGAAGAAAGATCCTTGGCAGGATGCCGCAGGGTCTTGGCCATCACCGAACCAGGTTCTCCCAAAAAGGAGCGCACGAGATCAATGTAATGAATGCTGTGGTATTGGATCTCGAGCCGCGGATGCACCATCACGTGCGGAAATAATTGCCAGGGCGTATTGACCGTCACCCTCACTTCCATGTCATACAAGTCACCGATCAACCCCTGCCCGATCATCCACCTGGCGGCACTAACGTATGGGGCAAAACGCAGTTGACAATTGATGGCAGCCACCAGCTTTTTTTTACGACAAGTTTCGAGAATATCTTTTGATTGCTGAAAATGATCACCCATTGGTTTCTGTATTAAAACCGCACTGCCATCCGGCAACTGGCTGAGCGATTCAATAAATTGCTCAGGCATAATCGTAAGGTCGTACACAGCATTTGGAGGCGCCTGCCTCACCGCTTCAGCTACCGAATCGTACACCAGTGGGATGTCAAATTCCGCTGCTAATTTTTCCGCCTTTGATCTTGTCCTGTTCGTGATGCCCGCCACATCAAATCCTGCCTTACGATAAGCAGGCAAATGGGCATCTTTTACAATACCACTTGCCCCGATGATGATGATAGGCTGTGAGGTTTTCGGTAAAAGTGGTTTGTACTTGATATCCATTAAATCTTATAAAATTGTTCTGCGTTCCTGTAATAAATGTTTTCTTGTTCCGCGGTACCCACGAGCGCTTCGATCACCTTCGCATACGCCTGCCAGGTATGTTGAAAACTCCCTGCGAGCAAGGCCACTGGCCAGTTACCACCGAGGAATGCCCGGTCGGTGCCAAAATGTTCAAGTGCAAAAGCGACATAGGGTTTAATTTCATCCGCGGTCCATTTGTCTTCTTTCTGGCTCGTGTTTCCAAGCCCGGAAATTTTGATAAAAAAGTTTGGATTCTGCGCCGCTGCCTTCATCAGTTCTCCCCAGGTTCCAAACTTTTCACCGCTGTTGATCGGCGGCTGGTTCAGGTGATTGAGTACCATTTTCAGGTGCGGTACTTTTTCACCCAACTGTATGGCAACCTCGAGATGCTGCGGTAGTACTCCAACCACATCAAATGGAATATCCGCGTCGGCGAGCAGGCGCAGGCTTTCGATGACTGGTTCCTGCAGCAGCCATTTTGGATCTGGCTCGTCATGGATTAGGTGGCGAACACCTTTAAAAAATGGATGACTCGCATAAGTTTCCTGCAAAGCAACAGCCGCTTGAGTGGGATCCAATAACGGTACCCACCCCACGACGCCAGCTACCCAGTCATTACGGGCCGCCACATCCAACATATAATCCGTGTCTTCAAAACTGTTAGCCGCCTGCACCAGTATAGCGTCAGTTATCCCCGCTGCAATTCTTTCCTTATCATATTCTTCCGGTAAAAAATCACGGTACAACCGAACATTATCTTCTTTCAGCCAGCTATATTTTGCGCGGGCAAAACTCCAGCAATGTACATGGGTGTCGATTATTTTATCCAGCATGCAGGCCTAAAATGAAATTGATTTCTAAAAATGTTGTACCCGAAATAGCAGCACCCTCTTTATTAAACTAATGAAAACTGCTTCGCTATCTCGGCATTGTGTTCCCCCAATAAGGGTGCGCCTTTTTGCGAAGTTAAGATTTGACCATCAACCCGTATGGGACAACGTGTTGTTAAAATGTGCAGCCCGTTGCTCGTGTTCACTTCCTGTTCCATTTGCAATACTTTGTATCCCTCCGCGGCCACCAACTCCTCATAATTCAACACGTTGGAACACCAGATATCAGCTGGTTCCAGCAACGAAAGCCAGTATGCTGTAGATCGGGTAAGCAGGTGCGCTGCGAGAATGGTTTTGATCTCATCGCGGTGAGTAAACCAATCGGCACTATCCGCATAAATCCCGACACCGGCGCAGCCAAGAATCTCTCCGAGCACAATGATGTTACCCATGGCCAGGGCCAGGTTTCCATCGCTGGTTTTGTAAATCCCATACGGGGCCGAGATGTAGGCATGCCCGTTATTCACGGCGCTGCGTATTGGTAACTGGTTGCTGTCATTCAAAAAACAAGTGAGTACTTCAAATTGAAAATCAAGTGCACTTTCAAACATGCTGACTTCAACTAACGAACCTCTTTCTTGCACAGTTCTCTGGAACAAGGCTGCGAGAATTCCCTGGCTAAGGTGCACGCCGGCGAGGATATCAACAACCGCTACGCCCATCGCCGTAGGCATACTTCCGTTATCGTTTGTCAGCCAGGTCATACCCGAAGCCGCCTGCAATAACAGGTCCTGACCGGGCAGATCTTTCCACGGACCCTCTTTTCCATATCCACTGATGGCCGCGTAAACGATGGCGGGATTGAGGGATTTTACAACTTCGTATCCCAGGCCAAGGCGCTCCATTACTCCCGGCCGAAAATTATGAATCAGCACATCTGCCTGTGCCAATAATTTTTTAATTCGCTCCAGGTCTTCCCCCAATTTAAGGTCGGCCATGTAGCTTTGCTTGTTGCGGTTGATCGCATGAAAAATGGTGGACTCGCCCTGGATCATCACATCGGAAACATAGAGTTCACGACAAATGTCTCCCACATACGGTTTCTCAATTTTTATCACCTGGGCCCCAAGATCTGCCAGGCGTAACCCTGCCGACGGCCCGGAGAGAAACTGGCTGAAATCTACAACAACAACGTCTTCGAGTAATTTCATGCGGGTTGGGTTAAAGTAAGTCCTACTAAAATTTGTTCATTGTTTGCGCCAAGTGCTGGAGCTGGTTTTGGTGAAAACAGGCGCTCACCATTGAAGCGGATCGGGCACCGGGTGGTGATGATTTTTTTTCCGCGGCTGGTCGTGATGGTCTGTTCCATTTCCAGTACTTTATACGCCGGGTGATCCTTGATCTTATTCCAATTGAAAACCTCCATGGCCCAGATATGGCCCTCTTGTAATTTCCCGATCCAATCTGCCGATGAGGCGCCTACCATATGTTTTGACAGAATATTTTTGATCGCATCCCTGCAACTAAATGTATCGGCCTGGCAATAATCTTTTAAAGCCTCACAGTTCAAGGCCCTTCCAAGTCGTTCAATATCTACCATCGCGATCGCAATGAATCCATCTGCTGTGGCGTAAATTCCATAGGGAGCGCTGAGCAAGGGATGCGCATTATTTTCGGCGGAGCGTTTTGGCAACTCCCTGCTCGTGTAATAGGTTGTTAACAATTCAAACTGGAAGTCGAGCAGCGACTCAAGCAAGCTGAGTTCGATGAGTGCGCCAACCCCTTTTTTCTGGCGACGGATCAACGCGGCGAGTATCCCCTGTACGAGATGGCTTCCACAAATGATGTCAGCGATCGCGATGCCGAAAGGAATGGGATTATCATTTTCGTTGCCGCTCGTATAGACAAGACCGGATAAAGACTGGAGCAAGAGATCCTGGCCAGGCCGATCTTTCCATGGGCCTTCTTTGCCATATCCCGAGATGGTTGCATAGATGATCTTCTTGTTGATGGCACTAACGGACGCATAATCCAATCCAACTTTTTCCATCACGCCCGGGCGAAAATTATGCGTGACCACGTCTGCGCTATCTATGAGTTTTTTGACCAGTAGCAGATCACCCGGATCTTTGAGGTCAGCAGCGAAACTTTCTTTATTTCGGTTGATAGTATGAAAGAGCAGGCTGCTGCCATCATCGGCCCATAAATTTTTTATCGCCAACTGGCGACAAGCATCTCCTGCACCCGGTCGTTCAATTTTTATGACCCGGGCTCCAAGATCCGCGAGGCGCAGGCCTGCCGAAGGGCCGGATAAGTATTGGCTGAATTCCAACACGGTCAAACCTTGTAATGGTAAGTGGTTCATAATACACGATTACTTTCCTTGTTAACACAATCTTTGTAAAGGAGGTTGATCCCCTTGATCACACTTGAAGGATACCCGCCGTTCATGAGGAAATCGCGGATGGGATGCCCGGCCCGGTCCTGGAAATGCAGGTAACCATTGTACCGGGGCCGCACATACGCTTTTTCGATCGCGGGTAAAGTATTTTTAAAAAAATCATTGCAAAGTTGGTTGACTTCTTTACTCACCCAGGCGCTGCGATGTCCCGGCTGGCCTCCATGTTGCACATAGAAAGTGGATTGGCAACTTGAAGATGTTATGGCCGCTGCAAACTCCAGGGCTTCTTTAGGATGCTTACTGAATGCGGAAACGGCGATACCTGTGCCGCCGAGCGTACTTCGTAAAGGCGCATCATTTACGCTGATCATATCGGTGTATTGAAGCAGGTTTTTGGCGTACCCGTTTCGGGAATAATTAGAATAACAATATGCAAAGGGGCAATACCAGTAGTCATCTCCGGCACTCATGAGTTCCGCAACAGCGATGGGGTTAAGCTCAAACATTTTTGGATCCACGCGCCGGTATAATTCCTGCATCATCAATAATGCGGCGGTGCCGGTGCTTACATCAATCACTTCATCTTTATTTTGGAATGGCTCCTTTCCATTCGCGATGCAGAACATAAAGAAGTTCATGAGCAGATCGATCGGGATGCCTGGTACTGCGACCTTTCCCTTGTCTGCCAACGCAAGCAGTTCTTCCCAATTAAGGGGACGGAACAGTTGTGCTTTTTTGAAGAGGTCGGGGCGAAAGCTGGCCACCGGGGTCGCCGCGTCTATTGCCAGCGCCCATTGGTGACCGTTATACTCGTAACTCAGGTGTGACTGACCTACCGTGTTTTTCAATTGATCTGCCAGGAATTCCGGGCTGAGGTATTCGTCAAGTGGCAGCACACATTTAGTGGCCGCGGCACAGCCAACCCAGGGATGATCGATGATGAGCAGGTCATAATCATGGGTAAGATCCTCTAAGGGCTGATCGGCAAACTCCTGCAGGCTGCGTTTTGTCCAGGTAATTTCTATTGCGGGGTGCAGTTCATTAAAACGTTGTGCAAAAGCCAGCAACGGTGTTAGCCCGCGGCTATGTCCCCAGGTGATACCTTTTAATTTAATTCTTTGTTTTTTAGTGCCCAATGAAAGCGTCGATACTTCCGGCGATATGGTTGCGTTGTTCATCGCGGGTTTTATTTGGTTAAATTATTTGGTGGTTGGTTGATTAATTGTTTGCGCAGGCGGGTTACTTGTTCACTGCTTCTGCTGCCGGGAAAAAGATAAAATCCGTAGGATTGGTCAACGGCGGGAACCTGGTATTTTTCGAGCGGTGCGGCAACCTCGCTCCAGCTATCGTTCCCTCCTACACCCATTTGTACGAGGTCGATGTTCAGCGTAATGAAGCCGGCATTTTTCAACCGGTTGGTATGTTTTGCTGTTGCAATGTTTTCCTCGGTGTAGGGCCAGGCGCTCATGCTTAGCAGGCTGTCGGGAATCACTGTGAAACCATTTTTAGTTGACTCATCAGCCAGGTGCATCCAGCGCACATCCGTACGATTCCCATTTTCCTGGGGCACCACGTAGGGCTCCATAAAGGCAGATATTTCCTGCCGATAAATGGCCGCGTCGCTTCCATACCGGCGGTCGATGTAATTTTCCAGCGGCCCTAGTCCGAACCAGTTGATGGAAGTATACGGCGAAGCGATGCCAACCTGCATACCGATCTTTGGAATGTTGGGTAGCCCCGGTTTTACGTGCAACAAATAGCCCACGTGAACAAGGCCATTACCGTAAACCAGGTAGCTAACGGTAACGTGTGCACTATCATTGATCAGTGAATAGGTGCTCGTAATTGCTACTGACTCACCGGCGAAGCCCGAATAATTTTTCACGCTGCAATTGAGCAGTTTCAGCTTCGATTCGTACCAGGATTTTAACACGCGATGCGTTTTCCACCCGCGGCGGTCATTGTCTGTTTGCGGCCTGGTAAAGTGGGGCAACAGCGGTGCAAAGATCTGCTCCGCACCATTTAATCTGAATGAAGACAATGCTCCGTTCTCTTTCGAGAATTGAACCTCAAATCCTTTACCAGCTACTTTGAAAATAGTGGCATCTTCCGAGTAGACGGACCTTAAACCAGTCTTCGGAGCCGGGCTTCTTGTTGATTGAAAAGGTATTGCCAATTGGTTACTGGCAATCTCGAAACCTTCCGCCACCCAGGCTTCGGCACGGGTTAAGGTAAACTGGATATCGAGGTGATGTTCTGCACCGGTACGTAAGTCGCGGAACCAGGCACTCATATCCAGCGTGGTGTCTTCACCCGCCGGAAGGTCGAGTTGAGGAAGCGTTTTCGCCGAAATGATCTTTCCATCTTCCCGCAGGGAAACACGCATGGTAAATTCGCTGGCGTTTTTAACGGCACCGCGGTTAGTGATCTTAACCAATCCTTTTTCCACATTCAACCATTCAGATTGAATGGGTTGAAAAATACGCTTGCATTCATACATCGCCGCCTTTGGTCGGCCATCTGCTGCTACCACGCCCTTGATGGTAAAGTTGTCAAAATACTTTTCGCCAAAATCTCCGCCATATGCGTAAAAAGGCGTGCCGGCCGAATCAGTTTTTAAGAGGCCCTGGTCCTTAAATTCCCAGATGCATCCACCGATGACCCGCGGAGTGCTGCGCCACTGGTCCCAGAATTCCTTGATATTGCCGACACTGTTTCCCATGGCATGCGCATACTCACAAAAAAAGATCGGTCGTGCGTCACCGTTAGGCTGGCTGGCAAGTAAGGGTGCCGTATATAATGCGGGGTACATGCGGCTGACCATATCCACGTAGGGCTGGTCCAGCGGGTTTTGCAGGCGGTGACTGTGGTCGTTTGCTTTCAAATATTTTGGGTCGGAAGGATCCAGGTAGCCAGGCATGTTCCGGGTTCCCATCGCAGGCTCATAATGAACCGGGCGGGTGATGTCGAAATCGTGGATCCAGGCAGCCATGGCAGCATGGTTTGGTCCACTCCCCGCTTCGTTTCCCAGGCTCCAGAAAATAATTGAGGGATGATTTTTATCCCGCAGGGCCATGCGACTGATGCGGTCGAGGTAGGCACCTGTCCAGCGGCTATCATGACTCAGCTTTCCACCGAGTCCGTGTGTTTCGAGGTTGGCTTCATCAATGACCATGATGCCGAAGGAATCACAAAGATCCAGCAGGTATGGGTCCGCCGGGTAATGACTGAGGCGAATGCAATTAAAGTTGAACTGGCGGATGGTTTTGATATCGGCTAAAATGTCTTCCCTATTGAGCGCCTTTCCTTTTACCGGGTGGTGATCAGGACGATTGACTCCGTACAGGTAGGTCAGCTTTCCGTTGATGAGTAATTTGCTGTCGCTCTTTCGAAATTCAATGGACCGAAAACCTATTTTGGTCGTTTTCACTTCCAGGATATTTCCGCTACTATCCGACAACGTTAGTAACAGTTTATAGAGGTAGGGAACTTCCGCACTCCATTTTTTTGGGTTTGGAATATTGGTTTCCAGCAAGCCAAATTTCACCTGGTCGAGCCTAGGATGAATTTCATTGATAATGTCGTTTACACGTTTTGACAGCGCCTGCTGGAGTAAGGGACGGTTTTCTGCATCGTATAACTGCGCCTGCAAGGTGTACCCCTGAATCTCTTTACCAGTCAGGTTTTCAACCCTTGGGCGAATGCTGAGCACTGCGTCCTTGTAGGCTGTATCCAGCCTGGTTTGGCAAAAGAAGTCAGCTATACGTACTGTCGGTTCCGCGAGCAGGTACACTTCGCGGTGTATGCCGCTGAGACGCCACTGGTCCTGGTCTTCCAGGAAACTGCCATCGCTCCAGCGGATAACCCAAACGGAAATGATATTTTCTCCCTCCTTTAAATACGGGGTGATATTGAATTCACTGGAGAGGAAACTATCTTCCGCATACCCGGTGAATTTGCCATTGATCCAGATCTTGCAGGCAGAATTTACACCGCCTAAATGGAGGGTAATATTTTGATTCTTCCATGCGGGTGGTAAGGCAAAAGAACGCTGGTAACAGCCTACCCCATTATAGTCCCTCGGCACCAGGGGCGGATTGACCGGACGGAAAGGATAAACCGCACTTTTGTAGATGGGGCGGTCATAGCCCTGCATCTCCCAATTCGATGGCACCTGGATCTTTTTCCAACCCGAAACCTTGTCTTTGTAAAAATCTGTTGGCTCATCACCAGGCTTTAGTGCAAAAGAAAAATCCCAGGCGCCGTTTAAAGAAAGGTAACGTCCGCTCTGCTCACGGGTACGCACCAACGCGTCCTGCCCTGAGGCGAACGAATAGGCGGTGGCCCGCGACAGATCGCGGTTGATGCCGCTTACCTGCGGATCCTCGAACGGTTCCGTTGCAAAAATTTGTGGCTTGACCGGAATCGCTGCCGGGGTTTTATCGACAAGCTGCGCTCCTGCCCGATGCCCTGTCAGGAAACAATTCAAGAAAACAAATATTATGACAATTTTATATCGCATGAAACGATTGATTCGATTTTTTCCAGTTTAATTAATACAGTTGTACCTGGGAACTAGTTTCTCGCCACCGGCAACCAAACCGACATATCGCCTTGACCCCGGTTCGACCAGGCATAATAGGGAATCAATCGGATGTTTACAGGTGTCGATGTTGTTTGGAGCGGCCGAAATAATTGGTTGCTCCATTGGTCGTTTGGCAACAGCCTCGCTTCGCCTTCCAGCATTGTAACGGTTGCATCGTTGATCTTTGTTGATACGGGTTTGAACCGGATACCAGCTGGCAATAACACACGGGAAATATTTGCCGCAGGCAGATCAGCCGATTCGAGGCAATACACGATTGGGCCACGTTTTACGGCAACCTGGTTCCGTGTTTCCTCCACCAGTGGATTTGATTCCAACAGGCTAACGGGCATGTCTAACTGCAGTTCTATTTGGTCTCCGCTTTGCCATACTGCGGAGGTCAGGAGGTAACCCTGTTTTACAAGCGTATCCTTTACCAGTTTCCCGTTTACTTTTAAACTATAGTTGGTACACCAATCTGGAATGCGCAGGTGAACCAGCAAAGGTTTGGCCGGTGCTTTGTTGATCCTTATGTTGATCTGTCCATTCCAGGGATAGGATGTTTGCTGTTCCAGCGAAACAGGAGAACCATCTTTCAACGTGGTCGAGAGGTTATTGCCACCATACATGTTGACGTAGAGCCCTGCCTCGCCAATGCTGTACATATAGTTGCTTACCTGGGCAATGGTACGAATGATATTGGGCGGGCAACAATTGCTGCGGCTGATATAGGTGGAGCGTCCGCCATTCCACCGCAGGTCGTAAGGGTAATCCCTGGATGCAGCCAATGGGTTCGTGTAGAAAAAAGAATTGCCGTCGAGACTGATGCCACTTAAAACACTGTTGTACAAACACAGCTCCATTTTGTCAGCATACTTCGCATCGCCTGTTAATTGGAGCATGCGCCAGTTCCAGAGCACGTTGCCGATATTGGCGCAGGTTTCATTGTGTGCTGTTTTATTGGGCAGCTGGTAGGCCTTACCGTAAGCCTGTTGAATTTTTTCAATTGAATCGGGTTTGTAAGAGATGCCTTCCTGGGACAGGCCATCGTACAGCGCGCCACATCCACCGGTTACGTACATTTTTTCATTGATCACATTGTCCCAGAGCACATTCAAGGTGGACAGCAAGGTCGGGTCACCTGTTTCTGAGAAAACATCGGCCACACCTGCAAACAAATAGTTTGCTCTTACAGCATGACCGTTTACTTCCTTCATTTCGCGAAAAGGCAGGCGGTCAGAGTTGTCATCAGAGCCTTGCGACTGCCCGCGGATATCGATCAGTTTTTTTACCAGTTCCAGGTATTTTTTTTCACCGGTTGTACGGTACATTTCCGTGATGCCCATGTAATGAGAAGGACAGATCGCATTGCGGGCCTGCTCGGGAGAAGCTGACTGGTAAAAGGAAACCAGGAAATCAGTGGCCTTCGTAGCGACCTTCAGCAAACTCGTCTTACCGGTTACACGGTAATGAATACACGCCGCTGTCATCAGGTGGCCGAAATTATACGCCTCGAAACTTAGCTTGTCGTCAAACATCTCCGTCTTGCCGGATTTCCGCTGCTCGATGATTGATTTCGTATAGATGTATCCATCGGGTTTTTGTGCCGCTGCGATCACCGCGATGGCGGTGTCCATCATCCTGTCCAACTTCGGATCTTTCGTGATCGCGTATAAACTGGCAACCGCTTCTAAAGTTTTGTAGAAATCCCCATCATGAAACGAAGGACCGCGAAATCTTCCCGTGTCCAAACCGGCCGCCACCCGGAAATTCTGGAAAGCAAAACACCTTTCTTTGCTCGTATAAGTATTCCAGAGATGCGGCACCATCGAGTCGCGGCAAACCTTGAAACGTTCGGCCCAGAAACCGTTTGTCCATTGAACATCCTGCATCCCCACCCCAGCCAGGCGGGCGTACCGGCTGTTTGATGTATGTACGAGGCTTGTCTGTGCAGTGATTGAAACACACAACACCCAGCAAATACAGGTATAAAAAATTGATCTCATTCCATCTAATAGTTTACCCAACTGGGGTTGATAAAAAATACTTCCCGGTAAAATGATTTCTTTAGAGCGCCTGGTACCGGATGCTGTATTCAACGCCGGGATCAATGCTCACTTCATATTGATTTTTTGCTGTTGATCGAACCAGCACATTCTTCCCGGAAGGTTTAGATTTACTATTGAGAACCAGCGTGCCGTTCCCAGTTGCTCCCTTTATTTTAATTTCGGTCCGACTGCAATACATTTCGATATCGCCATCCGGCGTTGGGATCTTACCCTGCATCCATTGCAAGCCGCCAAGCGCGGGCTGAACTTTATAGGTGGCGTAGCCAGGCGTGGTTGGACTTACGCCAAGGAAGTATCTGCCCAACAGGTAGATAGGGCTGGCGCCCCAGGCATGACAAAGGCTTTTTCCAAATTTTCTTCCGTACATGGCCAGGTGTTCTGCTCCTTTTTTAGTAGGATCGTATTCTTCCCAAAATGAGGTTGCACCGAGATTTAACATGCCTCCCCAATAATTTTTCATCTCTTGTAACACATAGGCTTGCTCACCAAGGGCACTTAATGCTTCCAGTTCATAAAAGCGCATATACGGCGTCGTGATCTTCTGAATGGAATCATTTAATAACACTTGTTTTTTTACCGCTTCTTTTTGTCCGGCGTCAAAATAGTCGAAGAAAATACCAAACATATTCGCATAGCGGGTAATGTTCGCGGTTGATTTTCCGTCAACCCGGCTGTGCACCAGGGCATTTTTTTCTTTGTTCCAGTACGCATCAAAAATCCGTTGCTTCAATAAGGACGCTTCTTTGGAATAAGTTGCAGCACTGGCATTATCATCGGCCAAGGTTGCACAGAGCGACATCGTCTCCAGGCTTCTCGCAAAAAGCAATTGTTCAAAGCTGATCTCTCCTTTCTTACTCAGCCCGGTCGCCCAATCAATAAAGGTCCAGTCGCCAGACCGGCCCTCGATAAAGCCATTCGCATTCCTACGGCCGAGGCAGTATTGCATCAGCGTTTGCATCCGGGGATACAGCTGTTTGATGAAAGTTTTATCACCGGTGTAACGGTAGTAATCGTAGACGCTGATGAACCAGTAAAAAGTATAATCAACGATCGTATTGATGTGGCTTGTAACAGGATCCTTGCCTCGCAGGGCCAGCATGGTCCTCGTCACCGTCGGGTTATCAAAATAGCTGTAGAAGTTCATGAGGTAACTCTGCGAGGCGTCGCCACTCCAGATCCAGCGATCCCGCTTAATGCCATCAATAAAAAATTCACGCGTATTTAACTCGAGCGTGTAGGCTGACACGTTATAGATCCGGTTGATCAAGGTGTCCGAACAAGTGAAGGATCCGCGGTTGCTTAACCCCGCGTGCTCATACAACATGCTGGCTGAATCGAGCGTAATGGTGGGATCGAACACAATGTTAACATAGCGAAAGGCTTTGGATAACGGCATCGTTGTATCCAGGCTCACTGCGGTTGCAAAATGAAGACGGTCAAGTGTCATGGCATCCGCTTCGGCCTGCGCTTCTTCTTTAGATTCGCCATAGTACAGCGAAATCTTCCCCTTCCCTTTCAAGCCGTGCAGCTTTATAAAGCCAAAGGTTTCTTTCCCAAAATCAACGAGGTATTGCCCCTGCTTTTTCTCTGTCGCGACCGGGCTTACAGGTCGGGTAGGCAGACGGAACACTGAAGGGGGCTGTAAATGATTCTTAAAATTCCAGGTGCCAGCATTCATCCAAACGGTTGCTGAAATATCGGAGGTTCTGCCAGTTTCGTCTATCCATTCCTTGTCTTCGAAAGTCACGAGCCAGCTTGTGTCAGAAACAATCGTTTTTCCCTGTACAAAAAGTGCGGGAACATTTGCCTGGTTCCACACCTTTACGGTTATAGTATGTCTTCCCTTGGGAACAGTGAATTGATGAATACCGGTTTCAAACGCAACGCCATCCAGCTTGATATTGCAGGTGCCTTCAGCGTATACCCGTACTTCTTCAGGTGCAGTAAGTTCTACTACGCGATTAAAGTTCATGAGCACGTAGTGTGCATCCAGTTTCCAAAACGGTGGAAAAAAACTGTTGCGGTCTGTGCGCCGGTTCTGCATTTTATTGCTCATCCAGGTTTCAAAATCCCCGGGATACCAGATCCAACTCGCCTGCTGCGCATAGCCACCACCGGTAGCAACGACAAGCACGAGGAAAACAATATATTTCTTAAGATGATTCATATAATGATACAGCTTCCTTAATGACTAGTATTGGTGGCGTTTGATTTAACCGGTTGTGCAGAATGCGGTGCAAGATTTTTCAAAAATTTTTTATACGGCTCCTGTAAACCTGCAGCATTGCGGATCTTCGGCGAAACCATGGGCCCGTTATTCGTCCAGGTATTGCCCGGACCATTCGCGTTTTGCAAAAATTTTTCAGACGGGCACCAGTTGTCTGCTACCGTCATGAAGGAGGATCCTTCGTCCGTATACAAATAGAACCAATATTCTGGCAGATGTGCATACGGCGCTTTATAAATACTGTCAATGCTATTTTCACTGATCAGGGTGCCGGGTTGTGCTGACAGGGTATAGATCCCAGCCACGTCATACATGTGTTTTGCGTAATGATGAATTTTGTTGGCAATGACCCTGTTGTTGCGCATGGCGTTTAAACTTTTTGTCCAGCCCCAGCCCACGCAAATTCCTGAATAGGATAGCTCTGATAATTCATTGTGCTCGATCAATACACCCCGCACATAACCTGCGCTGATACCGGTACATCCCCAGTCCTCGTTGGTAGCATCAGTTATAAGGTTGTTCGAAATGACGAGGTTTTCGCAGAGTTCCCGCTCATCGGTTGGGTTGTACGGCAGGTGTGTTTCCACGCTTTCTTCTGAAAAGATTCCGAGGTTGATCGCAGTGCCACCAATATCCTTGAGCAGGCAGCCGGTCACGGAACTATTCTTTGCGCCTTTGGCAAAGTCAAGGGCAGTTGAAGTGGTATGTAAAAAACTACAATCGCGGAACCTGATGTTGCTGCTGTTCGTCAATGTCACTGCTGCTGACGGACGACCGATCCATCCCTGGTTATCCAGTCCTTTGTTGTGGATGGTTCCAGGCACTTTAAGTTTATAGGCATCCAGCAGGTACATGCCTGCCTGCAACGGCACATGGCCGGCCAACGATGGTCGCGGGAAACTGGTGTGTTGAAAAGACAGGCCTGTGATGTAAATATTTGAAACGGGTTGATCCAGCGTTCCCTGGAAGCTGAGCAGGGTTTCCAGCACAGGGGCAATAACGGTGGCGGTTAAGGGATCTTCACCGGAACGTGGCCAGTAGTAGAGTTTGCGTTCCGATTCATCGAGGAACCATTCACCCGGCTCATCCAGGAACTGCAGCGCATTCATTAAGTAAAATGCAGAGTTGCCTGTTTCTTTCGAGATCCAGGGCGCTGGCCAGGGATGTTCGCTTTGCAGGCGACTCTCCGGCTGGCGGAAAGTCAAGAGTGCACTATCGCGTTCAATAACGATACCCTGTATGCGCAGTACGGCCGTGGCCCACCACTGATGGATCAGCATTTCCATGCCTGCTGTTAAATGAAGTCCGGGTAAATCTTTTGTGGGTATCAGGCAAGTTTGTGTTTGTTTATCCCAGGAAAGGATGCGACTCATGGAGTCGCCGCTTCCTGTTTTAGCCCGCACGGCTTTTTGGCCATTTACCCAAAGCTGGCGGAAGCTGGTAGGCTGACCTTTTGAAACATCCAGGTCAGCAACCCAAAGCTTTCCTTTTGCAACGCCGGAAATTTCTGTCGGCGAGCCCGATAATTTTTTCCATCCTTTAACCTGGACACCACCACTAAAGACCGGGTGTTCATTTGGAGCTGCCTCAATAATTGTAGGTGATGTTGCCGTACCGCCATCGGAAGGCCCGATCAATATGGATTCGTTTAAATAGTAGGTGCCGTTTTTTACGAGGATTCGTGCGCCGTTTTTTATGCTGCTGTCGTTGAGCCTTCGTAGCTCCCGTACCTGGCGCAGCGCACCCCGGAGAGTAGCTTTTGGCGCATCTGCGCTACCGATCTGTGCATCATTGCCATCGATTGCAACATATACCTGCGCCATTGCTCCCGGGAAGAAAAGGGAGAAAACACAAGCATAAAAAAAAGCAAGCAATCGTTTAATCA
>JAURWD010000067.1 GCA_030655145.1 Ferruginibacter sp.
GGTAAATATTGTTATCCAGGCAAACCTGTTTGAAACTAATTATCCGCCGCGCCACTTCTTTCTCCGAATTGAGGCCGCCATGCAGGTAAAGCAGGATGCGTTTCTTGTCCCATTGAAGGGAAGTTTCATGTATGCTGGCAAACATCCGTTCTATGTCAGTTGGCGTGGTCCAATAACTGCCTGAATCAGAAAGAAATCCATTGTTGCCAATATTTACGACATAGGGACGAATGCTTTCCAGCGGAACAATGTCGGCGGCCCGTTGTTTGCCTGCATCTGTATCCCGGCTGGTTTTATCATCCCATAAATTAGTGTCAACGGGAACGCCTAGTTGCACCACCCAGCAGTCAGACGAATGGAGCATCCAGTCTTCGTAGGGCAGCACTGCAAAACCTTTGTAGCCCCAGTCTGTACCCCAGGAATTTTGAATGATAAATCCTTCTCTTGTGTAGCCCACGATCGCGATGGCATGTCCGCCGTCGGCGCGGTCCTTTCTCTCAATGATGGGTAGTTGTATTTTTTTCTTTTTGCCGGCAGCAACATATTCATACAGCTTGCCTTTTTTTTGCGGGTTCACCCAACCTTCATGTACCATAAGGGTTGCGAAGAGAATACCCGCTTCACTGATCGCGGCGTGCATGTCGCGGATGTTGCGATGCATCACGCGATAGTAGGCACCTGCAGGAACTTCCAGCGCTGCCCTGGCCCTCTCCTCGTCAAGATGGGTTGGCCCGGTCATGGCATCATCCCATTGCCATCTTTTTACTACCCCGTGTGCTGTCCATCCTTTCATGGAACCTCTTGCGGAGGAACCAACATACTCTTCTCCTGGCCACTCATCGTACCGGCGTGCCATTTCATAGAGCATCCTCGGGCTTACACATTCTTTGTCGATGCTTTGCCGTGTACACCGCTCGTTGCGTACCAAATGATAGTTGATAACTGCTGCCAGGGCGAAACCTGTGCATGCGCCTTCCGCTCCCTGGTCAAGTACCATCGGGATGCAATCGAAATTGATCACTTGTTCGGGAAGCGGTCGTAGGTTGGGATGATAAAACCAGTCCCGCACATCGATCTTGTCAGGAAAAGCATCAAGTGTTTTCCTGATCTTTTCGGCAGTTGACTTATTCGCTTGCTTTGGGCGCTGACTATTTGCAGGTGATTGTGTCGTTTTGGGACTAGTCGATTCAAGGGGCATAAAGAAAGTTTAACAATCAGGAGATCAGTATGGATGTTTTTGTTTTACTGCCCTTATAATAAACACGAAGTTTAATAACATAGGTTTTGCTTCGAAACAACTTTATTTTGATCATGGCATTACTATCTGTTCCGCTGTTGTCATCACCGCTGAGGTACAATAACTTTTTGCCTGCTAATACTTCTGAAAGTACCATCACTGTATCTAATTTTCCCAGGGTTTCAATTTTGTAATATTTGGTAAGCGTAGGTTTGAAGAGAAAATTTTGTTGCTCTGAATTGCCAGCGACAATATCATATGGCACTTTTTCCTTTATAAAAACATCTTTGACCGCGTTCTTCGCTGGGTAAAATTTCAAAACAGTTTCTTTATCTTTTTTAGACAAGTCCCCGGGTGGATTTAAGCCGGCAGCATACTGCTCAGGCTTTTTTATCAGGCCAGCCTCGAAGGGGTAATGCATCACGGAGTCCGGATCCCAGGAGGAGCCAGTAACTTCTTTTTTATCGAGTTTCGCAATGATGTTGTGATAAGTAGTTTCCTTATCCCAGTTGTTGGGTGGGGCTCCGAGTGAATCATATACAGCCTGCTCATTCCACACGATTCCGGCGAACGGATTTTGGTGCTCGTGTTGCAAACCAAGTGTGTGACCGATTTCATGGATCGCGGTGCCGATACCGTTATGAATATCGGGTACTGCTATGTTCCAGCCGAAATTCATCGTGCGTTCATCCACATCCTGGTCCAGGATGTCACGCCCGACATATGACCAGGCGCCATCATCCTCCATAAAGCTGATTCGTACTTCTGCATCCTCCCTGTTTTTCACTTCTTTAAAATTTAAGCCGATACCCAGGTCCTTCCAGGTTTTGAAAGCCTTCCTGACCACCCTGAGTTGGCTTGGTGTGCCTGCCCATTTTCTCCATAGCTTTCTTCCATTTTCTAACTCTATATGTTCGCCATCGGCCGCCCTATTAAAGAAATAATAATGTAAGGTTGTTCCGTTCACCCATTTATTTGAATTGGACAAGATGAGTTTTGCCCGCTCATTGGAAATATCTTTTGGGAGCTTCTTTGGCTTTCGCGGCGGGCTGGCACAGTAGCGGGTTGCAGGGACGGTAATTGGTGAATTTGCCGCAAGCGGCAGCGAGGTTTTCTTTGTTTGTTTTGCCATAGCTCAAAAATTTTTAAGGAATGATCAAAGAGGTTTGGGGACCTGGATCTAACACCGAGCGGCTGCCGCCTTGATAAATCACAACATATTAAATGAAAACGAAAAAAGCCGAGGCCACGCAGGAAATCCAGCCGCTAACCTAATATTTTAATCCGGGTTTTGCAAGTGCTGGTTTCTGTCCTAAACTAACGATAACGAGTAGGCGAAATGAAACTGTGGAGTGAGTTTATTGTTGAGTCATGTGGAGTACTTCCGTGAAGAATTTTTCAGTTTCCCGCTGCACACTGATAATGTCTTTTGATTTTAACTCGGAAGCGATCACATGATCGCCGGTGTTGGGCAACGCCAACTCTCTTTTCTGGGATGGTGGAGTGCCGAGTTCTTTAAACATTTCTTTCATCGCACTTACCTTGACCACCGGATCCTGGTGCTGTTCATCTTTATAATAGTACAACAAAAGCACGGGTTGTTTTACCCTCGAAAATGTTTCAGTATTCATGGTGGTTTCCAATAGTTCTTCAAGGGCGACGGTTGCTTCGAGACGGTATGGTTTGTTCCAGTATTGTTTATAGATTGGCCGGTCATCTTCCGGGATGTTGTAATTGCCGCCTTTTACCAGCCGCGCAATTTGTAATCCCCAGGGATTATTCAGTATCCAGGCATTGGGATCATTGATGGCAATATTTGGCGAGTATAAAACCAGCGCTGCAACCTGGTCAGGAAATGCTGCTGCAAGTTGCAATGCCTGCGTTCCGCCAGTGCTGGTTCCCATCAGGATAACTTTATCACCGAGGTTGCGGCCGATCGCAAGCGCTTGTTTGGCACTCTCCCAATAATTTTCCGGGGTAAGTGCCAGCAACTGTTCAGTAGTATCAATTCCATGTTGGGACAAGCGGGCAAGGTAAAGGTTGCAGCCAAATTTTTTTGCTATACTGCGATGAGTTGGAGCACCTTCTGCCTGTGAGGCAGAGAAGCCATGGAGGTAAACGATGGAGTACGCCGTTTTTTGTTTTGCGGAATCGTTTGCCCACACAACCCGTGCTTCATTATTTAGCCGAAGTTTATGAGCTTGTTCCTGGCTTGCGATAAAACTGTCTAACTGTGCAGTCGCAGGAACAGCAGGCATTTGCGTACTATACCCAGGAGTCGCCGGATTAGGGCCGACCAGGTAGACGATGAACAAGATAACAACGACTATAACGATTCCCTTTAACCAACGCATAGAATGAATTTTTGTATTCCAGGTTTACCATACTATAACGACCGCCACCTACTTTTTATTCCTCCCCGGAATTTCACCCGCCCGGTTGTAGAGTGGGTTCAATAACCAGAGGTACAAATTACTAAGCACAAAAGCGAGCAGGCTAAACAATACCAGCCCAACATATTTTCGAAAAGTTGAGCGTAAGTTGGCGAGGGTCGCAAGATGCTTCGAAACAAAACCGAGCATAAAAATGATGAGGATTCCACCAACCCAGGCAACGTTGATATTAAGCAACGTCTGCTGCCAGTTGTTATACATCCAAACAGCCAGCGCAATGATGGCAACGATACCAAAAACAATGGCGACGATGCGTACCCGGGGATTCACGTCCATTATTTTGAAAGGTATTTTTTTTGCGGCCACGAGCAGCTTGTGAATGTCGACAGTTTTGTCAGGCTGCGTCACAAAATCCTGCACCTGCATAAAATCCCAATCAGTTTCGCTAGAAACCGCATCCTCGTTATGGAGCCGGCAGCGTTCGTAATTAATTTGCTGGTAGCCACTATACATCAGCGCATACGCTTCTGTGTTATTGAAGGAATCCAGGTCGGTCCGTACCTCCGAAAGCAGGGTTTGAACATTTCTTAGCAACCCATACTTCGTGAGATCTGCTGTGCTGCCTGATAAATTCGCGTACATGATCGTACGGGGCGGATCCGTACAAAACTTCCAGCTAACGGGATTGGTTTGCAGGTCATTTTTCAGGTGAACAGCTACGAGACTGTTAAGCTGGGTGGTGTAGTTACGCTCCTTAATGTCCATAAACTGGAGTTCGCGAAGCCGCTCCTGCAGGATGCTATCAGCCCGGTAAAACACCGCGGCGCTACTGGTAGTTACTTCAGCGTTGGTGGGCATTTGTCCACTCGCGTCACTAATGATCATGTTCTTACACTCCTGTTCGATCAATGCCGCGATACCCTGGTTGTCATGCAGACCACCATCGATCAGTTGGAGGTCAATATCCGGGTACAAGTCATGTAGCGGCATGGGATAAAACATTACCGGCACACAGGAAGAAGCGCCGACGGCAAAGCCGAGCCTGAACTTTTTATAGCGGTCAGGTGCCTCAGAATAATACATCCTGCGCAACCTGGGTTTAACATCTACGTCTGCCATGATGTTCCCCGGTGGCTCGCCCATCCATGAAGCAGTGAATTGCCAGTTATGACCAGTGTTTACACTGGTGGCATTTAAAACCAATTGTGGGATTCGATTTTTGCGCTTCCAGTTGTCGGTGCTAAAATTGAATGACTCTCCCGCTGAAAGTTTTGGTTTGATGAAGAGATCATGCATATAAATATGCCCTCCGTTTTGCCGCACGGTTTCCGCCAGGGCCGACTCAGGGGCGCCATCCCAGATCGGGCGATACAGGTGGCGTTCATAAAGCTCGCCCAGCCGATGGGTCCGCGAATAATGCTTGTCGAAGATCATGCGAAAATTACTCGCGAGATCGCTGAATATGGATACCCGCAGATTTTTCTGTACCCCTTTAAGAAATCCTTCCTCTACTTCCTTTACGAGTTCGATGTAGTCTTCCTTACTTAACTCCTCGTCGGTTTTCGACTCAAATAAAATTTTTAATTTGAGGTAGTAATATGCGCCGATGATCGACCCGCCTGACACGCAGGAAATCACTTCAATATTCCGCAGTTCATCTTTGTCTGCCAGGGACGCGAGCACACCAATGTGAAACAATGACGCCCTGAATCCACCACCTGATAAGGCAAGGCCTAACTTACCATCCTTCTTTATTTCGGTTTTCCAGGAACCCTCGTGATCACCGGGTTCTCCATTTTGCATGAATGCAGCAAGGCAGGTATTGATCTTTTCCAGGTCGATGTTTCCAACCTGTTCCTTCATATTTGTTTCCAGCGCTAACTGGCCGGCATCGGACCGCTCCCGAAATTTTTTCTGGTACATCTGGAGATAAGCAATGGAGAAGATCTGCTGGCTGAAAGTCCGGATCTCCCAGGCATTTAAGCCTTCCAGGCGAATGTATTGTTGAATAAAGCTCAAGGCCGCTTCATAATTTCTTAATCCAAAGTATGCTTCGGCGACCGTAGCGTATACCCATGCAGGATAGGTCTTGCTTTTTATGACCGGGTTTGCAGCAGTTACATTTTCCGTAAAGTGCTCGAGAATAAAGCGACGGGTTTGAACCGCTTCGCCAAACAATTCATTGATGTCTTCAGTGAGGCCTGTTGTGCGTCCGTAAGATTCAATTTTATCAACTGCCATCAGCTCGCTGATGTAGGCATAGTTGATGGCGGTGTAGCCATCATCATTGCGTTGCCTGAACATGGAGGCATCGTCTCCAAGTCCGAGGTATGACTTCCACAACTCAAAACCTCGTTTGTAATAGAAACGAGACAGTACCAGGTTTTTAAACTGGTGATCAAACAACCATTTGCGTTTGTACAGTGCGCCTGCCAATCCAAGTGATTCGCAGATGTCGGTGTTATACAGATCGTCGTTAGCTTTCAATTCCAGCAGTGCCTTTTCAAACTTAAACGATGAAGGCAAGGAATGATCCTTATAAATATAGTTGGTGAGTTTGTGGTATTCTTTCAAAGAGATCATTTCCCCACCATCTTCGTCGAGCCGCATTTTTGCCAACAACACTTCAGTGGCATAAGCAAACTGGTCGTGCTTTTCGAGTTCGAGATATAATTCTTTCAATTGTTTGCTGCTGAGGTTGCGTTCTCCCCTTAATACTTTTCTTGCCTTTTCTATCAGCACAAGTTTTGGGTTAACCGGAACATTGATTTCACTCATTTAAAGGAAAATTTTATCGATTAAAATTGTCAGGGGATACCAGAGAAGCACCAGGTGCTAAAAGATGATCGCAGTAAGAAGTGGGTACTGTTTTGCTTTAGTTTTGGTTACCATCGCAGCCACACCTGCGGAACTCAATTTAAAAAATAATATTAACTTCAAAAACTTTTTCCCTCTGCCGGCAACAATTAGATGTTTTGCATGGTTGTATCAAAGAGTAAAAAGTAAACTTCAGTTCTTACCGGAAACTTAACATGAGCTATACCGGTTATATTTTATAAGTAAACCTTAGCCTTATGCGAAAGTCGACTTCTCCTCTATTCATCCTCGGCCTGGTTACAATTTTATTTGCCTATTTTAGTTCCTGCTCAAATCGACAGCAGGCTTCCGAAAATACTATGACCAACAAACAGGAACTTGACATCATTGATTCATTATTAAAGGATGGCGCGTTTATGCGGTCAATGGCCGAAACACTTGATGCGGGCTACTACAAAGGCATCAAGCAAGACCCTCCGCCATTTTTATCACCGGAAGAAGAGCGGGGAACAATTGTAAAACCTGTAAGAGATGAGAAAATAGCGACGAACCTCGCCGGGTTTTACGCCCTCGAATGTGGCGTAAGTATGGTGTCGGCCAGGACAGGTGAAAAGCCTTTAAGCGTGGTTGAAAAAGTGATGAATAATGAGGTTGATTCGGCAGACAAATTACTCTTTAATCGCTTCGCAAATGCAACCTGGAAGGCAGGCCAACCTTTTCGCGGCCTCGACCGGATCAGCAGGGAAACTTTCATGGGTGCGCACAATCTTAGTAACGAAGAAGTAAAGAAAGATGAAGTGCAGGTGCGCAACGCGGCGCGGAAACTTTTATTAGCGCTACAACCGCTCCGTGATAAGCCAGCGGAGGAACAGCGGGAGAAGATCCGGAGCCTTTTGCAGGATAGCAGCTTCGCGTATGAAATGGCTTCGTGGTTAGATTCCTGTTATTATGCCGGGCAGGGACAAACAGCGCCGCCGTTTTTAAGTGTCGAAGAGCAAACAGCAACAATCAATAAAAAAGCGGCGGATGTTAAGATCGCAACAAATGTTGCGGGATTTTATGCCCTCGAAACTGCTGTGAATTACCTGGCTACTACGCAAAAAGTTCTACCTTCTTCGCTCATGAGGTCATTGATCGAAAATACGCTGAGCAATGAAGACAGGCTGGTGTTTGCCCGGTTTGCAAACGCCACCTGGAAAGCCAGTCAACCATTCCGCGGACTTGAACGCATCCGCCGCGAAATTTTTGTTCCTTTTGATTTTTTGGATGATGATGAAGTAGATAAAGACATCAACCAGGTTCGTAATGCCGCAGTGGTGGTATTGCCGCGGCTGCAACAATCCTCTCCCAAAAAAACTTCAAAGCCGGAATAAAACTTCCGATGTTCCTAATCTTTTTTCTGCCCAAGCGCATTGAAAGGTCAGGAGAAATTTAGCGCTGATCTCAACTAAGAATCCGGAATTAGCATCTCATCAAATATTACTTGGTGCGTGACAAAACCAAGATGGGAATGTCTACGCAAAGCGCAGCACTGAAATGCCAGGCATTTGCTTCCACAACATTAGCACCCTGTTTGATCGATCTTAACTGGGGTAAATATTGCGTACCAAATTTCAACGCGAGCGGACTGTTCTTAAATCCATAAACACCAAACAGGCCTGGCGAAAATATTTGTCCGAGGGTAACTTTTTGCGGCAGATCATCGGTATCGTTGCTCCAGCGATAGGTAAGCGCAGCGCCAATATCAACCAGTGAGAGGTACACCGCAAACGAACTTGCCGAGGTCATACTATTACCCCAGGCAACGGAAACCCCGATTGGAGCAGTAATACCAAACACGCCATTTCCTTGTTGCTGGCTGGTAGACGGTGAATGAGATTCATAGCCTACATAAACGCCAGGGAATGAAGCGAGGCTAACCGTCCTTGCAGATTGGCGAATGGCGCGGTACGACCTTGGTGGCGCCGCATAATTTTGCAATACCTGTTTGATCTGCCTTGCCGAATCTGCATACACCATATCAGTGATGAAGTTGACATAATTTGTTAGTTGCTGAATGGTTACGTCCTCATTGCTGCTATTGGTGATCTGCTTTACGAGGGCAATAATATTGACGCCCACCTGGGCGAGATTATTGGTCTTGACACCTTTGGCTACGGCGATCGTATTTTTTACGATCTCTTTGTATTTATAAAATTCAGGAGTACTAGAATAATCTGTAATGACCGAGCCTCCAAAATCGAACAGGTTGAAAAAGTCATCCGCGTTGCTGACGAAATAAGCTATAACGGCCTGCTTCTTATCTTCTGCTGACAATTGATCACCTACAACGGCTTTGTATTCTTTGATGCGCTGTTCGATGTTATTCGCCAGGGTTACAAATTGAAAAATGCGTTCTACCGACTGGTGCTTCAACAGTTGGCGCAAAGACTTGGGAGCTCCCTGTACCTGGAAACTCGCGTCGAGCAGCTGCCTGTTTTGCTCGTAAACCAACCCCAAAAAAACATTTATCACAAATGGGTTGAACACGCTCACTTTTGATTTGTCGATCCAGGTATCATCGTCAATGTTTTTGAGGTTTTTGGAAAGCACATTCAGGAGCGACAAAGCCACCCTCACCTTATTCGCGGAACTGTCATTCACCTTATAACCATACTTTGAATCCACGAAGCGGAGGATGTCAGCGGGATGGTATTTTTCAGCCGACATTTTAATGGAATGATAGGCTGACATGAACAGGATAAAGTCTTCACGGTTGCGATACGGCGCGTATTTATCATAGGAGAAAACCATGCGTTCAAAATTCTCCGGGAGGTTCGCCATGTCTTCTGCAAAAGCTGATTTGTATGTTGGGCCCATGGTGGGCACGGCGAAGACGTCGCCAGTGTTGAATACGTTGATGGTTTTTGGCAGCATGTATTCAAACTCTTTTACTCCCTGTATCTTTTTGCGAAACTCATTGATATAGGCCAGCGTCAGTTCCTCCTTGATACGATCGCGTAAAAAGTCAGCAAAGGCCTGCACATATTGAGTTACATCAATGCCACTGAGCGAACCGAGCACGCCTCCGGCAGATTGCAGATCAATGATGTCGGAACTCTTTTCTTTTTCCGCTGCCGGCACCGGGCGTTTAGCCGGGCTAAATTCTTCAAAGGCCAGTTTAAAAAATTCGTTGCTATTTTTCAGGCCACTGAAATTAGTATATGCGTTGGCGTTATATAGATTCACGAAATGTAGAATCGAGTCTTCATTAAAGGTCGCAGACTGGGCGGCCTTAAAAATGGCGAGCGCATCCCAATAAGCAATCCCGGTATACACCATGGCATCCGGGCCGGATTCTTTCGTAGTGGTAGTGGTACCTTTTACCCCAACTGAAAAATCAACGGACTCATCATCATTCACAAAAAGTTTACCGGCAACCGGCGGCTGATTTTTAAATGCCGTGAGCAGATTGAAACGTACGGTTTCAGAATTGGCCATCTTCGTTACCGACCCAGCGATTTTTTTTCCTTTCACGGAAAGTTTTACCGCATCGCCTTTCCCCGGCAAAACATTTTCCACCAACAAAATGGAATCGCCATTACGCAGCGTAAAATTGCGACCCGCCAACAAACTGGAATAGTCCAGCTTTTGTTGCTGAGCCGAGGCGATGGAAAAAACTAAAAGCAGTACGGCACTGGTGAAAATACTTTTCATTTGGTGGAAAGTTTTAGGTTAAAAAAGCTCAATATTTTATCCGCGGATAACACGTACGTATTGTTTTTATCAGCGCCAATAATAATTCCGATCAATTGGTCACCGATCATAACAGGGCTGCCACTATCACCGCCATGGCTCATCCGTTCAACCTGTATCAACTCACTTTTTGTGAAGATCTCGCCGTTGATGCGGCCGCGTTGCGATGAGTTGACAGACACAATTCGTTTACCCGTTACTGCTCCCGAGAACCCACCATACATCGTAACGGCCTGCCCGATAAAACTCACGTCATCAATAATGTCGACCACGCTGTCAATGCGAACGTTTTCGTCTAACAGGTTGGAAATATCAGTGTCGCCAGGTATGCGAATCAATGCGGTATCATGCCATTCGTCAAACAACCCTTTGTACAAAAAACCAATTTTATTTTCTTCGTTTGAGTCGGCTTGCCAGGACGGCATCACGAGGTGTAAAAATTCATCATGCTTTGCTACGTCATAACTACACCTGTTCTGCAGCAAGAGATCGAATGCCGCCACGTGATAATTTGTGACCAGGTAATAATTGACAAACCCATCCGCTTCGTTTTCGGCGATAAAAGCACAGCTCCCCCAATCTGCCTGATCTATCCGCGACAAGCTGCCACCCGGCTTTCCGCGCAGCCCATCTCCGGGAAACACAAACTGCATTTCCATGTAGTCATCTTCCACCACATCTGTCGGGATAGCAAATCCCTTGAAGGGCAAAAATGGCGGGATCGTTTTGAAGCCATGCTGATCACTCTTGCTTTTCACCTGGAAACTCAAACTCAATAGGTCCATGTCAGTCCCGGCGCGTTTTTTCTTCCCTATAAAAATGCCCGTAACGCCATAATCATCTGATATCATGTGGTCAGTGTAATATTCCTTGGCCAGGAGCAGGACTTCGTTTTGTTGCTGACTGTTAAGCTGTTCAAATGTGTCGGTATTCCAGGTAAATTCAACTCCGTCGATTCCACCACTCCACACAAAAGCATTATTCGTTAAGCGATACCAGATACTGTTTCCTTTATAGGGCTGGCCGATCACTGTACCCAACACCTCTATTTCTTCGCCCGGATCATAGTAGCCAGGGTTGTTATCAAGTTCAATGGCTGGATGATCAGTGCGAATATTCAGGTATGTTTTAACAAGCGCTTTCATCAGCCTTCCCGGTTTAAGGGTGACACACTGTTGTCGCGTCTATACGCTTCCGTACTGTTCGTATCCTGCTTCGCGGAAGTTCGCAGTTTCATTAATTTATTTAAAAGATCAAACCAAAAAGGAGCGCCAAGAGAAATAGCAATGGCAGTGACAAGAAATCCAAAAAAATGTGAGAGGAGTAATCGAAAAAAGTAGCGCCATTTCTCTTCCCGGGTTACCGGGTAATAACCATCAGCCACGATCGAACTTTGATGAATATTGAGAAAGGTGGTTTCATCAAGGGCTGGAGAAAATGCCTTCACCCCAGTGGCTTTATCGGTCGTGATAAATACGGAATCAGGTAACCAGGCGCCGGAACCGAGCAAACTATTCGCATTATTTATATCGGCCTCGAGTTGTCGTTTTACCGCAAGCAATGAATCATGACGTACACTAAGGTTTTGGCCAACATTGACTGAGGGAGAATCGGTAGTTCTTTGTGCCGCAGGCGCTTCCGGGTGAGCTGTTATGTAGGCACTAGCAAGGTTGACCATCTGCGCCCGCGCTGCTTTATCAGTCGACAATTTGCCAATGATCGTAAAAGTATCTGCGTTAAAAAACCAGGCCATTAAGAACCCGAGTACGAGTAACACGATCTGTATTTTTCGTTTGTACCATTCCGTGGCTTGCTCCATTGTACGGTCGAACCAGGCCTCCAGGCGAATCTTAAATTTCACGACATCACCATACGAATCATTCCAAAGGCTTAACACATACTTCGCCGTCTCCGTATCAAAAATGTTTTCTTCCGGGGAAAGGGTTTCATCCCGGGCAACAAGTTTCTTCAACTTGTCCTCAATGCGAACCTTGTTTGCAGCACCTTCGCCGCTTAGCAAATAAATGATGGTCTTAGAAAAACTGATCGACTTAAAGGACGAAGGCACTTTGAACACACCGGTACTGCCGAGGTATTTTATTTCAGGATGATTGTAAAAGTTGCGGACGCGAAGGTTGTCTGGATTTTTTAGCAGTTTGAAAGAATCAATGATCCGGTATAAAATACTGTGCTTGGTTTCATCTTCATCATTCAGCATCCTGTCGATACCTTCTTTTAAATTCCGGGCCCTCAGGCCTACCCATGTAGCAAGTAGCTCCGACAAGACAGTTGCGAACAGGCTGTACAGGAGATAAATAAAAATGAGTCCAATAACAATATCAAAAGCAATGTTGTTAAACATGCAGAAGGAAGTTTTGCGCCTACTCTCTGATCCCGTTTTCGGCAATGCGGGGGTTTAAAAAAGGATCACATGATGGTCTATGGAAATTACAAGGGCGAATACAAACCGAACGGCTATTCGAAGGAAGGGGATTTCCGGTGCTAACCTACGTTTTTAATTTTATATCTGCAAGCTAACAACATCCGCCGCCGCTTACTACTGTGGTCAAAATGAATGACTTACCGCATTAGTGTTTTCAATTTACCCGCCCTTGCATGAAGGCGTTGCGATTATCAACCTTAATATTTCATGCGTGTTGTTCGGGTTGTATCCAACAGCAAAGTTGATAGAATTTGTGGTAGCTAAACCGTCCAATACCAGGATCTTTTCACCGGTGTTTTAACGGTATTTGGTTTTGGAATTCACCCTTTCTTGCCTGCCCTATTGCATTAAGAATTGCCAAAAACTATCTTGTATAAAAATCATTCATCAGCTAAAAATTTTCAATCATGCCAAACGAATCAAGATTCGAAGTTGAATTTACACGTGAACAAATCGAACAGCTTTTAGCCAACCCCGAGCTGAAATACCTGAACGTATCCGGAAGCTATGTGCACACCGGTGAAAATGTATGGACCATGCAAGCTGAAGGGTATGGAACTGATAGTAAGAAAGATAGGACCTCGGCTCCGTCTGCCGCGCCTTGCATCAAACCATGTTAGCTTCCATCCCACTTGTAAACATTACCCGTTCTAAATGGAAGAATTTTTAAAACACGATTTAGAACCACTGTCATACCTGGTTTATTGTCTTGCTGTTTTCACCATGCTCAAAAAACAAAAGCCAAGTAGAAGGATCGTGTTGTTCCTGTATTATTTACTGGCTTCGGTAATTATAGCGATCGCATGTCATTCCGTTGATGAAATCAACCGGATACTGTACAACACGTTTTTCTTTATGACCATCTGCGTCTTGTCTTTTTATTATCGCGACCTGGTGCTGAGCGCTATGAAGAAAAAAGTTATTCTCGGCCTGTTTGTGCTGAACCTGGCATTATTTGTTAACCAAAGTGTTGTGTCGAACCAGTTGATAGAGATCAACAATTATTCGTATGCGATCACGTATCTCACCATCGTCGTGTATGCTCTTTTATTTTTTCACCAGGTTATGACGAACGTGACGGAAGCAAACATCCTGCACCAGTTTGATTTTTGGCTGGCTTCGGGATACCTGATGTATTTCGTCGGTTGCTTTTTTATCATCCTGTTCTATGACAATGTTGAGGTAAAACACCGGGCAGTGCTGTGGTCGGTGCAAAACATCATTCTTCTTTTTAGTTCAATGCTTACCCTTTTCGGGGCTGTATGGATTCGTTATCAAGTCAAATATTATTAGTGTCTGGAATCACTTCCATCCTGATCGTCACAGGCTTCCTGCTGATCATAGCTGTAGGCATCATCGTCCTGGTTTTCGTCTACCAGAAAAAACAAGTGCACTACCTGAAAGAAAATGAAAAACTGAAGATCAGTTTTGAAAAGGAATTGATGAAATCACAAATGGAGATCCAGGAGCAAACGCTTAGTCATGTAAGCCGTGAACTACATGATAATCTTGGCCAGGTGGCGAGCCTTATCAAAATAAATCTTGGAACCATTTCTATCAAGGATGCCGAAAAGGCCACTGAAAAAATTGAAGACACCAAGGACCTGACTCGCCAGTTGATCGCAGATATCAAATCGTTATCAGTAAGCCTGGGAAGCGACCTGCTTACGCAGTCTGGGCTCATCAAGGCCATTGAAACGGAGGTGGGTCGTTTAAACAAAACCGGTGAGTTTACGGCTGACATCAAAAGTCCGGCGCACAGGATTACGATCGCTCTCGACAAGGAGATCATCATTTTCCGCATGGTGCAGGAGGTGCTGAATAATATTGTGAAACACAGCGGCGCCAGGCAGGTACACATCAACTTGAATATGACTGATGATCGACTTTTTTTATCAATCGAGGATGATGGTGTGGGCTTTCGCCCAGAAGATAAGGTGCAGGCTTCAGGTGCCGGCATCCGCAATTTAAAAAGTCGGGCCATACTAATCAACGCGAATCTAATTATCAACAGTGCGCCAGGAAATGGCACCCGCATAACCATCGATTTACCGCTGTAAACCACACCTATGCCAAACAAAAACATGATCAAGATTGCGGTGGTCGACGACCATTGGATGATCCGTAAAGGCTTCATACACCTGATCCATTCGGTATGCCGCGAGTGCATGATTTCCCTTGAAGGAGAAAATGGCCTGGATCTGCAACAGAAGCTTACCGGCGATAATCAACCTGACATCCTCTTACTGGATGTGAATATGCCGAAGATGGACGGGTTCGCTACAGTTGAATGGCTTAAAGAAACCTATCCCACAATAAAAGTGATCATTATCACAATGGTAGAAAAAGAGGAGGCCATCGCAAAAATGTATGAGCTGGGAGTGAAAGCGTACCTGAGTAAGTCAGTTGAGCCGGGCCAGTTATACAAGGTGTTAAAGAATGTCTATAAAAATGCTAAACGGTTTTATTACACCCAATCCGAGAGCACCCATTTGTTCTACAAGCCGGCGAAGAACTGACAATCCTCTGGTCCTTTCTTCGACAATTTATTAATAAGCGCATTTACCTGGCAGGTAGGCGAACCTTTTGAAGATGTATCGTAGAAAAAGAAACCGCAACGCCCTCTTTGAAAAATTAAATGTAAAAAGCCGCGTAGGGATAGCCCTGTACGCGGGTGAAACACGGCCTGGTTCAATTACAGGGTTAACTTATTGGGGATCTATTTCAACTATACCTTAACGTTAGCCTGGAATGGTTCTCACGAGACTTCGTAGGAATCCCACAGGTCGGCGGGATTCCGTGCCTCTTTCATCTGGCTCATGAAGATATCGTTGCCATTGCAGCGAAGGTTGATCATTCCAAAAAGCAGTTCCTTGCTCACCAGGTTTACGGAGCGTGCTAACTCAGTTGAATAAACCAACGGCCGGGCTCCACGCGAATATTTGCCCGCACATCCAATTGCGTCTGCCCGTGGGTGTGAGAAACTTTCGTTATCCCCTGAGGAGATTACCGTAGCAAGTGGATTCACCAGTTGCATGAACGCTTCTGTAAAATCAGAGGAGCCATGGTGGCAGGACTTTGCCACGTCTACTTCAAAAGGATTCTGCCCGGGGTACATAGTCATCAGGTAATTCTCCGACGCCGTATTTAGATCGCCGCCAAAAAGAAAACTGCGGCTCCCATAACTGATGCGGAGCACGAGGCTATGACCGTTGATCGTAATGCCATCATCTTTGAAATAGCGGAAAGCATTTTTGTTGCTTATTTTCTCGGTAAAAGGTCCGAGTACTGCAATGCTGAAGAGATGCCCTTCAATCACTTTGTTGATCAGGCTATCTCCTGCAGCCAACCGTTTCACCTTCGCAACCCGTTGCTCGGCTTTAGCTGCGAGCAAGGCTTCCATGAAATTGGTGATATCACGGTTAAACGCCGCTGGCTCCGCGACAGTAAGCAGGTTATCAAAAACTTTTGTGAGGTACTTATTCCCATTATTGTCCACCAGGTTGCCGAGGCCGGAATTATATGGATTTCCGCTGGCGGCAAATTTCAAAATACCGGGGTGGTAAATAGTTCCGAAAGTGAAATTTTTATTCTGAAGTATTTTGATGAATCCCTTGTAATGATCCAGGTCAAAATGACTGATAAAAACGTGATCGATGTGTATGGGTTTGCCCGCGTTTAACAGGTAAGTGTATTGCCATTTCGTGAGGTAATTGTGCATGTTGTTTGCCGGCCCGGCATCGATGAGAATGCGCAGGTTGCCGATCTCAATCAAAGCGCCGTCACCCTGGCCAACGTCGAGGTAAAATATTTTGATTCCCATGTCCGGTCCCAGATCACCCTTCTTCATCCACCCGTCCGGCCCCGCCGTAGCAACCTGGTAAAAATCTCCAGCCTCCCCCTTGATCGTAACATACGTTCCAGATAAAATCTTGTTGATCACTTTTTTTCCAACATTGTTGAGGACAGACTCGTAGACCGACGCCTCGTTCTTGATTGCATATAGAAAAACTGGTAATGCCATGGTGAGGTTGTTAATGTGTGATGAAATGAGACAATGAGTTATAAATGTAGGCTGGTTTGATCTTGATTCGAAAGGAAAAATCTCAGTTCTTTCTGAGGAAAAATTTGCTTTCTAACCGGCTCACCAGTTGTTAGGATTGCTGCGCTGTTCCTGCAGCACCGCATAATTGTCAAGCCGTTGCTTTTTATAATTCTCCCAATCAAAACTTCGTAAAAAGTCAGCAGCTGCCAATGCTCCTTTAGCAAACAACTCCTGTTTGGCTTTGTCTTCCATAAAAAAATTCAACCAGGAATATTTGCGCACATCAACCATTTGAATTCCGAGTTCGAAAGACTTATTGCGGTTGATAAAATCTTTATCTGTATTGCTGCGTAACGTTGAGATCAGCGCCTGCACGTAGCCGCTGATAGAATTAAAATCGCGGGCAATCTGTATGTTCGTCCCACCCAGCCTGATACCAAATGTTGGCATACGCGGAATGATGTAAGCCGGGTTATAAAAAACGTTGATCGGGAAGTTCGATAGCGCTCCCCCATCTACCAACTGAACAAAATTCGGGATGTTGCCATTCCAGTTCAGGTGATTCTTCCAGATCTCTTTACGCTTATTTTTAGCAGGTAGTACCGGAATTTTAAAGGTTTCGAAAAACACGGGTATCGACATACTTGCTCGCACAAAATCTGCCGGGTTTACCTGGTCCGTGTTTTCCCAATACAATTCCCACATGCGTGGAAACTCAACTTTGTTACCGGTCGTTATATCACTTGTAACAATTGTCAGCATGGGCATACCGGGCGGAATAACTTCTTTATCTCCCATGGTTTTATCCCGCCGGTCATCGCGCCGCACTGCAAGAGTATCCGGTGTTTGCGAAAAATGCTGTTTGAGTCTTGTGAGCGTATCGATGTTATTCTGCCGCAGAATTGTTGTGATCCATTCGTGAAAAAATTTGCCCCCGTTTAAACCATACCCGCTCCTGGCAAAAACTTTAACCCGCTGAAAAAGAAATACACCCAACACGATCACAATGATCCACATTGCCAGCGCAAGGGAAGCAACGAGTTGAACCCAACCGTTCCAGAAAATAATGCTCATGATAAATGAAGCGATCGAAAAAACGCCGAATAAAATAAACAGCCACTTAATAGCTGTAGCAATTCGATGCAGGTAATTCTTCTTCAGGATAAATTGCTGGATCATTTTCTTGATGCGTTTCGTAAACCTTGCATTGGTCGGCTTTCCATCAACAAAACAAAACATGTCGAGCTCCAATAAATTGCGAATGATTTTTTCGGCTTTTTCGTCTTCTTTCCTGCCCGTGGCAGCAAGCAGCATTGTATTAATGGCACCGGCACTAGTACCGGCAAGACTAAAAAAACGTATCCCCATTTTTTCAAGAATATAGGTATACCCGAGTAATGCTACACCCCACACGCCACCGCCCTCCTGCACCAGGTCAACATATTGATTGCCTGCGCCATCATACACATCACTCACCTGGAATTTCTTGCCGGAGGCTTGCTCCCTAACTCCTATGTCTACCCGCAGTTTTTCGAGAATGGCAGCCACACCGGCATCGTTGATGAATTTTTGTACATCCACTTGTTTGGTTTCTTTCTCCATAAATTAATTTTCGGCAGTTGTGAACTGGCTATGAATATAAAAGGTTTGGTTCCCGGCCCTGAACCTGCTTCAACTTCAGTGGCGTCGCACATTTCAGCTGGTTGCTGCTATGAAGCACATCTTGATGGCTCAAATATGTACATCCACCGAAAACAGGTAGCTCAACGGCCAGCGAACGCCAAGATAATAACATCATCCGCCCGGTGCAAGGGCATTTAACTAAAAGGAAGAAATTTTTCTTGTTGAACCTGCTTCAACTGTGGGGCAACGGCGTTTAAAGGTGCACCGTTAGCAACCTGCTCGTAAAAACCCAAATACTTTTGTGTCATTATAGCTGAAGTAAAATGGCGTAGTACATGGTCATGACAAACCTGTGGATCAAAGATGCCGACATTCTTAACGGCATTTACAAGTTCATTCGAATTGGCCGAGAGAAAACCAACCGTCCAGGGTACTAATTCCGGCAAAGAGCCATAGGGAGTTGCAATAACCGGGCAACCAAAATAAAGACTTTCAATGATCGCAAGGCCAAAGGGTTCGTGCCACAACACGGGGAAGAGCAATGCCTTCGAACGATCGAGTATATCATTTTTTTCCTGGCCACCCTTCATACCATGAAAGCGTGCATTGGGATCGAAGGTGAGGCGAATACCCATGTTGAAATTGAAGCGACGGCCGCCTATAACCTCGATGGGTACACGCGCTTTACGGGCAATGCTGATAGCCCCCCGAACATTCTTCACCCGCCAGGCTGCATCGCCGAGAAAATGAATGGAATTGCGTTTACCCGTTAGTGTTGGCTTGCCGTAATCTTCCGGGTCAATACCGTTGTGAACAAAACAGTCACTACCAAAACGCGCCGCATGATTCCGCGAAACGAAGACAGTATTGATGTCGAGCAGGTATTGTTCATTGAGGTTGCCGTGCATGGTAACCAGGTAGGGTTTCACCGGCGTTTCATTTGCGGCATGATGCAGGTGAACAACGTCTACGTCTGAGGGTATAAGCTCGTTAATCGGTCGGGTGGAATCATATGCTACAACGTTTGCAAAAGGGCAATGCGAGCCTTCCGCAACGATATACGTCACCCGGTGGCCTAATCTTACTAGTTCCTTACCCAGCCACCAGATCACCCGTTCTGTTCCGCCGTACATCAACGCCGGAATCTTACTGTTATTGACGATACAAACGTGCATATGGAAATTCGTTCTTAAAGGATGGTTTCCAGTTTCAAATATACCTAAATAATAAAACGGGATATTATTACTGCGGTTGTTAACTACGCAGGCTTTTGGGCAATCAACTGGAAGGCCTCCGCCGTGTTGCCATTCATGGTTTTGATGGGAATAATATGCTGTTCTTTTAGCTCAAAAGACTTGAGCAAGGTTTTGATCCAGCCCTTCGTGTGATGCCGGAACATGACGCCTTCCGGTAAACTAAACACGCCGAAATTATCTTTGGCACTGTTGAAATAAGTGTATCGTTTTTTGGCGGCTTCGTTTTGCTGAAGGTAGTAGTCACTGATGTATAAAATGCCGCCGGGCTTCAGCTTCGAATTGAGCAAGTAAAGCAATTCTGCCTGTCCTTTGTTGGAGGGAATACAGGTAAGTACCGCGAACAATAAAATGCAGTCTACCGAATTGTTCCCGACGGGTATATCTGCCGGTGTTGGAATATGATGTAAGGGCAACCCCTGAGCCTTTCCCCGTTGGACAAGCTGCATGGATGTATCAAATCCTTTGATGTGTTGATAGTCTGCACGCTGCAGTTCATGGATCACCCGGCCGTAGCCACAACCGAAGTCAACGATGGATGCGCCGGGAGAAATGTATTTATTCAGGAGGTCAGTATTCACCGGGTGGCTGAAAGTTTTCTCTTGAGCAACGCGGTCCCAGTATTCGTGTTGGTTGTCGATATTCATTAGCTTGGTATACTTTAAACTAACCGATGCTGCTGAACGAAAAGAGTCGCAAAAACTTAATTTTCTATCAGCTTGATACCTGTCTTCTCAAAACTTATTTTACGCTGACGGTACAGGTTACCCGTAGTCATTTTAAAAGTCTTCTTACTCATACCAAAAAAATCATAGATCTCTTCCGGATTCGATTTGTCGTGGTAGGGCAGGTACCCATTATTTTCTTTTAACAGGCGCAGCACCTTCCCGGCTTCATCTTCTACCCGGTTGTAACCTGGTTTTCCTGCAGCCACATCTATCCTGAAACGGTCATCTTTGTCATTACTTTCGGGATAAATCTTTTTGATAAATCCCTGGAACTTGTCTCCCACCTGGATGTTCCGGTAGATCTCGTTAAAGTGCAGGACACCCGTATGTTTGTTATTGATGATACATACATACCCGATGTCTGTGCGACGATAAACAATGAGATCAACCACTTCCAATTCTTTCACTGTCACTTCTTCATTGCTCAAAAAAGGTTCCAGCTTTTCTGTTGCGGCGATGCGGCCGGTTTGTTCATCGAGGTAAATTTTTACGAGGTAATCGCCATTTGGGCGCATGCCCATTACCTGTTTTGACTTCGGTACAAAAATGTCTTTCATGAGGCCCATGTCCAAAAATGCGCCTTGTGGAGTAACGGATACCGCCCGCATTTTCACGATATCACCCAACACACCTTTCGGCTCCTGGGTGGTTGCAATAACACGGTCTTCGCCGTCGTGATATACAAATACCTTTAGCTCATCATCAATGGCGGTACCGGCCGGCACAAACCTTTTGGGTAACAGGATCCCTTCGGCACCATCATCCAGGTATACCCCAAAATCAACGGCGCGAATCACTCTCAATAAATTATATTCTCCTACCCTGACCATATTTGTGTTTTGATTGTTTTGTGGTTGCTGACCTTAATGTTAATCGCGGTCCTGCAAATTGAACATGCCGTCAACGAAGGCACGCTTATTAAATACCAGCAGGTCTGTTGCCTTCTCTCCTACCCCAATGAACTTCACGGGTATTTTAAACTGGTGTGCAATGGCCAGTACAACGCCACCCTTTGCCGTGCCATCGAGCTTTGTAATTGTAAGCGCGGTAACGTCTGTTGCCGCAGTAAAATGTTTAGCCTGTTCCAGCGCATTTTGCCCGGTACTTCCGTCCAACACCAACATTACTTCATGTGGCGCCTCGGGGATTACTTTCTGGATCACCCGTTTGATCTTTGTAAGTTCATCCATCAGGTGCAACTTATTGTGCAGCCTTCCTGCAGTATCGATGATGATCACATCTACATCTTTTGCTACCCCGCTGATAACTGTGTCGTAGGCAACGGACGCGGGGTCGCTGCCCATTTCCTTTTTTACGATCGGAACATTTGTGCGTTCACTCCATATCGTTAGCTGGTCAACCGCCGCTGCTCTAAACGTGTCGGCAGCTCCGAGCAAAACAGATTTTCCTGCCTGGGAAAAGTTATGGGCAAGCTTGCCGATGGTGGTGGTCTTTCCAACGCCATTAACACCAACAACTAAAATGACGTGTGGCCGATGGCCGGCTGGAAGTTCATAATTTTCATAGCTCAAATCTTCGGGAGCGCTAACGAGTACATTTTCTATTTCGCTTTTTAAGATGGCATTCAGTTCGCTTGTACCCACATATTTATCCCGGGCTACCCTCTTCTCAATCCGCTCGATGATCTCTACCGTTGTCTCAATACCCACGTCGGCACTTACCAATGCGTCCTCCACATCATCCAACACCTCTTCATCGACGGTACTTTTACCAGCAATGGCCTTTGTGATCTTGGTAAAAAATCCTTCCCTGGTTTTCTGTAAGCCCTGGTCCAACGTTTCCTGCTGTTCCTTTTTCCCAAAAAGTTTATCGAAAAATCCCATCTACTAAAAGTTGTGTGTTGTAAAGTGTGAGGTTAAATATCCAGGCAGCAAAGATATTTGATTGAACATATATAAATAAAGAAAGCCGTTCCGAAATCAATCAGAACAGCTTTGATGAGTTGAAAGCAATATTATTACTGAGCCAGGTGCTCCTTAATTTTGTCTTTGTGAACGATCGCTTCTTTAAAAGTATACGCGCCAGTCTTCGGACTGCGTACGGCACGAATAACTTTTGTCCAGTTCTTTGCTTCTGAAGCTGCTTTCTGGTCTTTGGTTTTGATCGCGGTTTTAGCTGCTTTTGCCATGACTATTTTATTTTAATGTGATAATGTGCTGAACCGCTAATGTGCTAAAACTGCATTTCATTAGCAAATTAGCAGATTATCGAATTGGCGAATTATTTGATTTCTTTATGAACAGTTACTTTCTTCAAAATAGCGTTGAATTTTTTCAACTCTAATCTCTCAGGAGTGTTCTTTTTGTTTTTCTTGGTGATGTAGCGGCTGGTTCCTGGTTTGCCACTGGCTTTATGCTCAGTGCATTCCAAAATCACCTGAACCCTGTTACCTTTCTTTGCCATTGTATTGTTATTTTATGTTAAGCCGCTTACCCGTTTACCCGGGAGACATGCTTTGATTTAAACTAGATTTTTTCTCCAGATGCACGAAGTTGCTTCACAACTGAAAACAGGCCATTTTTATTGATGGTGCGGATGGCTTCTGAAGATACTTTTAAGGTTACCCATTTGTCTTCTTCAGCAAGAAAATAACGCTTGGTTTGTAGATTTGGCAAAAACCTGCGCTTAGTTTTGATATTTGAATGCGATACTTTGTTACCCGTAATTGGCCTTTTACCTGTAACCTGACATACTCTAGCCATAGTCTTATTTTTTGGACGGCAAAGGTAGCAAAAGAAAATTGATTTTGGGATTTGTTTACGCTTTTTTTTAATTTTTTCCCAACTGTGCCGCTGATGCACTGACTGGTGCTGCATATAACCCTCATTATAATAAGCGATTAGGTCACCAGAACCCGCTTTGAACAGATCAAGCATAGCCCTCGAGGTCCGCTAAATTACGGCAACAATTTCCAGTGAGCAACGAAACTAAAAGGGGATACCCAACCAAAAGAACCATAAACGGCCGGGGTAATTGAATATTTCGGTTCAAAGTTATCTGAAATATAACTGTTACTCTAAACCAGGGAGACTTGCTGAACGAATTCTCCAGAGCTTTTGAGCGAGTCAAAATAAACAGCTCCTGCTTCGCCAATGGCCGGGAACTTTTTGGTATTCGTTTACCCTCAGCGATTCGCTGATGCGTTCCATACTTAAGAAACAATTTTTTGAATCATCTGGGTGAATAGAATATAATATATATGATAGCACCAGGTATTAGGCAAGATCATCAAGAGCATATCAAGTTGTTGGCCTCCTGGAAGTGATTCATAAAAAACTTCACAAAAAACCGAACGCGGTTAGCAAACTTCGTTTGTGAGCAGCCTGTACATTTCCTCGGGTACCAAACAAATTGTACCAACCTAATTATTTATCTGTCAGCAACCATACAGGAAGCCTCCTGTTTTCACGATCGGCAGAACAAATTCGAAGCCCCATGCAATGCAGCGCAACACGCCACTGATCGGGCTTTTCCGTTCACACCAAAAAAATCATAAATAACTGCAAACTACCTACTACATACCTCAAACTAATTATATTTGCCCCCTTATAACCAAACTATCATATGACTTTTAAACGTATCAACAACATTACCGGCTGGATCGTGTGCCTGATTGCCTGTTCGGTGTACATTATGACTATGGAGGCTACGGGCAGTTTTTGGGACTGCGGTGAGTTTGCATCCAGCGCTTACAAATTGCAGATTCCCCATCCACCGGGAGCGCCGCTGTTTGTTTTGATTGGTCGTTTATTTATGGTGCCGTTTGATGCTCAACATGCCGCTACCGGTATCAACCTGATGAGCGCACTCTCTAGTGGGTTCACCATCTTATTTCTCTTTTGGAGTATCACCCATTTTGCAAAAAAATTAGTACGCACCGGGAATAATGATCTTTCCAATGACCAGGTGATCGCCACCATGGCTGCAGGCGCGATCGGTGCGCTGGCTTACACTTTTTCAGATTCATTCTGGTACAGTGCCGTGGAAGGTGAAGTATACGCGTTGTCATCATTCTTCACAGCCATCGTTTTTTGGGCAATGTTGAAATGGGAAGATGCGGTAACAGAAGAACAAAAGATTGGTATCAATGGTCATTTCACCAGCGCTGACCGTTGGCTGATCCTGATATTTTACCTGATGGGTCTTTCTATCGGGGTGCATTTATTAAACCTCCTGACCATACCCGCAATGGTGATGATCTACTACTTTAAAAGGTATAAGGTCACCAACTGGGGCATGGTATTCGCCTTTCTGATCGGCTGTGTCCTGACAGGTTTTATTCAGAAAGCAGTGATACAATGGACGATCAAAGGAGCAGGTAATTTTGACATCCTTTTCGTGAATGATTTCGGCATGCCTTTCTTCAGTGGCTTTGCTTTTTTCTTCATCATGATCGGCATATTGATCTATTTCGGTCTGCGCATCGCCACCAAGAAGAACTGGAATTTCCTTCGCCTCGGTCTGTGGAGTTTTGCGTTTATGCTTCTCGGTTACTCAACCTATTTTACGACAATCATTCGCTCTAATGCAGATCCGGCCATTGATATGTTTAATGTTGACAATCCTGTTAACCTCGTGGGCTATCTCGGCCGTGAGCAATATGGTGACTGGCCAATTATGAAAGGGCAAGACTGGACTGACCGCCCCGTAGAACAAGAGATCGTTGAAACATATATAAAAGGAAAAGGTGAGTATGTAAAGAATGGTCGCAAAATGGAAACCACCTACGATCCGGTAGATATGCATGTTTTTCCACGCATGTGGGACCAAAGCAATGACCAGGGACACGCTGATTATTATGGTCGCTTTGCGGGAATTGCCAAAGACCCTAAAACGGGCGAATGGCAGGGAAAGCCTACCATGGGCGACAACATCAGCTTCTTTACCCAGTACCAGTTAGGCTGGATGTACCTCCGTTATTTCATGTGGAACTTTGCCGGGAAACAAAATGATATCCAGGGAATCGACATGGGTAATGTGCGTGATGGCAACTGGAAAACCGGTATTTCATTCCTTGACAATTGGCGTCTTGGTGATCAGAAATACATGCCTGACAGCATGAAACACAATAAGGCCAACAATAAACTGTTTGCATTGCCTTTGATCCTTGGCTTGCTTGGTATCTGGTATCATGCACAAAAAAATAAGCGGGATGCGCTCGTGACTGGCCTGTTGTTCTTCTTTACAGGGTTTGCGATTGTGATCTATTTGAACATGGCAGGGCCTCAACCAAGGGAACGTGACTATGCATTTGTGGGTTCGTTTTACGCCTTTGCGATCTGGATCGGACTTGGCGTGTTATGGGTTCGCGAGGTAGTCACAAAATACCTGAAGCGCCCCATGGCTACCTACGCCGCAGCAGGTGTGTGTGCGTTGGCCGTGCCGGTGATTATGGCCAGCCAGGAATGGGACGATCATGATCGTGGTAAAAAAGTTCTTGCCCGCGACCTCGCGATCGATTATCTCGAAAGCTGTGCACCAAATGCCATCGTTATTTCGTTTGGTGATAACGATACTTACCCGCTCTGGTATGCGCAGGAAGTTGAAGGTATCCGCCGCGATATCCGCGTCATCAATTCAAGCCTGTTGGGCACTGACTGGTACATCAACCAGTTACGTTATAAGCTCAACAAGAGCGACCCAATGGATCCGATCTGGCTTCCACACCAAATTGAAGGCGCTAAGCGGGATGTCGTTTATTATGCTCCACGACCTGGCGTTGATCCAAACCAACCGATGGATCTGTACACTTTGCTGAAAGATTATGCAGGCAGTGATGATCCGGGAAAAATCGAATTGCGGGATGGCGATACATTAAATGTATTCCCAACGAAGAAGGTTTTTGTTCCGGTTGATGTTAACCTGGTTCGCAGCAACGGCACCGTAAATGCGGGTGACAGCGTGTTGTCGCAGATGGCATTTGAAATTCCAAAGAATGTGTTGTATAAAAATGATGCGGCCATCCTTGCGATCATCGCGGGAAACAAATGGAGGCGCCCGATCTATTTTACAAATGACTACCGCGAGCTTGGCTTCGCCCAATATCTCCGCCAGGATGGATTAACAAATCGCCTGGTTCCGGTAGCAAACAGTCCGGTCAATAAAGACTGGGTTGTTGACAAGATGATGAACAAATTTGTCTTCGGAAATGCAAATGTTTCCGGTGTTTACTTTGACGAAGAAAACCGCAGGCATCTCAACAGCATCCGTTTGGCTTACGCCCAGGCAGCATCAAATCTTGCCGAAAGCGATCGCAAAGAAGATGCAAAGAAGATGTTGGAGAAAGTCGACAAAGGAATGCTGGAGGAAAATTTCCCCTATGGCATGGTATCCCGCTACCAGCAGCACAATTACATTTCGCTGCAGTTCCTGGAGGCTTGTTATAAAGCCGGAGATACTGTGCTGGCACAAAAGGTTGCTAAAAGCGTGAAGAAGGATCTTGAACAGCAGATAAACTATTATAACAACCTGCCGGATAATATGCTCGAATTTTTCCGCCAGGAAAGTGAGCAGGCTACAAACTTCCTGCGTGGTATCGACCAGATTGAAGGCATGTATAAAAACCCGGTTCCAAAGCTGAATGAAATGCCGGGCACCATCAATAATGTGCCCGCAACACCTCCCGCTACGGCCCCTGCAAAGGCGGCGGATACAAATTAATAACTCGTATTGTTACGAAATGAGTAAATCCTCCTGCCGCAATGCAGGGGGATTTATTATTTAACAAACGAACCAATACCTGCGGTGAAATGTTTATTAAATTGCAGAAACGGCTATCCATAAATCCGACACGAAGGAGTCGGGCACGGAAGTTTAGTTATACAGATTATGAAAGGCTATAATTTTTCAAAATTCGATCCCAACCAGGACGGCAAAAGCAAGTTTGAACAATTGCTCGACTTGTTTATGCAATTACTCACCTATACCAACGGTGACGTAGGTGAAGCGATGCAGTGGATGAATGAACTTGATAAGGAATACAAACTCACCAATGATGACTATGGAATGGGGGATTTTTATGAAGACCTTAAAGACAAAGGATACATTGATGAGAAAAAAGAAAATGGAGAAATAAAGATCACGCCGAAAACCGAGCAGGGCATTCGCAAGAAAAGCCTGGAAGATATTTTCGGTAAGCTTAAGAAAACCAGGAGCGGTAACCACAACACCTTCAAGCCCGGTGGTGGTGATGAGATCAACCCGGAGACACGTCCCTTCCAATTTGGCGACACTCTTGAACAGATCGATTTTACTTCTTCGATCCGCAATGCACAGATCAACCATGGTGTTGACAGTTTTCGTTTGCATGAAGATGACCTGGAAATTCGCGAAACCGATTTCAAATCCCAGACCTCGACCGTGCTGATGATCGATATCAGTCACTCCATGATCTTGTATGGTGAGGACCGGATCACACCGGCCAAAAAAGTCGCGATGGCGCTGAGTGAACTCATCCAAACAAAATATCCAAAGGATACGCTTGATATCGTTGTGTTTGGTAATGATGCCTGGACCATTGAGATCAAAGATCTCCCCTACCTGCAGGTTGGCCCATATCATACCAACACTGTTGCGGGTCTTGAACTTGCGATGGATCTGTTGCGCAAACGCAGAAACCCGAACAAGCAGATCTTCATGATCACGGATGGTAAACCAACCTGCCTCAAAGTCGGCAAACGCTATTATAAAAATAGTTTTGGGGTAGACAGGAAGATCCTCAATCGGTGTATGAGCCTGGCCACGCAGTGTAAGAAGATAAAGATCCCGATCACGACTTTCATGATCGCGAGTGATCCGTACCTGCAAAAATTTGTAACAGAGTTTACCGAAACAAATAACGGAAAAGCATTTTTCGCTTCGCTGGACAAATTAGGTTCCTTTATATTTAAAGACTTCGAGAGCGGAAAACGTAAAACTGTTTATTGATCTACCTGGTGTAAATAATCCACACTTGTTCCCTGTTTTCCAAAAGAAAAAATATGACGGCCCGGTGTAAACCGGACCGACAATTGTATAAAAAATCATTATCAATAACGAAAGGATAAAATATTAAGATGGATAGTAAAAAAATCAAAACGCTCGGACAGTTAAAGAAGAGCGGATATGTTTCGAGAAGCATCAAAGATGAAATCCGTAGCAACCTCATCACAAAAATAAAAGCGAAAGAAAATACCTTCCCCGGAATTCTTGGTTATGAAGATTCGGTAATACCGGATACAGAACGGGCGTTATTGTCGAGACACAATATCTTATTTCTTGGATTACGCGGACAAGCAAAAACCAGGATGGCGCGGCAGATGACCACCTTGCTCGACGAATACATACCAGTGATCGCAGGTAGTGAGATCAATGATGACCCGCTGCAACCCATTTCAAGATACGCGATCGACCTTATCGAAGCACATGGCGATGATACCCCGATCGATTGGCTACACCGGAGCCAACGGTATGGAGAGAAACTGGCGACGCCGGATGTGAGCGTTGCTGACCTGATCGGTGACATTGATCCCATCAAAGCCGCCAACCTTAAATTAAGTTTTGCTGATGAACGCGTGTTGCATTATGGCATCATTCCACGCAGTAACCGTAGCATTTTTGTAATTAATGAACTACCTGATCTGCAAGCCAGGATCCAGGTATCGTTATTCAATATCCTCGAAGAAGGTGACCTGCAGATCCGCGGTTTCAAACTGCGTTTACCGTTAGATGTTATGTTCGTTTTCACCGCTAACCCCGAAGACTACACGAATCGGGGTAGCATTGTAACGCCCTTAAAAGACAGGATCGAAAGCCAGATACTTACCCATTATCCAAAGTCGGTGGAAACCTCGCTGGCCATCACGGAACAGGAAGCAAATATTTACGAAGAGCAATCTAACCGGGTACAAATAAGCGACCTGGTGAAGCGCTTGATCGAGCAGATGAGCTTCGAGGCGAGGGGCAGCGAGTTCGTTGACAAGAAAAGTGGCGTAAGCGCCCGGCTGACGATCGCGGCTTATGAAAACGCAGTGAGTGCCGCCGAGCGCAGGGCCATCATCAATAGTGAAAAAGAAACCCAGGTTTGGATCAGTGACCTTGTTGGCATCATTCCTTCCATCACCGGAAAAATCGAACTTGTGTACGAAGGCGAGCAGGAAGGTCCGTACCAGGTTGCTTTTAATTTATTGGAGAAGGCGACAAGAACATTATTCAGTCAATACTTTCCGAACCCAGACACATTAAAAAAGAAGAGAAGCAAAGAAATTACGGTGGAAGACAATCCTTATAAGTCGATCACCCGTTGGTTCGATGGCGGAAACCACCTGGATATATTTTTTGAAACGAAGGATACAGATAAGGTGCAGTTACTGTACAAGGTTGATGGCTTACACGCGCTTGTGAAAAAATATTTCAAGACGGCAAATGAAAAAGAAAATGCCTTACTGATGGAGTTTGTGCTTCATGGCCTGTCAGCTTATTCGCTGATCAGTAAAAGGGTGTTGGATGGTAAGATTGAATTTAAGGACCTGATGGGAAGCATGCTCAACATGGGTGCACAATCTTATACCGAAGAAGATTATAATGACAGTGATTTCAATTAACTGAAGCAAGAGGGTTACACTAATAATTGGTGTAACCCTCTTTAAATAATATTCACCTCCCTTTGCAGCGTTACTCCGAATTTACCTTTTACTGATGCAATGATTTCCGTGCTCAGTGTGTAGATGTCTTTTCCCGTCGCGTTTCCATGGTTTACGAGCACCAGCGCCTGGCGGGCATGGCAACCTGCATCGCCCCTTCTATATCCTTTCCATCCTGCCTGCTCGATCAGCCATCCTGCTGCCAACTTGATTTTTTCATGCGGAAGTTGATATCCAACAATGCCGGGATGATGTTCCCGCAACTGGTCAAACTGCAGTTTCGTGATTTCAGGATTCTTAAAAAAGCTTCCCGCATTTCCTATCTCGGTGGGGTTGGGTAATTTACTTTGCCGAATATTGATCACTGCCTGCGAGATCGCCTGTATACTTAGTGTCTCAATGCCCATCGCTTCCAGCTCCTGCTCTATGGCGCCATAGGAAATGTTATACTCCGGGTTTTTATTTAAGCGAAAAGTGACATCCAATATCACGAATTGATCTTTCAATTTTCGTTTGAAGACACTTTCGCGGTAGCCAAACTCACAATCATTGTTGCTGAAAGAAACCAGTTTTTTGTCTGCCAGGTGATAGGCTGTCAACCCTTGAAAAATGTCTTTGATCTCCACGCCATAGGCACCAATATTCTGCATCGGCGAGGCGCCGGTATTTCCAGGGATGAGCGAAAGATTTTCCATGCCCGCGAGGTTATGAGAAATCGCATGCAGTACTAACGAATGCCAGTTAACTCCTGCGCCGGCTCTTAGATAAACATGTGTTGTATCCTCGTGAATGATATTAATCCCCTGCACTTCATTCTTCAATACGAGCCCATTAAAATCTTTTGTGAGCAGGATGTTGCTTCCCCCGCCGAGGATCAGTGTCGGCATCAGCTTGCCTCCGGCAACACCTCGCTTTTCATCCAGCGCGGTAACCAGCGTCGCTTCATCACTAAAGGTTGAAAAATATCGGGCGTTGACATCAATACCGAACGTGTTGAATTTTCTCAAAGAGATATTTTCGCTGATCATGTCTTCGATTTTTTAAGATTTTGTAATAGAGCCAGCTGCTGTCTCGCTACAGAAGTGGTTGCAGATTTTTTACTGTGCTGACCTGGTCCTACTAATACGCATCAACATCCGCGATCATCCAAACCGCTTTGAATCTTTTATCTGCCAGCAACAGGTTGAATTCATTTTTGATGACCTTCTTATAATTCTGAATGAGGTGCAGGTCAAGTGGCAACTTGATGAGTAGTTCCATCAGGTACTGGTTACGGATGCGGTTCACGACAGGCGCTGCCGGGCCAACAACGAGGTTTCCCATCTGCTTCTGTAATGCAACACTCAATTGATACGCAGCCTCATCAACAACCTCCTTTGTTTTATGTTTCAACGTAACCTGTATGGTGCGGGAAAAGGGCGGGTAGAAAAATTGCTTCCTGTTCTCCAGTTCAAGTTCATACATTTTTTTATAATCGTGCTGCTGCACAAACTTCAAAATCGGATGATTAACCTGCGTTGCCTGTACCATCACCTTGCCTTGCTGGTCTTTACGTCCGGCCCGGCCACTCACCTGTTCCATCAATTGGAACGCACGCTCGTTCACCCGGAAATCGGCGAAGGACAATAGTCCATCCGCATCTAAAATTCCAACAAGACTTACCTTTTCAAAATCCAATCCCTTCACCACCATTTGCGTACCCACAAGCACGTCTATACGCTGTTGTTCAAAAAGTTTGATCAGGCTATCATGGGCTGTTTTTCCGCGAACCGCATCCACGTCCATCCGGGCCACCTTCATGTTCGGCAGTTCTGTTTCAATCAGTTCTTCAATTTTCTCCGTACCAAAGTTTTTTTCCATCCAGGTAACGGTACCACAGGCAGGACATTCAACTAATTTCGGATAGGTTGTACCACAGTAATGGCAATGCATCTTGTTGGAATACTTATGCAATGTGAGCGTTACATCACAATTTTTGCATTGGGGCAGGTAACCGCAGGTACCACAAATAAGATAGGGCGAATATCCCCGCCGGTTTTGAAATAGGATCACCTGCCGCCCACTTTCGACTGTTTTTGCAACAGCTTCCTTCAATTGCGGAGAGATCATCACCTTGCCTTTTTTCGAAACCTGCCTGGTATCAATGATCTCGATCACGGGAAGTTGAATGCCCCCGAATCGCTCGTTGAGTTCTACAAGTCCATACTTGGTTTTCTGTGCATTGAAATAAGTCTCCATAGAAGGAGTTGCACTACCGAGTAACACCTTCGCCTGGAAAACGGAAGCATAAAAGATGGCGGTATCCCGTGCGTTATATCGCGGGGCGGGATCCTGCTGTTTGTATGAACCGTCATGCTCCTCATCCACCACGATTAAGCCCAGGTCTTTGAAAGGAAGAAAAAGTGCACTCCGGGCACCCAATACAATGCGTGTTTCACCCGTTTTAATTTTATTCCAGAGTTCAACCCGTTCGTTGTTGTTAAACTTGGAATGGTAAATGGCAATGTTGCCGCCAAAATGAAACTGGAGGCGCCGTATCATCTGGGCAGTTAAAGCAATTTCCGGTAAAAGATATAGCACTTGTTTTCCGAGCCGGTAATATTCTTCGATCAACTTAATATATACTTGTGTTTTGCCGCTACTGGTTACTCCATGCAAAAGGCAAACTGATTTATCCCGGAAACTTTCGGTCACCAGTTGCAGCGCGATTTCCTGCGCGGGACTTAACTCAAAATTCACTTCCATGGCTTTGGGCAATGCCTTTAGCCGGTCAATACTTCGTTTTTGTAAAAGCAGGATATCTTTTTCGGCCAGACCTTTAAGTTGCGTTACTGATGCCCCGGATTTTTTTAGCAGCTCGTTTTGTGTAACTTCTCCGGCACTCTTAATTAGATGAAGATAGGCGAGCAACAACTCCATCTGCTTCGGCGCCCGGCTCCAGTTGTTCAATAACTCACTCAGCGCCTCCTCGTTATCGTAGGCCGGGTTGAGCACCACGAATATTTCCATCTTGGTTTTGTATCGCTCACTAAATGATTCCCATACAATGCAAACTTTTTTATCGATCAGTTTTTTTATTACGGGGTAAACATGTGCTACGTCAAGTACCTGCTGCACTTCGTTCAGGCTCAATTGTTTTTTTATCAGCAAGGCTTCGGCAACAATGTATTCTTCATTTCCAAGGCTGGTAAAATCTTCGCCAAATTCTTCATTAAAAAGAAGGATGGTTTCACTGCTTAATTTAAAATGCGCTGGCAGGGCCGCCGCCATCACTTCACCTTCACTACACATATAGTAATCACTGATCCATTTCCACAAGAGCAGTTGTTGCGGATACAACATCGGTTCATCGTCGAGAACATTTAAAATATCCTTCGTTGGGTGCGGCGGTGCTTCATTATGCAGTTTCTTTACGATGCCCGCATACCGCTTATGCTTACCCAGCACAACTTCCACGCGGCAGCCAGGTTGAAGCCTTTCGTGAAACA
>JAURWD010000068.1 GCA_030655145.1 Ferruginibacter sp.
TGTTTCAATGCTGAAGCCGCAACACCGAACTCCGCGGCGTCTGGCATGCTTAGCCCGGTTACGAGCCCGTAAATAAGGCCACTGGCAAAACTGTCTCCACTACCCACGCGGTCAATAATGCGGACATTATATTGTTTGGTATGATAAAATTCGTTGCCATCATAAACAAGCGCACTCCAGCCATTGTCGCTGGCACTGTGGCTTTCGCGAAGTGAAGAGGCGATGAACTTGAAACCGAATTTTTCTTTCATTTGTTCGAAGACATCTTTGAATCCATCGAGGTTCAATTCGCCCTTTGTTACGTCCGTATCTTTTGCTTTAAATCCCAGGGTTGTGTCGGCATCTTCTTCATTGCCGATGCAAACGTCCACATATTGGCAAAGCCTGCTCATTACTTCGCGGGCCTTATCTTTTGTCCATAATTTTTTACGATAATTAAGGTCAATACTGGTGGTGATTCCCTTGGCCTTTGCAGCTTTTAATGCAGCCTCGGTAAGTGCAGCCGCCTTATCGCTTAGGGCGGGGGTGATACCGGTAGTATGGAACCAATCAGCACCGTCGAAGATCTTATCGAAATCGAACTCACTCGCGTCAACATCCGCGATAGATGCACCGGCACGATCGTATACTACTTGAGAAGCCCGCATGGAAGCGCCTGTTTCTAAAAAGTAAATGCCCAGGCGATCTCCGCCTCTTGCGATAAACTGGGTGTCGACACCATACCGGCGCAAATGGTTAATGGCAGATTGACCGATCGGGTTATTCGGAACCTTTGTTACAAATGTTCCGTTAAGACCGTAATTACAGAGGGCTGCCGCAACATTCGCTTCGCCGCCGCCATAGGTAACATCAAAGGAATCGGATTGTACAAAGCGCTTATAATCCGGGGTTGACAAACGCAACATTATTTCACCGAGGGTTACAACTTTTTTAGACATGCAATCAACATTTAAATTTTGTGGAGGGATAAAATGACAAGCATTATTTGAAGTTTCAAAGGTGCTTATTAATTTACTAAGAAGCAAAGAAACCGCGCTGAATCACGGTTTTATTTACGCAAACGATTCCGTAAATAATTGAGACAGTATGGCTATTTTGGGATAACATTGTTCAACGAAAAATTGAATGTAATATGAAAAAAGATACGCTACTCGCCCTCATTCCACAGCAGGGCATTTTACCCTTATACTTTCATAAGGACACCTCCACCAGCATTGAATTATTAAAGGCATTGTATTCGGCAGGTATTCGTACGGTTGAGTATACCAACAGGGGAGAAGCAGCCCTTGCGAACTTTAAAGCAATGCGCAAAGTTTGTGACGAAGAACTGAAAGATATGTATCTTGGAATTGGTACTATTAAGAATGGTGAGATGGCGAAAACCTTTATTGATGCAGGCTGTGATTACATCATTTGTCCGGGCCTGGTAGAAAGCGTTGCGAAGACAGCGGATGCTGCTGATGTGCTTTGGGTACCGGGTTGCATGACACCAACGGAGGTAATTGCCGCCGAAACGATGGGTGCAAAAATGATCAAATTATTTCCAGGCAATATCATCGGGATGGCGTTTATGCAAGCCATTAAAGAATTGTTTCCAAACCTTTTATTTATGCCGACCGGTGGTGTTGATGTAACCAGGGAAAACCTGGAAGGCTGGTTCAAGTCGGGCGTATGTGCGGTTGGTATGGGAAGTAAGCTGGTTACCAAATCCATCATGGATAATAAGCAATACGATGAGCTGGTAACAGCAACAAAAGAGGTATTGGCGACTGTCAGGGATCTAAAAAAATAAATAACGCTGCTATATGATGAAGGCTACCATTGGAAAGTACCGCTGGACAATTTGTGCGCTCCTGTTTTTTGCGACAACCATAAATTATCTTGACCGGCAGGTATTAAGTCTCCTGCAGCCTCGTCTTGCTGAATTGTTCAACTGGTCGAGCAGTGACTACGCAAACATTACTTCTGTATTCCAGTTCGTTTACGCCATTTCCATGCTTTTCGCGGGGCGCATCATTGATAAGATGGGCACAAAAAAAGGATATGTATGGGCTATCATCATCTGGTCGATCGGCGCCCTGATCCATGCACTTTCCATTCCGATTGGGCAAGGCGTCGCGGTAGTTCTGGGTTGGGTGGGCATCATCGCGGTGCCGGTTTCTGTTGCAGGTTTTATGGTTTCCCGCGCTGTACTTGCCCTGGGCGAAGCTGGTAATTTTCCGGCGGCCATAAAAGCAACGGCTGAATACTTTCCAAAAAAAGAGCGTTCATTCGCTACCGGTATCTTTAATTCCGGGGCAAACGTTGGTGCCGTACTTGCGCCACTGACGGTGCCCTGGATCGGCGACAACTGGGGTTGGGAGATCGCTTTCGTGATCATTGGAGCGATTGGTTTTCTCTGGCTGTTTTTTTGGGCTGTGAAGTATGAGAAGCCGGAACAGCAAAAGAAATTATCGCCTGAAGAGCTGGCCTATATCAACAGCGACAAAGAGGAAGAAGTTGTTACCGATAAAACGGCTGAAAAAGTTTCCTGGACGAAATTGCTGGGTTATAAACAAACCTGGGCCTTTGTCTTCGGTAAGTTCATGACCGATGGTGTCTGGTGGTTTTTCTTGTTTTGGCTCCCCGCGTTTTTGAAAGCGCAGTACGGTATGGCGGGCACGGTGATCAATATTCCACTGGCAGTGTTGTACAGTTTAACCATGATCGGCAGTATAGGTGGCGGTTGGTTTCCATCTTACTTTATGAAAAAAGGATTGCATCCTTATGATGCAAGAATGAAAGCAATGCTGGTGATCGCCTTGATACCGCTGGTGGTATTGCTGGCGCAACCTTTTGGCTATATTAGTTTTTGGGTACCGGTCATCCTGATTGGTATCGGAACAGCTGCGCACCAGGCCTGGTCAGCAAATATTTTCACCACGGTTTCGGATATGTTTCCAAAGAAGGCCATCGGGTCGGTGGTTGGTATTGGTGGTATGGCCGGAGGTTTGGGTGGTGTATTAGTTTCTAAATCCGGAGGCTGGTTGTTTGATGCCTATCGCTCTGCAGGAATTGCGAATGCCTGGGTGCAGGCGAAAGCGACCGGGCTCGGTGACTATCTTGCGCAGATCCAGGGGATGAACCTGGTGACAAAATATGGTGATAAGATTGATTTGAATAAAGCCGAACTCGGCGGCTTGTCCGGGGAGATCACGAAGCAACTCCAGGCCGTAGACCCGGCTATGTTCGATCAATTGCTGCAGCTTCAAAAGCCGCTGGTACAAGCAGAAATGTCCACGGCTTACACTATTATGTTCGCCTTTTGCGCATTAGCCTACCTGATAGCCTGGTCAGTAATGAAATTGCTGGTGCCTAAATACAAAGTCATTACAGATCTTTAGTCGCGGCTTCAGAAACACAACTAAATTTCATTCATCCATTTTTTAAACTCTGAAGCATTTTCCTGGCTGACGACGATCTCTTCGTTGATCGGGATCGTTAATTCCACTACCACCTTACTTTTTTCTACGGGTAAAAATCGTTTGATGTAATTCACATTCACAATGTATTTCCGGTTAACCCGGAAAAATTTACTCTCTTCAAGTTCCTCTATCAGTTCGCTTAGGTTACGCGTTTCC
>JAURWD010000071.1 GCA_030655145.1 Ferruginibacter sp.
CTCGTCAATTTCCTTTTGAGTGGTCTCAGAGCCAGTTTCGGACGGCATACGTAAAAAATTATTTCATGTAAAATTCCCATTGAATGCGATCCGGATCCTTAAAGGCAACATAAAGTTTACTTAAGGCTGGATCCATTTTTACGCCCGTGTTTTCAATACCAGCTTCCGTTAATTTGCTGGTGAAAGCATGGAGTTCTTCTTCGCGTTCACAAGTGATGGCAACGTGATCGAGTCCTACTTCAAAAGGACTGAAGGTTGAATACTCTTTATTTCTCGGTTCTGCCTGCTTAAACGCTACAAAGACACCACCGGCCAAAAATATAATAAGCTCTGGTGTTTGCATTACTAATGGGAAGCCGAGGAGGTCACGATAGAATTGTATGGTTTTCTCAAAATCCATTGATCGCAAACAAATGTGATGGATATGGCTTTTCAACGGGCTAGCGTCAAAATGATTTTCCTGTTCGGTAATTTCACCTTTGTCATTTATGATAAAACGATCTGCAACACGAAGCGTGGCGCCCATTACTGCAATGGTAAATTCTGCTTTCGTTACCATCTCGGTTAATGCCTCATTATAATAATGTTCGATGACATTGATGGTGGCGCCTTCAAGCGCCGGTTGCAATGGTTTCCACCATAGTTCATGCAAAGCATCTTTACCTTTTATTGGATAGGCAGAGCCGCCGGGGGCTAGCGGCGCTCTCAATACAATATCATTGCTAAAAGGAATTGCAGAAAAACTTTTGTCCCGAAGTGCCTGGAAATAAGTTTCTGAAATTTGTTTAAGTTGTTGCTGGCGACTGGGTGTCATTTCCGTTGGTTTTAGTTCTTCTTCTAAATATACTCAGAAATGAGAGACTTTATAAACCAAGGTTGTGAGAATTTTATCAACCCGGTAGTGTAAGAATAAACTCAGTCCCTTCACCTATCCTGGTTTCTGCTCTTATTTCACCGCCATGTGCTTTAACAATATCATAAGCCAAACTCAAACCCAATCCTGTTCCTTGCCCTGTTGGTTTGGTGGTAAAGAATGGCTGAAAGATCTTATCGAGTAGGTTGTCGGGAATGCCATTGCCATTGTCGCCTACGGTGATAGTAATTTTGCCTTCTTTTCTTTGAGTGCTTACAGAAACAATTGGCTCATATCCGCTGGGTCCGATCTTTCTTTTTTCATTCACCGCATAAAATGCATTCGAATACAGGTTTAATAAAACTCTTCCTAAGTCCTGGGCGTTGACGGTTGTTTGCCCGGTCATTGTATCCAGATCGGTTTTAAGGATTGCGTTAAAACATTTGTCTTTTGTCCTGAAGCCATTATAAGCCAGGCGCAGGTATTCATCAACGAGTTGGTTGATATCAGTTGGCTCCTTTGTACCGCCACTCGAACGACTGTGTTGCAGCATACCTTTTACGATAGCATCTGCACGCTTGCCGTGATGATTTATTTTTTCTTCGTTTGCACGGATGTTATTCGCGAGCTCCAATACCTCGTTCATGTTGCCTGCAGTGGCTTCAGCTTTTAACTCCTGGATCAATTCATTGTTTACTTCGGAGAAATTATTTACAAAATTCAAGGGGTTCTGAATTTCATGCGCTATGCCGGCCGTCAGTTCACCCAGGCTTGCCATCTTTTCTGCCTGGATCAGTTGCTTTTGTGTGGCCTTTAATTCGATCAATGCTTCCTCTGCTTTTTTGCGGGCTTCTTTGATCTTGATCAGATCGTGCTCTGCTCTTACTGCCTGTGTTTCTGCTTGTTTTAGGTCGTTGAAACGGGGTGTAGGTTAAGTCAAATACTTTGGCAAAGCGAAGTAAAATATCAAAATGCTCATTTGATAATGGATCAAGGCTTGCAAGGGTGAGGTTACCGAAATTATTGAAAGATGCATTCAGATAAACCCGGTCAGGTGCTTTCATTCCGGCGATTACAAAACCGGGTAATAATGACAACTCGGTTTCAGAAAATAAAAAATCATCCCACTCCTTTTTAATTGTATCCTGCAGTATGTATTCAAATTTTAAAGTACGATCATGCCATGCATTGAAGTAGGCGATGTTAGGCGGCAGCTCATGATATTTCACGAGAAAATTCATAGGCTCTTCAGGAGTTTCAGAATTAGCCATCCACCATCTTGCTGCATTGGTCTTGGGATCATAGATCATGATGACGCAGCGGGTGAGCACCAGGTCGAGTTTTGTCAGTTCAGTGAAGACGGTGCCAATCAGTTCATTTAACTCTTCAGAGTTCTGCATAGCCATGGCTCTTGCCCTCACTCTTTCCAGGCCGAGTTCAATCTGTGCTTCTCTAGATTGCGCTTCTGCTTTTTGCAGGTCAAGAAAGCGGGTATAGGTTTGCTCAAATACTTTGGTAAAACGGATAAATATCTCGTGCGCTTCCGGCACGGGTTCCAGGGTGATGAATAACACATAACCGTATTTGAAATAGACGACATGGTCCACCTGTTTTTCAGGGAAGGAACCGCCGGCTTCAATCATAGCTCGCAATGCTTCCCCCATCACCGGGATGGTGCAGAGATACTTATAATGTGCTGCACAATCTTCTCCTGCAAATTCCTGGATGTACAATGGCGCGCCATTTTTTCCTGCCTGGTAATAGCGAAGAAACAATCCATCTCTCGGCGTTTTATAGGTGGGCAAGGTGCCCTGTTGAGAACTGAACCATTCTGTAGAATCATTGTCGCCATAAATATTAAATGCGCAGCCCCTTGTGTGAATACCCAATGAGCGAACCTGGGTGTCCAATACAAAGGAGGCTTCTGCCAGTTCATCACTCCGTTGCATGGCCATGGTTCTTGAGCGAACTTTTTCCAGTGCAGCTTCCACCTGTGCTTCTTTTGCCTGTGCCTCTGCTCGTTTTAGATCGAGGAAACGGGTATAAGTCTGCTCAAATACTTTTGCAAAGCGTTGAAGAATGTTATTATCGTCTTCAGAGAACTTTTCACCAAAATGATTGATTATAAAAATACTGGTATGCTTAGATACACAGCATGAACGGGTATATCCCCCGGGACTGGAAAGGATTTCTTTTTTTTGTTTGGCATCCAGCTTCGACCAGGGCTCATGGTTAAATAAAAAAGTGAAGAATGCTTTTTTCTCCTTCTGTGTAAATTCTTCCGTGAAAAAGCCTGGTCCTTTTTTTATTCCGTTTATAAGATCGGTACAAAAGGGTTTTTTGTAGAGCGGAATTTGAACTTCTTCTGAAGTATCCGCCGTACCCCCTGCCCCCCAACACCGGAGTGTTTTGTTAATGTCACTATTGATAGCAATAAAAGAGCCTCCATTGATAGCAATATTTAAATGGAGTAACTCTTTATGAACGGTGTGAATGACGGCTTGTAATTCTGAAGTATTGTGCATCGCCAGGCTCCGGGATCGTACTCTCTCTAAACCCGTTTCTATTTGCGCTTCTCTTGCCTGGGCCTCTGCCTTTTGCAGGTCGAGAAAACGGGTGTAGGTCTGTTCAAACACCTTTGCAAAACGTTTAAAAATAGAGTTGTCTTCATCACTAAAAGGGATTGCATCGTACTTAGTAACCGAGAGCCAGATATTTTTTGTCAGAAATACGGAGCGGGTGAATCCTTTGGAGTTCAGGATAAATTGTTTTCTTTCTTCGGGAGTATTTAGAAAAAAGGTATTTTCAAAAACGTGATTGAAAAAAATGTTTTTTTCTTCGAAGTCATACACGTCAGCAATAAAATCAAGTCCCTTTGTTACCGCTTCATTTAATCTCGTAAACATTCCGTGTTCAAAATAGGGAATATGAACCGGTACCGGGTTTGTAGAAATCCACAAGTCCCAACCTCCTACTGAATCTATCCTGGCAAAATTTGTTGTTGAGAATTTTAAATCCAGCCCTGATAATTGATCAGTTACTACCTTAATAACCTCGTGGAGATCGCCACTCCGGTGCATAGCCATTGAACGGCTTCGAACTTTTTCCAGTGCCGTTTCTATTTTGGCTTCCCGTGCCTGTGCTTCTGCTTTTTGCAGATCGAGAAAACGGGTATAGGTTTGTTCGAAAACTTTTCCAAAACGTTTGAATATTTCATGCGCTTCGGGTACGGGTTCGCAGGTTACGAACATCATGCTTACTTTGGAACCAAATACAAAATGATTGAATTGATGTGATGGGAATTGGAATCCGCTCTCAAGTATTCCCTTAAATTGCTTTTCTCCAAACTCTCCTAATTTACGGTAGGTCTTAGCAAGTGCTTCTCCTTCTTCATGAATTACAAAGAAATCCTTCCCACTTTTTTTTGCATTGCTTATTTCAATATCAATGGGTATTATAGTTGCGTCAACCGTGTAGGGCTCAATAAATCCTCCCTCTGGATTGGTGATGTAATCTGTATAAAAATTGTTGTCATCAGTCCAGATATTAAAACCAGTTGTCCATGCTTTAATACCTAACCCGGCCACTTGTTGAAATAGCACTTCCGCAACGTCTGTCAATTCATCACTTGTCTGCATGGCCATGGTCCGTGCCCGGACTCGTTCCAATGCCAGTTCTACCTGTGCTTCTCTCGCCTGTGCTTCTGATTTTTGCAAGTCTAAAAAACGGGTGTAGGTAAGATCAAAAGCATTCGCGAACCTTTTTAGAACTTTTTTTGCTTCCTCCGTAAAATCACCTTCCCGAAAAGAAAATAATCCTCCGGAACTATACACGGCGACGAAGCAAGATTGTTTTTCATTTGGTGTTGCGGTTAGGTGCACTTGTGATGCCGGTAAACCAAACTTTGCTGCTTCAACTGCCTGGTAATATCGCGTGAGGTCGTCGCCTTCCAGTACATAATAAAAGTCGTGCTGGTTGATCCAGGCATCCATTGAACCTTCCATCAATGGATGAATATCAAATGACTCATTGCCAAAAACCTGGACCGGCGAGCCTTCGTCAACAGAAGTCAGCCATACATCTCCGGTCCGATTTTCCTTGTTCAAAACACTGATGCCTACACGCAAAACACCCAGTTTCAGTTTATCCAGTTCCTGGAAGACGACGGCTACCACGTTATGCAGATCATTACTAGTATGCATGGCCATGGCACTGGTTCGGACCCTTTCCAGGGCTGCCTCAATTTCGAGGTCACGGCTTTTACTTTCCAGTTCTACGGTTCTCCTTTTTACCGCCTCCCGAAGCTCCAGGTTTTCTTTCTCAATTTTTTCACTTGCAAGTTGTTGGCCTTCTTCTGTGCGGTGGTCAGGGAATGAAGCATGCTGATGTAACGCTTTCCATCCACCGGAGTCATGCTTAAAAATGCAGGAGATTCTTGCGTGCCCGTAGAAGCTCCATTCGCTTCCCATTAAAATATACAGGTCACTTTGTTCACGAATGACCATGCTGTTAAGATCGAGTGGCTGCAAGCTGATATCCCTGTTTCGGAGCTGTGCCTTACCTGCCAGTTGGTCCACGGTGTCGGTGTAAAATTCCAGGGCGTTCCGCTTGTCATGAAAAATTTCGCCGTTGGCTGACCCAAAAATGCTGAAGTCATCCTGCATATAGGATGCAAAAGTCTCCATATCGCCACTAAGATTGGCATCCCAAAAGGCATAATATTCCTGTAATAATTCTGCTTCAAGTTTCTTTGTTAATTGCATCAGTTATTGATTGGAAGTTGAATGCTAAATGCAGTTCCTTCTCCTTCTTTGGTTTCCACCGTTATTTCACCGCCATGCCCCTTCGTAATGATGTCATAGCTCAATGAAAGTCCCAGGCCAGTGCCCTCGCCGGTAGGTTTTGTTGTAAAGAAGGGTTGAAATATTTTATCGAGCAAGTTGCCTGGGATCCCGTTACCGTTGTCGCGAACAGTGACAACAATTTTACCGTCTTTTTTTTGACTGCTTACAGAAACAATTGGTTCATATCCGTTTGGCAATGCCTTCTTTTTTTCATTCACTGCATAAAATGCATTCGTATACAGGTTCAACAAAACTCTTCCAAAGTCCTGACCATTGATGGTTATTGGTTCAATGCTTGTATCAAGGTCGGTTTTGATGGTCGCGTTAAATGATTTGTCTTTTGCTCTAAAGCCATTATACGCCAGGCGCAGGTATTCGTCGACGAGTTTGTTAATATCCGTCGGCTCTTTTGCACCGGTACTCGAACGACTGTGTTGCAGCATTCCTTTCACGATCGCGTCTGCACGTTTGCCGTGATGATTTATTTTTTGTTCGTTTGCACTGATGTCGTCAGCGAGTAGCAGTACCTCGTTCATGTTGCCGGCACTCGCTTCTGCTTTTAATTCGTGGATTAATTCATTGTTTACTTCGGAGAAATTATTTACAAAATTCAAGGGGTTTTGAATCTCATGTGCTATGCCTGCTGTAAGCTCACCAAGGCTTGCCATCTTCTCTGACTGTATGAGTTGAGCTTGTGTGGATTTGAGTTCCTTCAACGTTTTTTCCAAAACTATTTTGGCATTCTTTTCCTTTTGGTTATTACGATACAAAATAATACCTACAAGAGAAAGGATAACAAGTCCGGCAATCATGCTATAGGTCCTGATCTTACTTTGTGTTTGAATTTTATCTTCCTCCAATTTTTCCAACTTTGCCTGCTCATCCATAACAACGTCCTGAAATGCAAGAAGATTTTTTCGTTCTTCTATACTCAGACTATCACTTAATGATTTAGCCAATTTTAGATATACGGTGGCACTATCGGTATTGCCCAGGGTATCAAAATAGGAAGCAAGGAGATTATAAGCATCTCTTATCCAGGCCGGATCTTTACGCTTTTCAAAAATTTTTAAGCTTGCTTTTGCATGATACAACGCTGAGTCAATTTTTTTTAAATGCGCATATACACGACTCAATGATATGCCACCCAGCCCCCTGTGAACATAATCATTGGTCTCATTTAAAAGCGCCATTGCCTGCAACATTGTATTAAGGGCTAAGTCGAACTTTCCCATTCTCTCATAGGTTTCCCCCAGGTATATGAACGAACGACCAGTTTGTGGATCTCTCAAGTCTGAAAATATCGTTTGTGCTTTTTTGATAAACAAAAGTGCAGAATCTAATTTTCCGTCATTCATATACGAAATGCCCATGTGAAACATTACAGATGCAAGTTGTCCGCTGTCCCCGGCAGCCTTTGCATAATTTTCGGCTGCCCGATAATTTTTAAATTGGTTTTTTATGTTATCACTCCAGTTTCCGGTATACGCATTTAGCAATCCAATAAGATCGTAGCTACTACTTAGCAAGAGCATTCTTATATTCTTTGGGCTTTGGCCTGGCAATAAATGCCAAACAGTTTTTTCGGTAGAGGGGTCCTTTGCAATGCTTATCGCTTTTAAATAGAATTCCAAAGACCTTGAAAACTTTTCCTGTTGCATCAGGATAACCCCCAGTCCGTTCAAAATAAATGCTTCGTTCAATTTTAGATTTAGTCTCGCAGCAATAGGCAAGGCTTTTTCAAGATAAAAAATCGAACTATCGCGGTCTTCAAGAAGATAATATGTTCCGAGTTTACTATAGCCTTCCATTCGGGCAGTATCATTTGATGCTGCAGATAAAAAGGTGTACAGACTCCCCAGATATGGGCTTTTCTGTTGCCCGAAAATTAATGTTGGCAACAGGCATAGAATAATTACTCTTAAAAAAGTCTTCATTTTTTTTAATTAGTTCACAGTTGAATAATAAATGCACTTCCTTCACCTTCCTTCGACTCTACTTTTATTTCACCGCCTTGTGTTTTTATAATGTCATAACTCAAACTCAGCCCCAGCCCTGTGCCTTGCCCCGTTGGCTTGGTCGTAAAGAATGGCTGAAAGATCTTATTGACGATAGTTTTCGGGATGCCAGCGCCATTATCTGCAACTATTATTTCAATCGCATCATTTGCTCTTTTTGTTTGAACTGAAACGGTTGGTTGGTAATTTTCACCAGCAGTTTCCTTTTTCTCATTCACGGCATAAAACGCATTGTTGTATAAATTCAGTAACACTCTACCGATATTCTGTGGTATGATGTTTACTTTTTCGATTGAGCTATCAAAGTCGGTTTTAAATTCTGCGTTGAAGGATTTGTCTTTGGCACGCAGGCCATGGTACGCCAGGCGTATATATTCATCGCACAGCGCATTGATATCTGTTGGTTCTTTTTGTCCGGAGCTTTTTTGTGAATGTTGCAACATGCCTTTTACGATCGCGTCTGCCCGTTTGCCGTGATGATTTATTTTTTCACCGTTTGCAGCGATGTCATTCGCGAGTAGCAGTACCTCGTTCATGTTGCCGGCAGTGGTTGCTGCTTTTAATTCGTGGATCAGTTCATTGTTGACTTCGGAGAAATTATTCACGAAGTTCAATGGGTTTTGAATCTCATGTGCAATCCCGGCAGTGAGTTCACCAAGGCTCGCCATCTTCTCACTTTGAATAAGTTGCGCCTGTGTAGCTTGCAGGTTTTCGTAAGCTGATTCCAGCCTGGCGTTTGCTCGTTGCTTAAACCTGTTGTTGCGCCACAACATCACCAGGAAAATCACCAGCGAAACAAGCAGCACAAAAAGCGAGAGCAGGATCAACTGGTTTCTTGTCGCGGTGGTGGCTTTTTCCAGATTAAAATATTTTTTTTGCTCATTCAATTTGATGCTTTCGAGTTGCCTTATTTTGTCACTGTTGTATAAAGAGTCTTTGGCGGCTGCATACTTGTTAAGGTACAGGTAGGCTTTTTCCGTATCCGTTTCGTGATACGCTACCGAGAGCTGTTTCGCGGCTTGCTGGATCAAGTTGAAGTTTTTTTGCGACTCCCCGTTTTGTAAAGCCAGGGTGCTGTAATGGATCACCGAATCAGTTTGCCCCAGGATATTATATACTGTGGAAATGCTCGGGTAATTAGTGCCAAGCCGGAAGAAATTTATAGCCTTCGCATATTCTTTTTTTCGTAAGGCAAGAGAACCCAGGAGTGTGTTGGAGTTTGAGGCCAGGTCTGGTTCCGAAAGGCCATATTTTAGAACATAGTTTTCGAGGATCCTGGCGTAGTGTTCTGCCGAATCTATTTGGTTTAAATGCTCGTACATTCTTCCCAACTGCATATAGGTCGGCCATTTTCTCAATTCGGGAAGGGCAGCAAAACTTGAATGGTTTTGGGCTTTCTGTGCATACATAAGCGCCTCCCCGTCATCTTCTTTAGTTGCAGCAACAATGTACATTAGGTTATACATGTAAACCAGTAGCCCCGGGTAATGCTGCTCGCAAAGCGGTATCGCTTCGTTCACATCAGCGGTTGCTTTTGCCCACTCACCGGTGATCGCATACAGAAAAGCTCTCTGGCCAAGACAGGTAATTTTCCCGAAAGGATAATCTATTTTCTCGGCGATGGCTATTCCCTGGCTTGTGTATTTAATCGTAAGCGTTGGGTCAACCAATATGTACATTGATGCCAGGGTTTTAAGCTGGTTTACTTTGACCGAATCATCCGGGCGGTTTGCGAGCCTGGGCGTAATACTGTCGATATATTTTTGATCAAGAGGAGCGGGTTGAGCAGCACAATATTGTACGAGGAGGCAACAAACGAAGAGCTTGAAATATTTAAAATTCCATTTAAACATCTGTAGTTATTTTATTAAGTTTTGAACAGGTATTTGGATAAGGAATTCTGTATTGTTCGTATTGCCTTTATTAATTGTAATTTGACCGAGGTGTTCTTTCGTTACAATATCGTACGCCAGTGAAAGGCCAAGGCCTGTACCCTGGCCGGCTGGTTTCGTGGTGAAGAATGGTTGAAAAATTTTGTCAGCAATTTTTTGCCGGATCCCGTCTCCATTGTCCTCAATGCTTATTTCTATCCGGTCGCCTAGTTTCCTGGTAGAAACTTTAATGGTCGGTTGATAACCATCATTAATCTGAGCCTTCCCTTTTTCATTCACAGCGTACAGGGCGTTATTGAAGAGGTTCAAGAGCGCTTTTCCCATGGCTTGTGGAACCAGGTTCGTCTTACCGATACTCGTATCGAAGTCTGTGTTGATCGTCGCGTTAAAAAGATCATCCTTTGCTTTAAACCCATGAAAACTTAATCTTAAATATTCATCACATAGGGCATTGATGTCCGTTGCTTCTTTCAACCCGCTGGTTTGTTTTGAATGTTGTAACATGCCTTTTACAATCGAATCTGCCCGCTTGCCATGATGATTTATTTTTTGCAGGTTTTGTTCGAGGTCATTGGCAATGGCGATGGCCTCGCCGGTGTTTCCGGAAACTAATTCGGCCTTCATCTCCCCAAGTAATTCCGTCGTCACCTCAGAAAAATTATTGACGAAGTTCAACGGGTTTTGAATCTCATGTGCAATGCCGGCAGTTAGTTCACCAAGGCTCGCCATTTTCTCCGACTGGATCAATTGGGCCTGGGTATTTTTTAAATTCTCCAGCGATTCGCGGAGTTCGGTGGTGCGGTGGCTTACCTGTGTTTCAAGTACTTCATTTTGAGCCGCGAGTATCTGCTGTTTTTCCTGTTCCTGCTGAATATTTTTTTCGGAAAGCTCGCTGACCTCTTTTAATTTCTCCCTTAAGGAAACGCTCACGAAACCGAAATCAAGTCCAAGATAAAGCGAGGTTGTCACCGGTATACTCAGGTCTGCAAGAACAAACAGGATGTTGGCCAGCATTCGTAAGTCGGGTCGTGAGTTGGCGATAATAACAAAAAGCAGGAAAAATACCAGGAAGCACATTACACCCACCGCCAACAACCAGGAACCCTTCCTTCGTTTCCTCACAGCCTCGATGGTTAGTTTTGCGATGGCCAGGTTTACCAGCAAGGTCATTACATCCGCTCCCAAATGCCAGCCCCAATCATACTGTACAAAGTTTAAAATAAGGGCAGGAATTACCAGCAACAGTAACGACCAATAGATCCAGTCTCTTCGTTGATCGAGCAATTTGTAGATGGCTGTTAACAGGAAGAGATTGGTGGCAATAACGATAATGAAGATCAGGTTGAGGGTATAAAACCTGTTGGCCACGTAATGATTGTCGAATAATAGCAAGCAGATGTTATCGACTAGAAAAATGCCTGCATAAATACTGAAGTAAAGGTTTGCCTGTTGCTGCGGGTAAAAATAATAGTAGGCGGAATGGATGATCAAAAGCAAAAACAGCAGGCCAACCATAAACCCGTTGTAGCCCTTCAGCAGATTCTCCTCGTTCATTTTCGTTGCAAAGGCATTCCTGGTTTCCTGGATGGTTGCATGGAACGCGGGGTTGCGGGAGCGCATGAATAGGGTGGTGTAGTGTGCGCCTGTTTCCAGCGCAAAGCGTATGGCTAGCACCTGCCCGCGTTTTTTTGAAGAAGGCAACACAACTGGAGATGCCAGGGGATCATACGCTGTCACCGCTCCGGGAGAAGCACTCAGAACACCGAGTTTGCAGATCAACGAATCGTTTAGGTAAATTTCAGAGGCGATGGATTGCTCGATCACCAATGACAGGTGCCTTTTTAATAGCGCCGAATCAAATGCCAGGTGAATACGTAACCAGCTGATGCCCGACCTCGGTATTTGCGGCAAGGAATGGTGCACATCAAGCAAGGGATCGATCGTTGCCCAGGCACGGTCATCAAATTCCGGCTTTGCCCATTCGGTGTTGTCGCCGGCATGAAATTTCCAACCTGTATCGAGTTGTACCCCTTCGCGTGGAATAGTATGAATTACCAGCGACTGGGCGAAGCAACCGATGGTTAAAAAAAGAAATGCTATAACTAAAACTTGTTTCATGCTTCGCTGGTGAATGGAAGGTGAATGATAAATTCACTTCCTTCCCGGTCTTTGCTTTCCACTTTTATGTCCCCACCGTGTGCCTTAATGATATCATACGCAAGGGATAAACCGAGACCGGTTCCCTGGCCGGTTGGTTTCGTGGTGAAGAATGGTTGAAAGATCTTGTCCAGTAATTGAGTTGGAATCCCGTTACCATTATCAGCGATCCGCAGTTCTACGGTATCACCTATTTTTTTGGTGCTGAAGGATAGGGTGGGGTTATAATTTTCGATGCCGGATTTCTTTTTCTCGTCTACGGCAAAAAATGCATTATTAAAGATGTTCAGCAGCGCTCTGCCAATGTCTTGCGGAATCACATTGATCTTTATCTCGGAGGGTTCAAAAGATGTTTTGATCGTTGCGTTAAATGATTTGTCTTTGGCCCGTAAACCATGAAAGGCTAACCGCAGGTATTCGTCAGCAAGCTTGTTAATATCGGTTGGCTCTTTTATTCCTTTGCTGGCACGACTGTGTTGCAACATTCCTTTTACGATGGAGTCTGCCCGCTTGCCGTGGTGATTTATTTTCTCTAGATTTTGTTCAAGGTCATTTGCAATGGCGACCGCTGCCCCGGTATTGCCCGAAAACAATTCGGCCTTCATCTCACCAATCAATTCTTTATTGACTTCGGAGAAATTATTCACGAAGTTCAAGGGGTTTTGAATTTCATGTGCTATGCCCGCTGTGAGCTCGCCAAGGCTGGCCATTTTTTCTGATTGGATGAGTTGTGCCTGGGTAGTTTGTAAATTGCTAAGTGCGTCCTCTAACACCTTATTGGCCTGTTGCTTCTGTTTGTTATTGCGATAAAGTATGAATGCGACCACAGCGATCGAAAGCAGGGAGGCAACCAGCCCGATCAGTTTGATATTCGTTTTGAAATCTTCTGCTGCAGCTATCTTCTCATTGGCCAGTTCTTTCCGACGGTTCTCTTCGTTAAAACCGAGCATTTGAAATTGCCGGATCTTTGTTTCGTTATACAACCGGTCTTTTATTTCAACCGAAAGATCCAGGTATTTATAAGCGCTGTCCAGTTGATTGGTTTCTTTATACAGTGCCGCCAGCATGGGACTTATCTCGGCAATATAGGTATCAGAATTTTCTCCCCAGGCCTGCACGCTCTCCGTATTTGTTTGAAAAAATACCATTGACTTTCGGGCGTAATAAAGTGAAGAATCAAACCTTCCGATATTTTTAAAAACCTGCGCAGTGCCCATGTCCGCTTTTGCGATCATTTGGTAGGCAGCCATTCTTCCGGCGTACGTCGAAGCCAAACGATAGTACTGAAGTGCCGTCATTTGGTCTCCTTTTTTTTTCGCAAATATGTCAGCCATCAGTAAGGCACCGCGAGCGAGCGGGTAAGGATCAGCGGATGATGGTACACCCAGGAACATTTTTTTTGCCACACTTAACGCAGCATCGATCGAATCGAGGTAATAATAAGCAGAAGCACGAAGATAATTTGCCGACCATTTTTCCATGGTAAATCTTAACCCTGGATCTTTCTCTTGCCTGGCAATATCGGCAAGGCTTGTTAACATCAGCGATCCGTAATGCAAGGCATTTTCATAATCCCGCATTGCGGTATAATCATCCCCGATGCCTCGCATGACGTCAATTTTTAGAAAGGGATCGTCCTGGGTTTCTGCTAAATTGAGGTTTTCAAAACGCAGCGCCAGTGATTTTGAATAGTTTCCAAATGAGTGTAACAGGGTCGCCAGTAATTCCTGTATGTGTATTAATTGCGGTGCAAGCCCTTCTTTGATCCAGGATTTATAGGCAGGCGATTTCATAACGCCTTGCTGCAGGGCCAAGGCTGTTTGTGCATAATAGAGGGCACTGTCCGATCGATAGTTCTCCGGGAAAAACGCATAATTGGTAGCGATACTGACAAGAACATTTATTTTATCGGTGTCAGCTGTTGCTTTTTCGAGCCAACACCATTTATCAGAAAGTAGTTCATCGCGCCAGGCCAGGATGGTGTCTTTAAGCACCATATCATTCGAGACATCGATCAAACGGTCCACCACCTCCGAACCGAAATAGCGCTTCTCCACATTCAACCAGGTGCCTCGCGTAAATTTATATTTCAAGGGGCCTGCAGGCACAGAAAGTGTAATGGAAAATTGACGATCACCAACTCTCTTCAGCAGGTATTTTTGGTTGGAGGTTGAGTCCCAGTTGCTGAAGGTGCCCGTGATAAAGATGCTGTCGTGGGCAATGCAGGTTTTCTCCGCCAGGATAAACTTTACCGAGTGTTGTGCAAATGAACTGTTAGCTGCTACAACTAATGAAAGCATCCACACGAACTTTTGCATATGAGTTTTTTGACTAAGGAAAAGAGAGGCGGATATAAGATAGACTGACTAATATAATCTTTTTCCACCTCCTTATATGCAAAAAACTCAGTGTATAGCAGTTGTTATCAAACTGTCACCGGTAGTAATACGCTAAAGATCGTTCCAATCCCCTCCTGGCTTTCAACCTTCAATTCTCCCCCATGGGCTTTTACAATGTCATAACTAAGCGAGAGACCCAGGCCAGTTCCCTGGCCGCTGGGTTTGGTAGTAAAAAAGGGCTGAAAGATCTTGTCCATCATGTTTTGCGGGATACCGTTGCCGTTATCTTCTACGGTGATCGATACGCCAGCCTTTCCACCGGGCAAGGTGATCACCCGGGTAGTGAACAGGATCGTGGCTTCGTAACCGTCAGTTCCGCCTGCAACCTGCAACAGCCTCTTTTTTTCACCAACGGCATAAAAGGCATTGTTTACGAGGTTCAACACAACGCGTCCAATGTCCTGCGGAACCAGGTTGAAGCTGCGCAAACTTTCGTCGTAATTCGTGCGAACGGTGGCGTTGAGTGTTTTATCTTTTGTTCTCCACCCATGGGTGGAAAGGCGAATGTATTCGTCGGCGAGTTTATTAAGGTTGGTAATTTCTTTTACACCGGTGCTGCCGCGACTGTGCAGCAACATGCCTTTCACGATCGCGTCGGCGCGTTTGCCATGCTCGATCACTTTTTCCAGGTTCTGGCGAATGTCCGAAGCGATCGACCTGGCTTCGTTTACAAAACCCTTATCCAGTTCCTCATTCATTTCATCAACCAACTCATTGCTTACCTCTGAAAAGTTATTTACAAAATTCAAGGGGTTCTGTATCTCATGCGCAATGCCCGCTGTGAGTTCGCCCAACGAGGCCATTTTTTCTGCTTGTATCAACTGCGATTGGGCAGCCTTCAATTTGCTGAGTGTTTCTTCCGCCTTGATGCGCTGCGCTTCGATCACGGTGTTTTTATGCTGCAGGTCGAGGTTAGTGATGTTGAGCCTGCTCTTACTGCGATAGATCACAAAGAGTAAAATGCCCAAAGAAATTAGCCCGGCGAATGCCGAGAAGGTCAACCAGCGCTGTTGCAAGGTTTCACGTTCGAAGGCCAGTTCTTTTTTTGAAAATTCGTAGCTCTCTTTTTCAATGGCGACGGCGCGTTGACTCGCCAGGTTGTTCAGGCTGTCGGAACTGGTTTTGTACAGGCGATAATGTTTCAAGGCATTCAGGCCATCGCCTTTCGCTTCATAGATCCGCGATAAAATTTCATTGGCATCCCGCATCAATTGTACCTGGCCCATTTTATCTGCCCGCTGCAGGGCTTCTGATCCGCTGGTAAGCGCTTCGTTAAAAAATCCTTGCTTATGGAAGACTTTTGCCAGGCCGATGAGGGCATTACAAATATAGATGCCGTTATCTTTTTGCTTTGACCTTGCTAAAGCGTCGCGAAACAAGTTGGTCGCCTGTTGCAAACTATCTGCAGCGTAAAAGGCTTCGGCCTGCGACAAGGTTACGGTCAGCAGCATTTCCTGGTCACCGATTTTCGCGGCTAGCTGGTGTGCTATGTTAAGATTATACAAGGCTTTCCCCAGCTCTTTCTTCTGCAGGTTCGCTTCACCAATGCCATTATAGGCAACGCTCATGCTGCTGGTATCCGACATCTTTACGGCCAGTTCAAGCCGCTGCTGGTAATCTTTTTCCGCATCATCGAATTTTCCCTGGTGATAATGAACGTTGGCAATATTGTTTAATGTAGCCCCGATCAGTGTTTTATTGTCAAGTGCTTCGGCAGCTTTCAGCGATGCATAAAATTTTTGTAAAGCCTGCGGATAGTTTCCCTGGTTTAAATGAATGACACCGATCCTGTTCAACAGAACGGGTACTGCTTTTTGATTTTCAAGCGTGGAAGCAAGGAGGAATGCTTTTTCATAATTAGCAAGCGCCTCCTGGTACCGGCCCTTTGTTTGGTACGCATCGGCGGTAATCAGGTATGCATCCGTTTCACCTGCTTTATAGCCAGCGGCCCTGCAGCGATCTGCATGGCCTGCCAGCAGTGCCAATGCACTATCCGGGAAACTGTAAGAGTAGATATAGGCCAGGTCTGCTACCGTGTTAGCGTATGCCGTATCAAACTTCACCTGCCCGTTTTTTTCGAACCTTTTGAGCTTTTGTTTTAGCTGGAAAGTGGAAGGTGCCTCCTGTGCCTGCGGGCGCAAGGGTATTCCCAGCATGAGGAGCATGTATATAACTGGAATACTAATAAATATCTTCATGCATCAAGGTTAAACGAGTTGCTGGTTGCAAGATGCACCATGCGTTGGATTGCGGTTTTTAAGGCAAATTTTAATTCCCGTTTCAAAGACTTGTTTTCTTTTGAGCCGCGGGTTTTGATTCAAGTGAAGTTAACAGGGAAGCAGCTTCATGAGTTCGTTATTGAACCGCCGAAAATTTCCAGGGTAAATGATCGTAATCTAAAAAATAAGAATTATGTTTAGAACAAACATAAAACAGGAAGATATGGAAAATTCAACTAACTACTTCGCGGGAAACACTGCCGAAAACGCGATTTTATTTGGCGAGGAACTGGGTTTCGACCTGGCCTCCGCTAACTTTTCTGGTCCTGATGATGAGGAGGAAGAAGAAGCGCCGGAAGAAGAACAAGACGACAATCCACCATTGGATGAAGAAATTGTTCATTCACCTGTACCGACCCAGTCGGGTGGAAGGCCACAAACTTCAGTCAGCTAAGCTATTAGCTTCAACGCAATTAGCGTTGCTCTGTTCAAACTTCCACGGTCCCCACTTTTTCGGGTACAACCCAGTCCCTAGCCAACATTTTACCTACAGCTTGTGCGTGTTTTTATCAACGCGACCTGTAGGTAAAATGTTCGATCCAATCCTGCTACTTAAGCCTCCTGCCTTTGACCCCACCCGCCCGTTTTTCACTTAAACCAGTCTTTCGTATGCGCACAAGATCCTTCCTTCCTCGCCTGGTTACTGTATGCAAGATCTTCGCCCTTGGGATGCTCCTGTTTGTGGCCTCTTCATTTGTGATTGGATCCGGCAGTTTGCCGGTGAGGCAAGATGTTTCTAAAAGCCTCGGTTACAAAAAAACTGAGCCTTACGGGAAACTATTCCTGATAACGGTGATCGATTCAAACGATGATACCATTGGAATTCGGTGCGAAAAAGACCGGGAGGAGATTACCTATATCTTCGAAGATATTGCTGACTGGCTTGGTATGGAAATGGCTGAACCTAAAGTGATCAGCGGTGATGAGTTCAGTAAGGCGGCGGTCAATGATGCCATAGATAGCTGGCTGAGCGATCAGCATCCCTCGCCAGACGATGTGGTCGTATTCTATTACAGTGGTCATGGTTTTCGTTACCCCGATGATAAAAGTGAGTATCCCCGCATGTGGTTAAAAACAAGCGAGGACCGCAATACAGAAACCGCCAGCCTGAGTATGGAAGAGGATATTTTTAACCGCATCGTTACAATGGGTGCCGGGGTAAACCTGGTGCTGAGCGATTGTTGTAATACGTCTGTTGCCGGCGACAATGCCCTCTTTGACCAGGCGAAAGTACAAACCCGCAAACGTACCACCCGCAAAAGGGCAAGGTCCGCAGACCAGGACCGGGATGAGGGATTGGATAATGCCGAAAAATTACTGAGACCCAAGCAACCACTTTCCATCATTGCCACTGCAGCTGGTAAAGGAGAGTTTGCCGGCGGAAAGCCTGAAACCGGTGGTTTCTTCACCAACTATCTCATCGAGGCCTTGAGTGATTGTATTTTCGAAAATAAACTCGCGGCCGATTGGGAAAGTATTTTCCAATACGCGGATAAAAATGCAGGCTACTGGGCCAAGTCAGGCGCTTGTCCGCAGGCAAAGCACAATGCGCAAGGCAGGTGTTTACAAAATGCCCAATACAAGGTGCTGAAAGGAGAATAAAAAAATTTCACCAGTCTCTCAGTGAACTTATCCGGCTCCGGATTCTGCTAAAAATTCTTTTCGCATTCAAGTTTGACCAAAAAGTTCAGTCATGAAATTGTTATGCTTGCTTGTTTTCCTGCTGTGTGGTACCCAAGGTTTTCCCCAGGTCTCCAAAGCACAAACAATCTTACTCGTCGTTGCCCATCCTGATGACGAGAGTGCCATTGGTGAAGTGTTGATCAAGTATCGCAATGCAGGTAACCGGGTGGTCGTGATGATCGCTACGGACGGCAAAGATGGTACCCGCGTTACCAAAATACCCGCGGGTGATTCGCTAGGTAATCTTCGAAAAAAAGAATCCATCTGTGCTTGCACAACCATGGGGCTCGAACCGCCAATCTTTCTTTCAATTGAAAGATTGGATACCAAAATTGGTGTTGGGAATTATTTCAAGGCGCACAAATTATTGCTGGCTGCACTGAAAGAACAGATCAGTAAACTACAACCCGACATCATACTTACTTTTGGACCAGATGGCGACACCCATCATTCAGAGCACATTGTAATTGGAGCTTCCGTGACGGAATTATTATTGAGTGAAGGATGGGTAGATAAATATCCCCTCTACTATATTGCCTGGACAAAAAGTCAGGGAGAAGCACTCGACCTGGGATACGTGAATCAACAATACATAAACGTAACCATCGAATATACATCAGCGGAAGAATTGCAAGCACTTGAGTCAATGCCATGTTACGTTACCCAATACACAAAAGAAGAATTGGTAACCGACCGGGCCTCGAAATTGTCCGACACGACAAACAGTATTTCTTTCCGCAGGTTTACAACCGGCAAAGGATTGAAGCAGGCATTTTAATTCCCGACCAACACATCACGGTTCGCTTACGATTGCCAATCGCGAACTGAACCTGTCCGATAGCACATTGCTTAAATCACTAACGCTTACTTACCCTTATTTTCAAAAAATAATCCCGGTATACACGCTTATCTCACAAAAAAATTAGAGAGCATATGGCAGTTAGATTTTTTACAATCATCTTTTTTCTTTCCCTCCATCTCATTGGCCACAGCCAGGTTGTTCCGGAAGGAAAAATTCTTTCCCAGTCTTTTCTTGCAGCCTCGCTAAGGAATAATACCGGCGGGGAAGAAGCGACGCGAAACATTTCTATTTACCTGCCACCCGGCTACGACCAGGGCACAGAACGTTACCCGGTCATTTACTTTTTACATGGAGTTGCCACCGATGATAAGGAAATGTTGATGTATATCGGGTTGAAGGACCTGATGGATAAAGCCATTACCAGCGGAAGGTTGCGGCCAATGTTATTGGTGCTGCCTGACAGTAAGAACCGCTACGGCGGAAGTTTCTACACAAACTCTCCTGTAATCGGAAACTGGGCTGATTTTATTGGGAAAGACGTGGTAACCTACGTAGATAAAAATTTTCGCACCATTGCAGAACGTCGCAGTCGCGGACTTTGCGGGCATTCCATGGGTGGCAATGGCGCTTTGAAACTGGCCATGTTGTTTGCAGATGTTTTTAGCACTGTGTATGCGATGAGCCCTGCTGTGTTGGATTGGGGTTACGACTTTACGGTTACAAATAAAGGCTTCAAAAATATCAGCGAGGCAAAATCGGAGCGGGATATTTTGAAAGGATACGAGATGTCTGGCAACTTTGATCCGCAAGGATTTTTTGCGGGTGTTTTCTCCGCGATGGGCCGGGCGTATTCCGCAGATGAGAAAGCTGGTTTTTTGCAGGCAGGCCTTCCCGTTAGTTACATAAAAGATAGTTCGGTACTTAACCTGGAGGTGATAAAAAAATGGGAAGCTAATTTTCCGACCAATATGGTGAATGGGCATTTGCCTGCCTTGAAGAGTTTAGCGGCACTCAAGATAGATTGGGGCAGGAATGAAGAATTTTCTCACATTCCAGTAACTGCACTTCATTTCAGCAAAAAACTGGAATCACTTGGTGTGAAACATTTTGCGGAAGAATATATCGGCGATCACACAAATATGATTGGTGGGTATGAGGGTCGATTTTATACAGAGGTGCTTCCATTTTTTAATTCAAACCTGGCGGCTCCGAAAACCAAATAGGTATACTTTATTTTTTTGACAGCACGATTGAGTTCAGTGGCGAATTTTTCACTCCTGCCCCACTCTTATATTTCATCAGTTAAAGATGGCGATCAAAAAAGTTGCTCTAAATTATCGTCCATGAAAAAAAAATATGCTTTTATACCCTTAGCAGTTATCGCGATCGCAATTGCTTTTTCATTTCTTCCCGGCAAAAAGCCAATGCCCGTTTTTGATGTTCACCTGCATGGCCAAAAGAACATGAAGGAACAATTGAAAAGCCTGGAAGAAGCGGGTGTTACAATTGCTGCGGTAAGCACTTCGTGGAACCTGCAAAGTACCTACGCGGGAAATTCCTCTATTCGTTTATTGTATGGATTGATGGTGCCCTGCCCGGGCGGTAAAGTGCCGTATAGCCAGCAACAGTGTTTTGATGACGGGAAGGAGTGGCCGAATGTAGCCTGGGTGGAGCAACAAGTGAAAGCAAAAAAGATTGATTTCATCGGCGAGGTACTAACCCAGTACCACGGTATTTCTTCAGCAGACGAAAAGATGTTTCCTTATTACGCACTGGCGGAGAAATACGGTTTACCTGTTGGTGTTCATACGGGTTCAGCGGGCCCTGATCATGGTTGCCCCACCTTCCGCGAAGACATGGGTGATCCCGCTTTATTAAAGCCCGTCATGCAAAAATTCCCATCAATGAAACTTTGGATCATGCACGCCGGTGGACCATTTTTGCCACAGGCCATTGAATTGATGAAGGCCTACCCGACGATCTACACAGACATCTCAGCAGTCAACAACCCGGCCATTCTTCCCCCGGCGCAGTTTGCAGGGTTGATAAAAATGTTTGTTAATGCGGGGCTGGAAGACCGGTTAATGTTTGGCTCCGATAATGCACCCATTAAGACTGTATTAGAAGCAATTGACCAATTAGATTTCTTAACGCCGGAACAAAAACAAAAGATCGTGTATGAAAACGCGACCCGATTTTTTCAACCTGCAGCATCAAAATAAAAATTGCAGGTAGCTTCAAAAAAATAGAGAAGGCTGTGCTCCATAATAACAAAGTGCGCCATCAAGTTTTTCTCCTAAATCGGCTAAATTGATTGCCCACAACCTCGTTCCTTTTCCTCGCTTTTAAATAGAAGACTGCAATTGAAATTGTATAATTCAGTCACGCTTACTTAAATGGACAATCGTTTAGTGATATGTATAAAAAGTTTCGCATCCACCAATTAATTTGAATTCATCAACAGTTTCTATAGAAGATCATTAAATTATTTTTAGCTGCCACGCATTTTTTAAATGACTCATTCAAACGTTTTGCAGAATTCCTTAAAAAAATCTTTTTCTCTTTTCATCTTGCCAACGCGGCGTTATTAAATCGAGGTTTCTCAAAATGGGGAACACCAGCACAGCATGGAAATAACTGGCAGATTATTTGTATTTATTCCGGTACAACAAAAATTGAAACCATGAATAATTTACCCAGGATTTGGAAGTCAGCCGCAATGATTCTATTGACGATAGCCCTTAGCACTTCCGTAGTGAACGCACAAACAAAGATGATTCGTGACGTGCAAAATGCAAAAACTGAATTTATTAAAACCGATGATCTTATGCGTACGTTATTCAATAACGCTCACGCATACGTGATTTTTCCGAACGTTGGTAAAGGCGCAATCGGTATTGGCGGCGCAGCCGGCCAAGGGATCGTTTTTCAAAAAGGAAAAAGAATCGGTACGGCAAAAATGAAACAACTCACCATCGGCTTACAAGCTGGTGGACAAGCCTACCGTGAGGTAATTTTCTTCGAAGACGAAGCAGCATTGGATCGGTTTAAATCTGACAATTTTGAATTTTCAGGGCAAGCTTCCGCGGTTGCTGTTACTAAAGGAGCTTCAGGTAATGTTAAGTACAATGATGGTGTCATGATCTTTAGTCAACAGAAAGGTGGCTTAATGTATGAAGCTTCTTTAGGCGGACAAAAATTTGATTACACCCCTTATAAATAAGCAAAGATTTTTTCTTAAAGTATAAAATGAAAAAAGCACCGGCCATCTTGGTTCGGTGCTTTTTTATTTGAGTATTAGTTAGGGCGAAGAAACTTTACAGCTTTTCTAAAATTGATGAAACGACATTGAAACAAATTGTAACACTTCGGGCAATGCTGTTCTCCAATAGGTCCAGTTGTGCCCGCCATCCCTTATCCGAAATTCATGTGGAATTTGTTTTTTGCGCATAGCAATATGCACGAGTGAGTTTCCTTCAAACAAAAAATCATCATCACCACAGTCGATGTACCAACGCACTGCTTTCTTCGAACTATCCGGGAGATTATTTACCAGTTCGAGTACGCTTTGTCTTTTGTAAAATGCTGTTATCTCAGCTTCGCTTGCCGTGCTTTTATCCCGTTTAAACCGCACAAGGCTGCTGTCGAGGTTAGCAGGTCCTGTCCCTGCACTTAACGGGCAGGCTGCCGCGAATAATTCGGGATGATGTAAGGCATAGGTAAAGGTGCCGTCTCCACCCATTGATAACCCCGCGATGGCACGAAAACGCTTTTCAGTTTTTACCCGGTAGGTTTTTTCAATATACGGCATCAGCTCCTGGAAGAAGAAGTCTTCATAGCGCCAGGTATTAGTTACATCATTCGCATAGCCTCGCCGTGTTGTGTTCGCATCCGGCATCACGATCACCATCGGGGTAGCCGTTCCTTCGCGAATAGCCTTGTCTGTTATGTTCAGAACCTCACCAAATTGTACCCAACCCGTTTGGTCATCTCCGCCACCATGCAGCAGGTATAGGACGGGGTAATTTCTTTGTGAGCTTTCGTAATCGGGCGGCAGGTAAATCGCAAACTTTCGGTCCATGTTGAGGAGCTTGCTTTTCAGCGTAAGATTATCTGAAACTTTTCCCGCCTGCGAAAAACAGGCAAGGGGAGCAAATGCAATAATTAACCAGGACAGGTATTTTTTCATGGTAGTTGTTTTATAAATAAATGTAACGCAAATCGGGTTAGCGTGATCGTTACTATCAGCCTGCCTATATTTATCACCTGTTTTGATGGATTAACATTATGAGTGTTATCTCACTACACGAGTAGCTTTAATTAAAAGCTTCTATCATCGGGAGCACTTCGATTTTTGACTGCGGATACAGGATAAATTAAGTCTGCTTGCTTCATTCCCAGCCCTTAGCCGCGCTAATGAGTCACTTCGTCTACCAAGCCTGCGTATACAATGCAGACTTTGTCCAATAATTAGCAATGATTCCAGATTCTGGAAAAAAATGGGCTTTTCAATTTTGTAACATACTGAAAACCAATAATTTATTTGTTGGCACAGATTGGGATTCAATAGAAGTACAAACGAACTCAAACCTCAAGAAACGTTATGAAACTTTTATCCCTCTTCGCCGCTATCATCTTCACAGCTTTTACCGGTATGGCACAGTCTACCTGCGCAACTTCATTCAAAGTAAATAATGGAAATGGTACCTGCGGGGCTGCCGGCGAATTGCGCCTGACGTTTCCGGGTGGTTGTCCGGCGCTTGTGCCAGTTATTGATTCTGTACTAATCAATGGTGTGAAGAGTAATGTTCGCTTCGCTTTACCTGACGCTTCAAAATGTGGTGGTGCAAATGGCTACATCAGTTATTGCGTAACCTCTGGCAATATGCCTCCGGCAAATGTTTGGAATATATTTTTCAGGGATGCACAAGGTGTTTTCAATTGCACCGTAGTGAGCAGCACCACGAATGTACTTGCTGTAAAGTTCCTGTCTTTTGATGCTGCGCTGGTTGGAAACAGCGTTGCCTGCAAATGGTCTGTATCAGAAGAAACCGTGAACAACCATTATGAACTTGAAAGATCATACGATGGAAAAACCTTCGCTTCAATTGCCTACATTTTTAGCCAGGAAAATTCCCCAGCAACAAAAAATGATTACAGCTTCATTGATAAATCGGCAACCAGCCAGTCAAAGAAAACGGCTTTCTACCGCGTTAAAGAGGTAGACCAACAAGGGAGAATCTCGTACAGCGGTGTTATGAGTGTTAAGCTTGCCGCGAGTGCTGCTAACAGCATCGCTACCACGCCCAATCCTTTTAAAGAAACCATTTCAGTAGCGTTTCAATCGAGCCTGGTTGGTAAAGGTGAAGTAAAGCTTGTAAATATGACAGGTCAGCCGGTTGGATACAAAACAACAAAGATCAATAAAGGAACGAATACGGTACAACTGGAAAATCTTGGCAGCCTGCCAACCGGTATCTATGTAGCGCAGTTGTCAATCAACGGGGTGTTCGCCGGAAATCAAAAGCTTGTAAAAAACTAACGTGTTTCTTGCTACAAGTTGATCAACACGATTAGTAAAAACTAATTATCATTTGGGGTTAATAAATGAAAGTGTCGCTCGGGGGAGCGGCATTTTTCATTTTAAGCAAATTACCAGCGAAATATGCAACGGGGTGCCAGCGTAATGATGGGTATTCGCAAATAATCGGTTATAACTTATTGGATAAATAATCTACTTTTAAAACAGTTCCTGGCAACACAATTTTACTCTGGCATCCTATCGTATAATCCGGCAAGCTTTCCTCTTCCATCCTGTTTTTTCTTGTAAGCTTATTCACTATTCTCCGCCTCCCTAAGAAGCAATTTAAGTTCGAACAGGCATTTACGTTACGAGTATACTCACACACTAAACACAACAATTATGAAAACTTGTCGTCCATTAACCGTGCTCCTGTTTTCCTTCATTCCCCCTGCCAGGTCGGGCAGCATGCCCGGAAAAAAACTGACCCTGTTCCTGCTGATGATTTGTGTGATCAGCATGAGCAGTTGTTTCCTGCATTATTACAAAACGAATACAGAACAAAAAAAAGATGCTGCAAAATTCCAGGAACTCATCAGCGGCCGAAAGTATTTTATCCTGCATTCAGCTGCCCGGCCCCGGGCGCTGAAAGAAGTAAGCTTAAACAATGGGATCATCGAAGCCGAGGTTACGGCACTGGACGCTGAACATACAAAATATCTTCGCCCTTTAAATTTTGAAAAAAATCGTTTCAAGAAAGCGGAAAACGACGTTGTTCTGCGCGAGGTACACATGTACACACACGATTCCATTGCTACACAAGGGAAAGTAAGGGTTCCGTTTAATTCCTTCTACAGGATGGACGTTTATGAACAGAATGAGCAAGCCACAAGACATTCGCAAATTGCGAGTACGATTGGAATTGTGCTTACTACAGCGGGAGTTGTCGCGCTTGCGGTAGGTATAAACGACGTCAATAATTGGGGTGAATCCGAGGGCTGCAGTCCACAGTTGTACCTGGTCAATGATTCCGGGAAATCACTTACAGGTATCCTTTATAGTGGGGCAATATTCGCACCCTTGCAACGAACGGATTATCTTCCGCTTCATGGGCTCGAAAAACACCCAGGTGATGTACACCTGCAACTTCGTGGCGGGCGAAATGAAGAGTTATTTGTAGACAACGCGAATCTTTTAAAGGTTACACATCCAGGGGGTTATAAAGTGCTCGTTGACAAAAAAGGACAGGTGCTCAGCTACAAATCACCAGTCGCGAGCCATACAGCATTCATTTCAACGGAGGAAGATATGAGTTCCGCCCTGGCGAAAAAAGACAACCTCTTTTATTCCTTCACGAATGCGGCCAATAAAGCAGGTGCAAGCGATGTGATCTTAAATTTTAAAAAGCCGGCTGGAGTCAGTACAGGTAAATTAATTGTAGCTGCGAAAAACTCCACCTGGGCAGGGCATTTGTTCCGGAAGTTCAAATCTTTTTATGGTGAAGACTACGGACGCGTGGTAGAAAGAAAGGACAAGGCTGATCCGAAAAAATTGCTGCAGTGTGAAATTGACCAGTCGCTTCCCTTATCCGTTTCAATAAAGGTCGGCGACAAATGGAAGGCTGTAGATTTCTTTCACACCCCGGGCAATGAAGCCTTGAGGGTTATGATTATGGAGATCGACCTGGCTGAAGTTGCGGACGAAGAATACGTACAAGTGAAACTTGAAACCACCTACATGTTCTGGGACCTGGATTATGCAGCGGTGGATTTTTCAACCGCAATTCCCATAACAACACAGTACGCCTCCAATAAAAAACTTACGCGGGTCAATACCGGTACCCAGTTGCCCGAAGTGTCGCAGGAGGAAAACATCCGGGTTTCAGAAGAGGAGTATCTAGATATTTCATTCAAAATACCCGCTACTGCCGGTGACGGACAAGCGAGCTCTTATTTTGTAGTTGGCAGCGGCTATTATCATGACAATACAAAATACGCCGGCAAAGCTCAGCTCGCAAAGCTGGCCCGCTTCTCCCGAAAAGGAGCGTTTGATAAATTTTCACGTGAGAATTTTACGGAACTATCGGCCATGCTGAAAATGAAAACCGGGCAGACCCTCGCAGCGAAAAAATAAGTGTTCATATATATCAACGGTGCAAAAAAATAGCGTTGTGCATGCGTTAACCTCGAAGGTTTTTCAATCAATGCACAACGCTTTTAATTAACTACTTGCTGATAAAACAAGCTTGCCTGTTTGTTAATGGAAGCTCACTTTCAACACAGTTCCGTCTCCCATACTGTTGATATACCAGGTGTTCACTTTCGTTTTCTCCACCGCGATCGGCATATTCATTTTACTGATAATTGTTTCTGTTGTTGTTCCGTTGGTCCAGGTCAACGAGCCGGTATTTGGAGCGAAACCCATTTGCCCAAACACGGCATATTCCAACACGAGGTTTCCGCCATTATTTCCTTCACAAATGTCAACCAGGCTCGTTAGGCCGGTTTTGTAAAGTGCAACGGCGCCGGAAGTAGATACGCTGTAGATCCGTGCCATGCCTGCCGGGAAGGGAAATCCAAGCAAGGTTGTTACCAGGAATCTTTTCCCATCGTAATGAATACCAGTAGGTACACTTTGAATTTGCGGAGGGCCAACCGGTGTTGGATTTGCGATGCCCGGTATCTCCGCAAGAACGCTGTATACACCTGCACTTTCCCGGTGAAGGATCGCATTAGCACCGGCATCAGCAATGTATAAGTCGCCGCCCGGACCTTTGGTTAAATTGTAAGGATGACTATCGAACGCATTGTTTTGAAAAGGATAGGCCAACACAAAACTTCCGATGTCTTCGAAAGGCAGTGAACCAGCATCCATCGGGGCGTCTCCGGGTTTAAAGCCGGAGATATCCGCTTTGTACAGGTAAACTCCAGACAGCACATACAGCATGTCACCGTCAAGCAAGAGATGCCCTCCTCCTAAAATTTCACCTCCTTTATTTACAAAGGAAGCGAGGTTCACAATAGCGTCGTACTTTCGCCCATTGGGGCGGATAGCAACCACTTTTGCATCATTATTTCCAGTGCCTGGCAGACTAACAAAAATGTTCCCATTTTTATCTACCTCAAGTCCAATCTGATGTTCAAGTCCCGATGCCACTGTGGTGACGTGTACCGGCGGCTTGTCCAGTCCTTTTTTACATCCGGCTAACAAAAGAAGAAATGCGAAACAGGTGAGCGTGGCTATGGCGGTTCGCATAGAGCAACGTTTCATAAATAAAGATTTCATGTGTTTTTATTTTAAAGGTGATTGATGACAGCCGGCAAATACTTAGCGGATAGAGGAGCAACTTTTCAAGAGGTTTGCCAAATTTTGAGGTGGGGGCACTCTGTCTACGCGAGGAGTAAGCAAGAATAAATGTAAAGCTTTTCTTGCGTGGGGTGTTAGCATTATCTTCAGAATTTCAATAATCTTTAACCTGCTTTCCGGGTGACAATCGCTTTATCCTAACTGGATGTGCGCTGAAAACCATCTTACATCAAGTATCCACTTCCGTGAGGGGAGAGCTTATTAATCACTTAGGTTTGTACCAAACTTCACCATGTCATTACAACTCAACCGCAACAGTTTCGGAGATCCCGCCAATAAGGGGAATGTCTTGTCGCCTACGGAGGCTATCACGCTTTTCCAGGAATGGGTGCTTAACCCACGCTTACAGCTCCATATGAAGCAAGTAGCTTACCTGATGAAAATGTGGGCTGCGGAAAGGGAACAGGAAGATGTGGCGGGCCAATGGCAGTGGGAACTTGCAGGGTTGCTGCATGATGCTGATTGGGACCAATGGCCGGATCAACATTGTAAAAAAATTATCGGGGAACTGGAACAGCGTGGGGTAGATCCAGAGATCATCCGCGCAATCGCTTCGCACGGACCCAATCATTTCGGCGTAGAACCAGTAACAAGAATGGACAAGATGTTATATGCCTTTGATGAATTATCAGGGCTGGTGCATGCTTACGCTTTGATGCGGCCTGGTGGCTATGAAGGCATGGAACTGAAGGGTGTAAAAAAGCGCCTGAAGGAAAAATCATTTGCAGCAAATGTTTCCAGGGAGGAGATCAATGATGCCTGCACCCGCGCCGGCGTAACTTTAGAAGAATTAATCGAATTCATCATTCCAAAACAGGCTACGGTAGTTTAGTTGGCTATTGATTGTCCATGGTTGGGCACTTTGGCGTTCCCTCATCTCTTTCATTGTATTGAAATCTCTCTCTTGTCACGGCTACGAATGGCCGCTGATCGATTATGCTTTCCTGCCCACAGAATTACATGCCGCACGTCAACTTAAAGATTTTTTCTTCGAAGTGTAAAGAAGTTGAAATCATCCGCGGCTGTCTATCGGGTATGTACATACGCTATTCCATCATTCCGGAGCGGTGAAAATTTTTCCAGCTGTAATCGATGGACAGCGCTTCATTTGCGAAAAAACAAATTTCTGCTTTGGTTTTTCAGAAATTCTTGTTTTATTTACCCCTCATTTTTATCCTTCTACAACCTGAATTTCATTTATGAAAAAAGCCGGCAAAATTACCATCTACATCCTCCTCGCCCTTTTTGTGATCATAGGTAGTGCCCTCACCTATGTAAAAGTTGCCCTGCCAAATGTGGGTGATGCGCCCGACCTTAAAGTGGCATTGACCGCGGAAAAAATAGAACGCGGTCGCTACCTTGCGAACCATGTCACCATTTGTGTTGATTGCCATTCAACGCGTGATTGGTCGAAGTTGACTGCCCCTATCCTGGAAGGCCCGGTGGGTGGTGGAGGAGAAAAGTTTGATGAAGCCATCGGCTTGCCCGGGAGTATTTACAGCGCTAATATCACCCCGCACAACCTGGGCAAATGGACAGATGGAGAGATCTTTCGTGCCGTTACCACCGGGGTAAAAAAAGATGGTTCCGCGATATTTCCCATAATGCCCTATGACCGATATCGCGAGATGGATAAAGAAGATATCTATGCCATCATTGCGTATCTCCGCAGCTTACCGGCGGTAGAAACTACTACACCTAAAAGAAGGCTGGATTTCCCCGTAAATTTTATCGTGAATACCATTCCAAAAAAGGCAGATTCAAAAACACTCCCTGCTCCAACCGCGCCAGGTTATGGGGCCTATGTCGCCAATGCGGCCGCTTGCATGAATTGCCATACCGACGAAAAAGAAGGGAAATGGGTAGGAGAACCTTTTGCAGGGAAACGATCATTTACCATGCCCGGGGGTGAAGTATCCAGTGCAAATATTACACCCGACCAGGAAACAGGTATCGGGAGCTGGACCAAGGAAGCCTTCGTTGCCCGTTTTAAATCTTACACAGATTCTGCCTATGTTACGCCAAACGTAAGTGGTAATGAATTTCAGACGGTGATGCCCTGGACCATGTATTCCGGGATGAAGACAAGTGACCTTGAAGCCATTTACGAATACCTCAGAACGGTCAAGCCAGTGAAAAATAAAGTAGTCAAGTTTGTTCCCGCAAAATTATAGATCGCGTAGTACCGAATTCCTCCAGGCTACGGCGTTTATCCGCTCCAGTTATACTGGCTTACTAATCATAAATAGGTTTCGATTGAAGCGAAATTGTAGCTAATTTGCTGAAGGTTATCATTTTTCAACATCCGCTTCCAACAGAGTCGGTGCAGCATTCCCCTGCATGATTGGAGTAATGCGTGTATTAGGTGCAACAGCCAGTACCGCATGTTGCTGAGCTGGGTCTTCTGATTCGGCCGTCTTAAACACGCGGGCAGTGGCGGCAGTTAAAAATTTTCGCAGGCTGCTCAATCGGTTGGTATTAATGAGGTCAACTTTGCATTTCAGTAATTCATTCCACACCACTTTATTTTCGGGCGAAGCCCAGAGCCGAACCTTGCGGCCTGTTTTATGTGCGGCTTCAACATGCATGGCTAAGCGGGTTAACTCTTCAGTTGGAACCGGTCCCTTTCCTTTCCACTTCATTAACCTCGAGTATTTGCAACTTGCGATCGGGTACAGATCAGTTGAGGTAACCGGTGTAATTTTTCGCAGGTCATCATCGAGGAATACGAAACCGGACCTTGCCATATGAACCAGTGCAGAAGGTTTGTGCCCACTGATCACGATCGTCACATTCCTGATGACCGTATGTCCATTTTCATAACCTGAAAGGATCGGCTGGTATTTTTCCAGTACCGCCAACAAAGCCCTGTATGTTTTCTTTGAATCTGATTTAATATCGATCATCAGGGTAACTGGTGACTGGTCAGAAGGTTCCTTGTGCTGTTGCACATAATCAAGCAATGGTTTCAAATAAAGGTCTTCCAGCGTTCTGTTCCTTTTCAGGCAGGGAAGAATGTGGGCAACTACCAATTTGCCTTTTCGCAGGTATACATCGGCTTCTACATAACGAAATCCATTGTCAAGCGCATCCGATAAAGGCCGCTTCCTGCGATAATCATTGTGCGAGAAAGCATTGGGTAGCATGGAAGTCTGTGCCACCAGCATAGACGCTATGAGGAGGAATGCAAGGGATAAACCGCAGGGAAATAAATTAGCCTTAAAATTTCGGCCTTCACTTTTCATAGCAAACAGATTGTGGATGGTAAATGCTACAACGCAAGATTTGGGAAAAGCGTATAGCAGGAAGCAGCAATTTTTAGTAATTACTAAAACAAATTGATTCATGGTTATTGAGTTGCTCTTTTAGGCCAGCTACTCGGTATGGTTCACCAGCCTGGTCAATTTAATCCCGCAAGTTTTCGAATAGCCGTTTCAGTAGCCAGGTGAAAATTGAATAGATTTGTCTGCATGAAGCATCCAGTAAAAATTGTCCTCTGCTTTTTGATTATCTCTGGCTTTTGCCTGGGAGCCGCCGCTCAACGAACTGATAAAAAACTCACTGCCAAACTGCAGGAAATGGTCCAGGGTTTTCATGGAAGCATCGGCCTCTTTGTACACGACCTACGAAAAGACCGCGTGGTGGCGATCAATGCAGATACAATATTTCCGACCGCCAGCATGGTAAAGATTCCCATACTCGCCGGCGTTATGGATAAGGTTGTGAAAGGTGATTTAGAATTTCACCAGCCACTCACGTACAAAGACTCCCTGCTATATGCGGGTGAGGACATTCTCGGTTCTTTCAAAGCCGACGAAAAGATCGAACTCGGGAAACTGGTCATGCTGATGCTGACAACCAGTGACAATACGGCCAGTCTCTGGCTTCAATCGCTTGCCGGCGGCGGCATCCGCATCAACGAAATATTGGAAAGCAACGGGTTAAAAGATACCCGGGTAAATAGTCGCACGCCGGGGCGGGAAGAAGCCCGCAAGCAATATGGCTGGGGGCAAACGACGCCTTTCGAAATGGCAACCCTGATAGAGCGAATTGTAAAAAGAAGTTTGATCAACGACTCTTCAAGTACAAAAATGCTTCGCCTGCTCGGCAGAAATTATTGGGATGAACATGCTATTTCACAGGTGCCGCCGGAAGTTTTCGTGGCGAGTAAAAATGGCGCCGTTGATGCCTCCCGAAGCGAAGTGCTTTTTGTTAATGGGAAAAACTGCTCCTATATTTTTTGTATTTGCACAAAGAACAACCTCGACCAAAGCTGGACGAACTCCAATGAGGCGTGGGCACTGACAACAAAGATCTCCCGGTTGCTTTGGGAATGGTACAATTGATGGCTGCAGCATTTTTAGTTCACTTTCTGTTCTACCATTAGCTGTTGCCAAATTTCCCGTGTTATGTTTCCGGGCTTTCCAGTGCCAACCTTGTAACCATCAATATTCAAGACCGGCAACACTATTTTTGTAGTGCTCGTAATAAACGCCTCCCTGGTAGTTGCAAGCTCATCGGGATGAATCTCTATCTCTTTTACATGCAGGTTCCGATGCTCAATAATTTTTTTTCTTGTTACACCTTTGAGAATATTGGTAGCCGGAGTACAAATTTCTCCTCGTTCATCTACTATAAAAAAATTCCAGCGCGGACCTTCCAACACGGTTGAATTGAAATGATATAAAATGTCCTGCGCACCTTTTTCTTTTATAAATGGTTGAAGCCGAATCGCCTGCAAATAGTCAATTGTTTTGATATGCGGTAACTGCCGCTGGTGGGTAAAGGTTACCAGGCGAATGCCGGTTTCGAAAAGCGCTTTGTTATAAACAAGCGGCTCTTGGGAAATTAATAAGGAAGGGCATTGCAAACTATAACCATTGGTGGATTCACCGCCGGTGAGGGTGAGACGCACTCCGGAATTGGGTAAGTTATTTTTATCCATTAATTTCCAAAGCAACTTCTTCAATTCGCTTCTTTGAACGGGCACCTTCATAAACATTTCTGCAGCGGAAAAATAAAACCTGTCCAAATGATCATCAAGCCACACCGGTTCGCCGTTGATGGTTTTAAAGAAATCAAAAATGCCATACCCGCGTTGTACTGCAAGGTCATAGATGGAAACTTTCGCTTCTTCCTTCGCTACGAGCGCTCCATTTATTATTACATACTGATTCATTTTGCAACCCGGTTATATTTTTTTAAAAGAGGTATTACTTTGTCCAGCGGCAGCGCTTCTACCGTATTTCCATCCTTCCCCTTCATTGTGGTGGCGGCGAACAAGGAATTTATGATGGCTTCCTCGGTCGCTTCGATAACAGCCATGAATAGGGGCGACACCTGGTCATTTTGTAACATCGGTGTGTTAAGTATGGCACTGTCTGCCTGGTGAGGAATCCGTAAGCTCGAAGCGGTGGAAAATGCGATCACATAATCACCGCTTCCGTTGGAAGCAATGCCGCCGGTTTTGCCAAGACCAAGCATGGCGCGTTTCGCCAACCTCAATAGATTGCGGTGGTCCAACGGTGCATCTGTGGCTACCACGATCATACAACTCCCATCGACATTATTCAACAACTGGTTGCTGAAACTAAATTTATTCAATTCCTTTCCTACGGGCACGCAATTGATCTGCAATACTCCGCCAAAATTGGTTTGAACCAGCACGCCCACAGTAAACCCGCCCAGGCTAGCGGGTAACTTCCGTGAAGAACTTCCGATTCCTCCTTTGAAGCCGAAGCAGACCGTACCTGTGCCGGCGCCCACAGCACCCTGCTGTACTTTTTCAGTTGAAGCAGTGTTGATGGCAGCTTGCACATCCTCCTTTTTGACGTGCAGCCCGCGAATATCATTCAGGTAACTATCATTGGTTTCTCCTACAACAGCATTCACAGAAAATATTCTTTCATTGCCGGCTTGGCTAAGTGTATGATCGATCAACGCCTGCATTGCGACAGGTACCGCGAGTGTATTGGTTAATGCGATGGGCGTTTCCAGGTTACCTAATTCGTTCACCTGCGTACTGCCCGCCAACTTGCCAAATCCATTGCCGACGTAAACGGCCGCGGGAACTTTTTGCTGGAAAATATTTCCGGCATGAGGTATAATAACGGTTACGCCTGTACGTACTGAATCTCCTTTTATGAGGGTAGCCTGTCCTACCCGGACCCCAGGCACGTCAGTGATGCTATTAAGGACACCCGGTTGCATCACGCCGATGTTGATGCCAAGTTCTCCTGGACTGGTTTGCGCTTGCACCGACCAGCATAAAGAAAGCGTGAATCCGAAGATGGAGAGTAAGACTTTTATCATCCTGGTACAAATGTGCAGGAATTTTATAAGAATAAAACCTAGGTGAACGCGGGTTGCTCAAGAAAGAGCACAATATAACCACAAAGGTTTGCGCCGCCAGTTTGAAAAGTCTTCCTACAAGCGTTAAGTACACCAGGTCGTATGAAACATAAATACGCTGGATCATTCAATTCTTTTAGCCGGTAACTCGTTGATCTTCTTGAACGGTTTCCGCAGGAGTTTGCCCAGCGCCTCTGCAATTTTTTGTTTGAGTGTTTCCTGCTCTTTGCTTTCGCACGCCTCTATCTGCAGGCAGCCATTGATTTCGTAGATGCGCCGGTTGCCGGAGAGTATTTTTTCAAGCTCTCCATTCATGATGGTTATCTGGTATATGGTACAGTCAATTGTATGTTTTACCAGCAGGACTGAGCCATAGAGTTTTTCCCGGAAGCTAAAATCTACAGTGATAAAATTTTGCATATAGATGAGTTTAAAAAGTCGATAAAAAGTCTTTCCATTGTTGTGTTCATGAAAGTTCACTCTTCAGAAACCTTCATTGTGTTTTACAAGTATGCGTTGACGTGAGCATCAAGGAGTTTTTGCGTTTTATATTTCGGTTCATAGATGTGCGCAAATCGGCGTTGTAATTTTTGCAGTTGCGACTGCCGGTGAAAGCAGCCTTTAGTAGTTGGTATCATGGTTGGTAGAAAAAGTTGGAACCAGTTTGCGTATTGGTTGATCGAGAAGCAGACTTTTATAGTGTGCTTCACCTAATATGAAATGTTCCCATACAATAGCTGGCGTGATTTGCTTATAGTTAAATAAGTGATCGCACCTTCATAAGCGGTTGCTTCAATGGCAGGTTTTAAAAATGGAAGAATTATGCTTAACCTATTTTAGGTGGAGGTGCGTCAAAGGGGGGAAAATATTCTAATAAGCCGCTTTGATCGTATGGCTTATGCGCAAGTTGAAATGCAGTGAGAATGACATCACTGTCAGCCAGGTTCAGGCAGTAGTAGTCAAAGATAGTGAGGTTGGTATCGGTATCTTTTTCATCTGTTTCAGGAACCTCGGTATCGAACAAACCTTCAGAAACCAATTCATAAATACTTTCAGTTTCATTGATGGAGAGATCTTCCTTGCTTTGATCAACGCTCGCGGGGAAGCGGTTTGGATCACGCGGATCGATGGCAATATTCATCAATTGCAGGAGAAGGATCCAGCAGGCCAATTGCGCAAGAAAGTTTTTTATTGATCTGATCTTCATCCTGTGGCAAATATAAACATCCCGATTTCCGGGCGGGTTAAGTTGCTGTTAATAAACAGTAATTGTTATATGCAATAGAGATGAGCTCACTTGGAAATTTCAAACCAATGAATAAATAAAGAAAAGTTCATTTATTCATGTCTTGATCGTTAAGTTAGCACAACTAAGTAGCTGCGACTACAGCTGCTTGTGCCGCTTCCTGGGCCGCAGCGCTGGCGGCTTCATTGGTGGCATTGGACAAGCTGACAAACTGGTAGCCCCATCCCTTCAGGTCATTTTTCCAAACCAAGGAACCGTCTTTCGCGTTGAGGCAAACCAACACACCCCAACACCCAATATAAACTTTATCCCCCTCTGCACTCAACTGCCCGATCGAGTAAGACAGTGACCTGCTGATATAATCTTTAAGTTTGATTTCCCAGGCGATTGACCCATCTTTTTTATTGATCGCCGCAACCCTGCCATTGGATAGAATGAAGAGATAATTGTGTTTTTTCATGGTGTTTCTTTCGGATAAAAATATGCAATAACGGGGACGATCAACCAGACTTTAGCGAGGCTTTTTTAATTCAGCTCGTAGTGCTCGTCTTAATTGCCTTTTGTCACTTTCCCATCCTTCGATTCTTTACCAGCTCTTTCATTTCAGGCACCGTAATTAACCTGCGCCGTTGCATTTTAGTGGCGGTGGAAGACCGTGGTGTTAAAGCTTTTGAGACGGCCTTATGACCAGCGGATTTTTTGTCGCAGTTATCGTATTGCCAAACCTGGCGATTGTAGAGTTGACTTACATTGTCAAAAGTATTGTAGAAGATGGCGTATCCCTCAGCTCCTGCATTGAGTGGGACAGATTTCTCCCTGTCAAGTTCGTAGAAGTCAATTGGAACGCCGTTTTCATCAAAATAATAACCGCGATAATAAGTGTATTTGAGGGCGTCGATAGAATAGTTAATGTATTGAACGGGGTAGGGCATACCGGGCACCGCACGCATCGGTTCTTTCACCGGTTTGTTGAACTCGAGGATCTCTGTTTGAAACC
>JAURWD010000078.1 GCA_030655145.1 Ferruginibacter sp.
TGTTTAGCGACAGGCCGCCCCCAGTTCCCATGATGCCATTGGAATTTGTAAGTTGAGAGATAGAACTGTCCGGGTTGGTTAAGGTAATGCTTACCAACTCCGGACGGTCCTGGATGGTAGCGAGGCCTAAGCCTGCAGTACCGCCTAAACGATCAACTTTCGAATTTCCGTAATAGCCGCCGGCGGTGAAACTCATCTTGTTGATCTTTTTCGAAATAGCAAACTGGTCAAGAAATTCCTTCACGTTGTTGGTTTGAAATATCATGGGTTCGAAGAACAGCGAATTGGGTGCCACGGTATTCCCAGGTAATGAATTGGCGGTCACATTAAAATCGAACCCACTAAAAGATTTTACACTTAATAATTCCCTCCCGGAATTCAAGCCACGAAAGGAGTAAGTACCGGGCCTGCCGAGCTGACCTAAAATTGCATAGCTGATCAAATTGCCCATGTCCAGCGGGTAAACAACGGCATTGGTATTCCAGGTTGCTGATTTATCTGAATAGCGCATCGCGTTAGTAAACGTCCAGCCATCGCCGAGGCGTTGCTCCCAGTTAAGGCCGGCTGATTTATCGACGGAATGGATGAGATCAGCATTATTATACGTGCCGGTTCTACCAGTTTGATTGATTGGGAAATGTTGTTTTATAGCAGGTGACAACACCGAAGAATTTTCATCAAAACCCGTTGCTGGTTTTGGATCCGAGAAACCGACTGTTGGAGTAAATTCAAACCAGCCGTTTTTATCATTTAGGTATTTGCCATAAATTTTCAGCGAACCGGTAGAGTATTTTTTTACGATGTTGGCTTTAAACTGGCCACCATTGTTAATGGCGTAGCCCGGGTATCTTGCGCCTTGTGCCTGCCGGTAAAAACCACCCACATTGTAGTACCAGTTATTTCCGAGCGGTCCGCCCAAATTAAAGTCAGTCCGGAAAAAATCGTTCTTCCCATTTCCTTCAAGGCCATACTTCGTTCTTATTTCACCCGCAGTTTTTGCGCCACCTTCTTTTGAAACATAATTGAAGATCCCGCCTGGTGCATTGGCGCCAAGAATAGATGCGGTACCACCGCGAACAGCCTCTACCCTGCCGATGGTGGCATCGGCACGCAAAAAATAATCAGGCCCATAATTACCATAGGTTGCGTTGGTAACGGGTAGTCCATCTTCCTGCATGGACACATAATAATACCCGGAAGCGCCGTCGTTGGAACCGACCGATACGCCACGCGAATACACCGTATTCCTGATTTCACCGAGTGAAGAGTTTACATACACTCCGGGCACATTTTTTAACAGGTCCGCCGCACTTGCCGGAACTATCCTCGCAATTTGCCGCGCCGAGATCGTAGTAATGGCAACAGAAGCTTCCAGTTTTTTTCGTTTGTCAAAAACGCCGGTTACGATTACTTCATCGCCATCCAATGTAGATTCAACAAGGGAAACCTGCGTTTCTTCACCGGCGCGGAAGGTTACATCTTTAGCCTGGTAGCCTACATAGGAAACCGTAAGAACTATTTTTTTAAGCGGCACATTATTAAAACTGAAAGTGCCGTTCTCGCTCGTCCTGGTCGCCAGCTTTGTTCCGCGTATAGAAACAGTAGCACCGGAGAGGGGTGCATTATCCTGGTTAACAACCCTGCCGCTAACAAGGGATTGTTGCGCCGAAAGAGCGTTGGAAATAAGCAAAGCTAAAATGATAAAAACAGGAGAAAGGTTTGGTAGAAAATTTCTTTTTTTCATATCAAGCAAAATTTAGTTAATGAAGCAATTAAGTCGGGCAGGCAGACCATTCAGTAATAAATACTAAATGAAGATCGTGCTGCAATTTATTTAGCGGGAAAATAAAAACTGTCCTTTACTGTCTGCAATGCGTATTTTTTACTGTTTTCTTATTTACATAATTTTACGCATGGAGAAAAAAAGCGCGAAGACCACCGGAGCGGCACTTCTTGAACAAACCTACCTGCCACACATCTCTATTGATTGCGTGATTTTTGGGTATCATGAAAAACAAATAAAGGTGCTGCTCTCGCATGTCAAGGGAGCGTTGGGTTGGTTGTTGCCGGGAGGGTTTATAGAAATGGAACAAGCGCTGGACGAAGCTGCCAGCAAAATTTTAGAAGGGCGGACAGGTTTAACTTCCTTATTTTTAAAACAGTTCAAAACTTTCGGATCGTTGAACAGGGGGTTAGATCCAGCAACCCAGTTTGCCGGTGTGCCCGACTTTAACCCGGCGAATCTGCAGTGGCTATCGAAACGATTTTTGACGATCGGGTACTATGCCTTAACTGAGTTTAGTAAAGTAACGCCCAAACCCTCTTTATTTGATGATAAATGCCAATGGTTTGAAATTAATGGTTTGCCGCCCTTGTTGAGTGATCATGAATTATTAATAAAGGAAGCGCTACGAAAATTACAATTGCAGCTTCACCATGAACCCATCGGTTACAATTTACTACCCGAAAAATTCACCTTACCCGAGATGCAGGCACTGTATGAAACCATCCTCGGCAAAAAACTGGATCAAAGAAATTTTACAAAGAAATTAGTGTCTTTGAACCTGATAAAAAAACTGGGTGAAAAAAAGTACATCGGTGGCCACCGCTCCCCTTCCCTGTATAAATTTAATAAGCGCAATTATAATAAAGCCTTGCTGAACGGCGTGATCCTGGCATTTTAAGGTCTCCCATTCGTCCCCGGTTTCCAATGACATTTTTCAAGGTTCATTTATCCTTGAAGTATAGTGTTTATATTTATAACAAATCGAGACTATGCAATGGAAAATCAGGTTAACCTTGATCTTCGGAGTTTCCCTTCTTTTTGGGGCCTGTAATTCAGCAAAACCAACGCTGGTCTTTGAAGAACTACCCAGCGCAAGCTATACTCCCGGTATTGCATACACGAACGATCTCCGCTCGTGGAAAAAATATTATGAATCCTGTTTCAAGACGAACCTGTTTGCCAATGCTTTTTACCTGGGTTTGCAGGACCGGGTGTATATCGGCAGCATCAACAGCAGCCATAAAACAGATGTTAGCAAGGGCATCAATGTTTTAGACACTTCACGGGGGAAAAATATATTCAACCTGATGTACATTATACAATCACAGCGATGTGGCGAGACGATGAAATTAACCCAGCAACTTAGATCCGATTTTTTTAAAGAGGTAGACAGTGCCCTGGCATCCGATGCCCGGTATGCAGGGTTGTTATCCTTAGCAGATACCGGGGCGATGTCGATCATTCCGGGTTCCATGTATAACAATAGCTTTATCGAAGAAAGGTTGAGCAGTACACTTGACAGCACAAAAGATCCCTTATTGCTGCGCTACAAAACGCTGGTGGTTCAACCAGGAAACGCAATGTTGGCGGAGACCGTAGAACTTATGGGGTTCCAGGCGGAAATGGGGCTCAAGAGAAAACTGTCACCAGCGGAACAGGAACGATGGAACGGGCAGGCAACTATCGACAATGATTTCTCCAAAATTATTGGAAAGGTCGCTATCAGTGCAGACGGTTATTTAACGATACAGGTAAATAAACGATACACCATTTTTGGAAAGTTTGTTCAAGTGAAGGACGGATCAAAATAATCAGAAACAATGTCGATATCCAGTGCCAGTTTTAGCAGGTGTACTTCACCGGTTCGGCGCGCTATACAAAACTTAAGAAGCACCCCAGCTAGTATTGGCCACAATCAACTGCCCATTTACAACATCAAAGTCGCAATCACGATGACAATGCGACCGGGGCAATCTAAAGCATGCAGCAAGTAACCCGCAAGCAGGCACTGCCTTGTCCGGAGATATTAAAAAGTATTGGTGACCATAAAAAATTACTAACCCGGACGAACAAAAGCCATCCTTTTAATCAACGTCATATGAGCCAAATGTCTACCCCTCTTTTCAAACGGATGCTGCCTGCCCTTTTCTTCCTGATTGCCTGCAGTGCATCGGCCCAGGTAATCAATCCCAACCTCCTGCAAGAACCCTGGAAGGCCCAATGGATCACCGGCGCGGGTAGCTCCAACAATCAATTTACAAATGCCTTAGACCCGGCGCTAAAAGACTACGGTGTATATAAATTTAGGAAGAGTTTTAACCTGGCAAGCAAGCCCGCTTCCTTCCTGGTACACGTTTCCGGCGACAACCGGTATAAACTTTTTGTAAACGGGAAACAGGTGGGGCAAGGACCTGCCCGCGGTGACTTGTATTTCTGGAATTTCGAAACCATCGACCTCGCTCCTTACTTACAAGCCGGCAAAAATTCCGTTGCTGCGCTGGTGTGGAATGAGGGCAAACTAAAACCTGAAGCACAGATCACGTACCTCACCGGCTTTATCCTGCAAGGAAATACAGAGGCCGAGGAGTTGATCAATAGCAATACCAGTTGGAAGGTGATCAAAGACAGTGGTTACCAGCCAAGGGCCGTAAAGGCGCCCGGCTATTACGTAGCCGGACCGGCAGAGTTTGTCGATATGAATCGCCAAGTCAGGGGTTGGGAAAAGACTGACTACGATGACACCCACTGGGACAAGGTTCGCACGCTCGGCCCTGGCCTGACCAAGGATGCCGCGATAGATTCAAAAGGCTGGATGCTGGTTCCTTCTCCCCTTCCGCAAATGGAAATGACCGTGCAGCGCCTGGCAGCCGTGCGCAGGTCGGAGGGAATTACAACGCCATCTTCCTTCCCGGTAAGCAAAACTCCCATCACCATCCCGGCAAACACAACCGCGACCGTACTGCTCGACCAGGGATATAACACCAACGCCTATCCGACGCTTATTTTCAGCAAGGGAAAGAACGCGGGTATTGTGCTAGCATACGCGGAAGCCCTCTACATTCATAAAGGTGAAAACCTAAGCGGCTATTGGACACCGACACTTCCGAAAGGGAACCGAAACGAAGTGGATGGAAAAATATTTATCGGCCGGGCAGATAGTATCATCTCCGACGGAAACATGCAACAGGAGTTTACCGCTCTTGGCTGGAGAACCTATCGTTATATTCAACTGAAGGTGTACACGCAAAATGAACCGTTGGTGATCGACGATATCTACGGCACCTTCACCGGCTATCCTTTTGAGTACAGTGCAAAACTTGAAACTGCCGATCCCGAAGTTTCGAAGATGGCGGAGATCGGACTGCGTACCGCCCGGCTTTGCGCCTTTGAAACTTACATGGATTGCCCCTACTATGAGCAACTGCAATACATCGGCGATGCCCGTATCCAGGCGCTGGTGACCTTGTACAATACAGCCGATGACCGGCTGGTGAAAAATGCGTTAACGCTGATGGATCATTCCCGCATCGCGGAAGGCATTACGCTTAGCCGTTATCCTACCGATCTGCACCAACAAATTCCCACGTTTTCGCTATGGTGGATCGGCATGCTGCACGATTACTGGAAGTACCGCCCCGACAGCAATTTCATCAAAGGCAAATTACCCGGTGAACGCCAGGTCCTTTCTTTTTTTGAGCGCTACCAGCAAGCGGACGGCTCACTGAAAAATGTTCCTTACTGGATCTTTACAGATTGGGTGGAGAAAAAAACCTGGGCCCGCGGTATTGCCCCTGTTGGCAAAAATGGAGAGTCAGCGGTACTGGATCTTCAATTGATGTGGACCTACCTGGTGGCGGCTGAACTGGAAGAAAATCTTGGGCTGAAAGAACTTGCAGCAGTGTACAAACGACGGGCTGCCCAACTAAAGCAAACCATCCAAAAAAAGTACTGGGATGTTTCGAAAGAATTGTATGCGGATACGGAAGCGAAAGACCTTTTCTCACAACACGCGAATGCCTTGGCTATCCTTGCGGGAATGCTTAACGGAGAACAGGCTACAACGCTCGCCAAAAAAATGCTGACGGACACTGCGCTGGCACCGGCCTCCATATACTTTAAATATTACACACATATGGCCGGGGTTAAAGCCGGACTGGGCAATGACTACATGAAATGGCTGGAGATCTGGCGTCAAAATATCGCCATGGGGTTAACCACCTGGGCGGAGATCTCGGACATTGATCGGGCACGCTCAGATTGCCATGCCTGGGGCTCTAGTCCGAACATAGAATTTTTTCGCACGGTGCTTGGAATTGATAGCGATGCACCGGGCTTTGCCAAAGTAAAAATCGAACCACATCTGGGAACTATTAAAACCATCAGTGGAGAAATGCCGCATCCGAATGGAAAAATTTCGGTTCAATATAACGTCTCCGGAAAACAGTCTACCATGCTGATCAACCTGCCGGAAAAAATTTCGGGCAGGTTTGTGTGGAATGGACAAACAAGGCCATTGAAACCCGGAAAGAATGTGGTTAAACTATAGGTTTAATTTTTGCAGCGCAAGACAATAAAAATCATCAAGACAGTTGGGCCTAGGCCTGATTGCTTCGGCATCACTTTAAACTTAAATATAATTTTTGCTATATGAAATCCAACAACATCCTCCTCCTGATCATGCTTGGCTTAATCGCTAACGTTTACGGTCAAACGAACATGCAACTGAAATCTCCCAACGGAGAAATCCGGTTTGTTTTTCAACTAAAAGCCACCGCCCCGGCATATAGCGTGCAGTACAAAAATCAATCACTCATTAAAGATGCGTCCCTGGACCTGGCATTTGCGGAGACAGGTGCATTTGGTTCAAACTTAAAATTATTGAAACCAGTTTTCAGGAGTGCAGTGGAACGGTATGAACTTGTTGTGGGAAAGACGAAACTGGTGAATGAGCCATTCAACGAGGGTATTTTTCCGCTGGAAGAACGAACTAAGCCGGGCCGAAAAATCAATCTCATCGTAAGAGCCTTTAACGACGGACTTGCTTTTCGTTATGAATTTCCAAAGCAGGCAAACTGGGCTTCGTATAGTCTAACAGAAGAAAACAGCAGTTTCAAATTTGCGAGCGATCCAAAATTGCTGGCCCTGTTCCTGCCCAGTTTCACTTCCTCGCATGAAGGGGAATACAGCACAATGCGCTTGAGCGAAATGAAGGAAGATACCTTGATGGATATGCCGGCGTTGTTTGAATTTCCGGGCAAGACCTACCTCGCCATTACCGAAGCGGCCCTCGTCGATTATGCCGGTATGTATTTGATAAAAAAGAATGGTGTTCTAACGAGCAGGTTATCGCCATTACCCGGACAAGCAGTGAATGTAAAATTGGGCGAAGGCGATGTAAAAGTAAAAGCAACCTTACCGCATAAAACTCCCTGGCGCGTGATGATGATCAGCGACCGGATCGGTGCGCTGGTCGAATCGAACCTGCTCACAAACCTGAACGAACCCAATAAAATTAAAGACCCCTCCTGGATCAAGCCTGGCAAAACAACTTTTCCCTGGTGGAACGGGAGCATCATACCCGACACAACATTTGCACCGGGGAACAATTTTGAAAACAATCAGTACTACATTGATTTTTGCGCCCGCAATGGCATTGAATATCATTCGATCGTGGAAAGCAATGGCCATGAATGGTACACCAACGATGGCGGCGGTTACCAGCCAGGTCCCAATGTCGACATCACAAAACCTGTTGATGGCATTGACATGAAACAAATCTGCGATTATGCGAAAAACAAAGGTGTAAAGGTTCGGGTATGGGTTCATTGGAAAGCCCTGTATCCCAAACTGGATACTGCTTTTGCCTTGTTTGAACAATGGGGACTGGCCGGGATGATGGTTGACTTTATGGATCGCGACGACCAGGAAATGACAAACATAAAAGAAGAGATCCTCATCAAAGCGGCAAAGCACAAATTGCACATCCAGTTTCATGGAGTCGAAAAACCAACCGGGCTGTCACGTACCTACCCGAACGAGATCACGCGTGAGGGCACGTTAAACTACGAGGTCAACAAATGGGAGAAACGCATTACGCCGGATCATGACCTCAACATTGTTTTTACGAGGATGCTTGCCGGGCCCAGCGATTATCATATGGGTGGTTTCCGGACGGTGCCCGATTCACTTTGGAAAGTACAATACACGAGGCCGTTGATGCTGGGTACGAGGTGTCACATGCTGGGGATGTTCGTGGTGTTAGAAAGTTACCTGGGGATGGTCTGCGATTACCCAGCAGCATATGAAGGGCAGGCGGGTTTTGAATTCGTAAAAGCGGTGCCAACCATTTGGGACGAAACGAAAGTAGTCAGCGCGGAGTTGCAGCAGTACATCACCATCGCGAGGAAGAAAAACGAAGAATGGTATGTGGGCACCATTACCAACCATGACGCCAGGCAAACCACTATCAATTTTAATTTTTTGAAAGAGGGCACCTGGGTCGCAGACATCTACACGGATGCGCCTGATGCTGTGGTACATCCCAATAACCTCGTGAAAGAAACCCGGGAAGTAAAACCAACGGATACACTCACGTTGAAGCTTGCAGCCGGTGGTGGCGCCGCCATTCGGTTAAAGCGAACTGGGAAGGAATAGATGATTATTATAATTTGAGGTTGTGTTAAATAACGCTACTTACTTTTTGTAAAAATGTTCCTGACATAATCCCCGGCCTTGCCCAATGCCTTTACGTTATTTTCAATGGGCTTCAGATCGCGGCTGGGGATCTCTTCAATCTGCTCAGGATATAAAATAACATAACTGTTTTTAGAAAAATATTTCACCAGGTATTTTGGAAGTCTGTCCAGGTCATTTGTATAGGACAAGTATCCCTTTCTTGACGAAACGATGATGAACAGGTCGTCTTGTTTTACCTCGCGGCTAAAAATTAAAAATTCTTCCCACTCATTAAAAACTTCAAAACTGGTATTTGATTGATGACCGGTTTTTGATCTATCCTTGTTTAGCAATTCGATCGTCGGTTGGCTGGCATACATGATCAAGGGAATACCTGTTTCCGCAGCGATGTTCGAAATACGGTTGAACCAATGCAGGAAACCTTTTTCGTACTCAGCATTTACCGGAACCGCCACAATGATTCGTTTTAAGGTATTGATCGGCTGCAGGGCTTTATAGATGTAAATGGAAACATTGGTCTTTTCCAGGATCTTGACGGCCGTGGGGCCAAAGAAGTTTTCGCTTTCACCGGCCAAATGATGAAGTCCAATGATCACATCCGTTACATCATGTTCTTTTATCGTATACACAATGCCGTTACTGATATTGAGATCGAAGCGGGTTAAGGGAATAATTGAATTATCGGTGGCTGCCGCATGACGGGTCACCTTCTCCATCATTCGCTTACCCACTGCCCGGTTATTCTCCGAGGCATCGTTTTCATCTATTACATTCAGGGCGTATAAAGGCGACTTGCGTTTGTTCGGCTGAAGAACAAACGCGAGGTCAACGAGGTTTGTAACCGTGTCAGGATATGCGAGTGAGATTAAAATTTTATCGGAGAGTTCTTCGTCTTTCAGGTCCTTGTTTACATTCTCCTGCAAGGCGATCTTGCGTGAAGCTTTTTCAACAATGAAGGAGCTGATCGTACAGGTAACCAGGATCATGAGGATGGTGCCATTTAACACGTCTTCATTCAATAACCTGATGGGATCACCAGAGGCGGTTTCACCCAGGATAACGTTGTAACCAACCAACACCACGGCAAGCGTGGCTCCTACCCTGGCGCTGCTCAATCCAAAGATCATCTGTCGCTCATCCACAGACAGGTTAAAAGTTTTTTGTGTGATCCAGGCGGACAAAAACTTTGTGAGTACCGCCATCACGATCATGACACCCGCAACTTTCAGCGCCCCTATGCCTTTAAATAAGACACTGAAATCTACCAGCATGCCTACTCCAATTAAAAAGAAGGGAATAAAAAGTGCATTGCCCACAAAATCTATCCGGTTCATGAGTGGCGATGTATGCGGGATAAAACGATTGAGGGCGAGGCCGGAAAGAAAAGCACCAATGATGGCTTCAAGCCCGGCCGCCTCTGCAAGAAAAGAGCCGAGGAAAACCATCGCCAGGACAAAGATGTATTGCGAAACATTGTCTTCGAACTTTTTGAAAAACCAGCGTGCAATGATTGGAAATACGAAGATGACAATGGCGGCAAAGATGATAGACGAAATCCCCAGCGTGAGCCAGAAGGCGGAAGTAATTTCGCCTTTGTACATGCCGACGATCGCTGCCAATACCAGGAGGGATAAAATATCAGTGATGATCGTTCCGCCGATGGTTAATGTAACTGCCCGCGTTCTGTTGATGCCGTAACGGCTTGCAATGGGATAGGCCAACAAGGTGTGCGATGCAAACATACTGGCTAGCAAGGCAGAGGAAGGCAAATCGAAATCCAATAAAAAGTAAGCGGCGGCAGTACCCAGGATCATCGGTATGATAAAAGTGTACAGGCCAAAAACAATACTTTTTAACCGATTCTTTTTGAACTCTTCGAGATCAATTTCCAGTCCGGCCGTAAACATGATATAAAGCAACCCAACGGTTCCAAACAAAACGATGCTGCTATCCCGGAGCAAGAGATTGAAGCCGTAGGGCCCGATGATGATTCCCGCAACGATGAGACCGATGATGTGCGGGATCTTGAGCTTGTTCAACAGCAGGGGGGCAAACAGGATGATGAACAACATCAAAGAAAATATGATGACGGGGTTCTTAAGTGGCAATGTGAAATCCAGTTCTGTCAATAATACCATAACGCAGGCTTTCGATTAAGACTATTGTTGTTTCCGTAACTCTAAGGCATACACGATCCTGCAGTCATTTTCGCGAATGATCTCGCGCTGCCCGGTCATTTCATCGGCCTTTTTGACCTGGAGTTTTACCAACATTTTGGTTGCCTGTTGCTGGTCAACGCCTTCCTGGTGAGAAGATAATTCGAAAAAATTGGCAATGTAGGAACCCGTATAAATGCGCAGTAATTTCTTATCGCTCATGGCTTGTACGATAATGTTATTGTTCTGAAAGCTGAGTTGCCATTGCTCCGTTTTTGTATCGCCAACCGCCGAGCCGGCACAGGTGGTTTCTGTACACCTCATGGTGACATTCCAAACACCGGGAAGCTGCGGATGCAGCCTGGACAAGGTGTCGGGTAGCGCAGGAACCTTTACTGTAGTACTATCTAACAGTTGCTGCCGCCTCGTTAATTCTTCTTCTTTTAGTTGAATGGTTTGTTCCCTGATCGAAAGTTGCTGTTCCTTTTCGTTAAGCTTTGTCTCTTTTGCCTGCAACATTTTTTCCTGCTCATCGGCACTGCATCCGGGCGATGCGATCAATGAACTCAACAATAGTAAGTATAGCCATCTCATCATGATAAAATTTTTAAGAAAGGGGGATAGAAGATCTTCCCCGGGTTCGTTACAATTTTATGAAGTTAGTAAAGTTACCGGCTAAACTGGCTATCGTACATCCAATTGGAATAGCCCAGCCGTTACACATTTGGAAGTATTTAAATACGTTTCGTCCCGCGCAGCGACTGCAGCAGCAAATAAACAAAAAAGGAAAACATGGATCGTTAAAAAAGGTGTGCAAGGTCATCCGAGCAATGATCTAAACCCGACTACATAAATATTGAGAGCATACTTATTCATGAGTAGTTCGCGCATGCAGAAGCGCCATGCTATTGTAGAGACAGGAGGAAGATATTGCTACCCGGGATTGAGATCCGGGGTCCAGGAAAGGTGAATTTATTCCTGCATAACAGTAATGAATAACTGCTTTCATAATTCTGGAGTAATAAACGCAGAATGTAGCCAGCTATTCTCTCCCTGCTTACAATCCCCATTGCTCTGACACCGCCACAAAGAGGATAACATTAGTGCCCGCATAAGAAGAAATTCCTTTAACAGTTGAGTCCAGGTCCGCCGGGCTGGAGCCTTTAAAATATGTTTACCGGTTTGCTCCATACATTCGGCTTAAAAACTTTCAAAACGAGGCTGGAGGAAATGCGAAGTAATCCTTTACACCTGGTTAAGGTTATTAAAATAAATTGTTGGGAAAGAATTTTTTGCCTTGACTATCCACTAAAGACACAGGGATGCAATAAGGGCTTCTTCAACGTTTTCGGCTTATTTAAACCACGGTAATCAGAATTGCTTTCATTAAAATGGATGTGCTTTTCCCTTCTTCTTGTCCCCCGAAATCAGCCGCTGCGCATCTCTGTCCTGAAAGCTGATATTATTATTTCAACTTCCATTTTGATGTAGATAAAGCCGGTAACTTCGTCCTTCACCTAGTTGCTTCTACAAAATCATTTGATGAATAAGACCTACGATTTTTTTATACCTGCTCTTCTGATAATCTTTGTCGCGGACTTTAATAATTGATGGCCTCATGGATCTATGTTTCACTGCAAGTACTTCATCAAACAAATTATTCCGGAATGAGGGAGATTTAAATTTCAGGGATGTTACCATTGAAGCAAGTGGCACCGGTGAAGAAAGATGGAGTAATGGTGTAGCCATTGTTGATATAAATAATGACGGCTGGAAAGATATGTAGGTTAGCACAAGTATCAGGTCGAATCCGGCTCAACGAAAAAATCATTTTTTTATAAACCAGGGATTGGGTAAAGAAGGAACTGCTGTTTTTAAGGAACCAGCTGAGCAATAGCTATCTCGCAAAACAAGGGAGCACTGCAACTGTTCAGCGATAATAACACAAATACAATTGTTGCATTAAAACCGTCAGAGTCAGTTGCCCAACTATATTTAAAAAATGGTTTAATAAGGCGTGAAGAAATGTACTATGGTAATTCTTTTTTATCCCAATCGTCGCGGTTCGTAATAGCAAACAAAGAGGTAATCAAAATCAGGATCACAGGGAAGAACGGGCAGGTGCGGGAAATCGTTTATTAGCGCTCTGATAATGCCCCCAGGGAATTGGTCGAAGAAAACATTATACCACTGTGTTAAGCGAAGATGATTATTAGTTAATTACATTATCTGTTTAATACAAAAAACCGTAGTTACCGGCACTTAAAAAAGCAAACAAGATTGTTTAATGAAATTGTTCCCATACATATTTTTTATTAGCGTAAGCTTTATATCCTGCCGGTCCGGCGACACTCTTTTTAGGGAGATTTCGCCGGAGGAAAGTGGAATTACTTTTAACAATGAAATCATTGAAGACGCGGGGCTGAATATTCTACAATATGAATATTTATACAATGGCGGTGGAATCGGAATAGGAGATTTTAACAACGACAGCCTCCCTGATATTTACTTTACAGGAAATCGCGTTTCAAATAAATTATACCTAAACCGTGGTAATCTAAAATTTGAAGATGTAACCCAGGCTTCAAAAACCGATGGTGGTGGAAAATGGAGTAAGGGAGTAGCGGTTGTTGATATAAACAATGACGGTCTCTTGGACATCTATGTATGTGCTGCAGTTTTAAACCCTCCGGCATTGAGGAAAAATCTTTTGTATATCAACCAGGGAATTGACAAAGCAAGTAACATTCCAACCTTTGTAGAGTCAGCAGACGCGTATGGTCTTGCTGACACCAGCAGCACGCAAATGGCGGCTTTTTTCGACTATGATAATGATGGCGACCTGGATGTTTATTTGCTGGTAAACGAACTCGACCAAACCTATCCGAACCAATTTCGTCCTATTAAAAAAGATGGCAGCAACCATAATACGGATCGTTTATTAAGAAACGATTTTAGTCCAACCTTAAAACATGCCGTATATACCGATGTTTCAAAAGAAACCGGGATTACATGGGAAGGTCACGGCTTAGGACTTAATATTGTCGATATCAATAACGACGGGTGGAAGGATATCTATGTAGGGAACGATTATATCTCTAATAATCTTTTGTACATAAACAATCATGGAAAATTCACTAACCGTTGCGATGAATTCTTTAAACATACCAGCCGCAACGCGATGGGTAATGACGTTGCGGATCTTAACAATGATGGATTGCAGGACCTTGTTGAGTTAGACATGATGCCGGAAGATAATTACCGGCAAAAAATGATGAACAATCCCATAGATTATCAAACCTTTCTCAACTCTGACCAGTTCGGGTATATGCACCAATATACCAGGAATACGCTTCAACTAAACCAGGGTCCCCGGATGTTGGAAAATGATTCTATTGGTGAACCCATATTTAGTGAAGTAGCTTTCTATAGTGGCATTGCTGAGACAGACTGGAGCTGGTCGGCTTTGGCAATTGATGTTGACAATGATGATCACCGCGACCTGCTGGTTTCGAATGGACTACCGAAAGATCTGACTGACCTTGACTTTATGACTTACAGGAAGGAGCCGAGGTCCACAACTTCCCTTCCGGAACTATTAAAACAGTTACCGTCTGCCAACGTAAGCAATTACATTTTTCGGAATAATGGTGATGTAACTTTTACCGATAAAACCAAAGACTGGGGCTGGAATACACCCTCCTTTTCCGCCGGGATGGCGTATGCGGATTTTGATCGTGACGGCGATGTAGACGTGATCATCAGCAACACCAATATGCCGGCTACCCTGTTTGAAAATATGCTGGGTAAGTATACCTCCCCTGCTCAAAATTATCTGCGCATAAAACTAAAAGGTGATCCGCTGAATATTAATGGGATCGGTGCAGTTATCCGGATCTACTATAATGGAAAACAACAGGTTTATGAGAATACGCCGTTCCGGGGTTACCTGTCTTCAATTGAAAACATCGCTCATTTCGGCGTTGGAAATGCGTCGTCTATCGACTCGATCGTCCTTGAAGGACCAACAGGTAAAACACAGGTCGAAAAGAATATAAAGTGTAACCAAACATTGACGCTGGATATCACTTCAGCCCGGCAAGTACCGGGCTTAAAATTTACTTCTCCCCTTAATGATAAATCCTGGTTCACCGATATAACAAAAAACGCAGGGCTCAATTTTATACACCAGGAAACAGATGATATTGATTTCAACCTTCAACGCCTCTTGCCCCGAAAGCTTTCCCAATACGGGCCGGCGCTGGCTGCCGGGGATTTGAACGGCGATGGCTTGGATGACCTGGTCATTGGAGGTGATGCGCCTTATTCTGCGACGATATTTTTACAGGGTGGTGATAGTTTTACCAGGAAGGATCTCACAACGTCGAATATTATTAAAACAAGTGATGATATGGGCATTTGCCTTTTTGATGCAGATACAGATGGTGACCTCGACATTTACATTGCTTCCGGAGGCAATAAAAATCTTGCCTCGCCAACGGTGTATGCAGATAACTTTTATCTAAACGATGGAAAAGGCAATTTCACGAAGGATTCTTTAGCAATTCCCTACAACCTCACCAGCAAGAGTTGTGTGAAAGCTGCTGACTACGATAGCGACGGAGACCTTGATCTCTTTATAGGAGGAAGAGTTGAACCCGGCAATTACCCGAAACCAGTATCAAGTTTTATTTATAGAAATGACAGCGAGGGAGGACGGGTCCGGTTTACGGATGTAACAAAAGATGTTGCCCCGGAGTTAAACAACATCGGGCTTGTAACAGATGCCCTTTGGAGCGATGTCAATAATGATGGAAATATAGACCTGCTGTTAACAGGCGAGTGGATGGCGGTAACAACCTTGAAAAACTTAAACGGTAAATTTCGCCTGCTCAAAACAGAACTGTCTCCGCAAACAGGTTGGTGGAATAGTATCACGGGTAGCGACCTCGACAATGATGGAGATGTGGATTATGTAGTTGGGAATTATGGTAAAAATGGATACCTGCAAGCTTCTACCCAGTATCCTGTAAGAGCATATGGAAAAGACTTCGACAACAACAATAGTTTCGATGCAGTTTTCAGTACTTATATCTCAAATTCACCCCATGGTCCGAAAACAGAATTTCCTTTTGCTGGCCGCGACCAGTTAATAGAGCAGATCTCGCGGATCAGGAGGAAATACCCAACCTATGCTTTGTATGCAAAGGCTGACATGGATGATCTTCTGATTGAAGAAGACAGGAAAGATGCGCTACAACTATCTGCAACTACTTTTACTACAGGCTGGATAGAAAATAAGGGCGACTTCCATTTTACTTTTCATGAGCTGCCCTTCCAGGGCCAGTTATCGTCAATTTTCGGAATGGTTGCAAACGACTTCAATGATGACGGAGTGATAGATTTGCTGCTGAATGGAAATGAATTTAGCATGGCGCCGGGTTTAGGAAGAAATGATGCTTTAAATGGTTTGTTACTCAAGGGAGACGGCAAAGGAAATTTTCTTCCCCTACCTATTATGCAAAGCGGAGTCTACATTCCCGGTAACGGCAAAGCGGTAGTACAATTGAATGTTGGAGGTAGCGTGGGTTTTGCTGCATCTCAAAACCGGGGAGCGCTAAAAATGTATCGGAGCAGGAATAGTGCTCGTATTGTTCCCATTTTGCCAGGTGACCGGAATGCCATTATCGAATATAAAAATGGCTTAAAAAGAAAAGAGGAATTTTACTACGGTTCTTCATTCTTGTCACAATCTTCACGGTTCCTCGTTTTGTCCCCAAACACCAAATCGATCACCATTACAAACAATAAGGGTAATAAAAGAACCATTCAATGAAACACATCATAACTGGTAAATTCATATTGCGGAGTGGGACTCTTTTTTACAGACTTCGCCCTTTCCCGAATACAGCAGTGGCCATAGCATTATTTCAAGTGCAGGAGCTGAAATATTGACCCGCCATTCAGGAGACAATATTGCATTTACAGATACAACAGAAATGGAATACCTGGGTTTGAAAAGAAGTTTCACCTCAATCAAACAGGCAGCAAATGAAGCAGGTATGAGCCGATTGTATGGTGGCATACATTTCAGGTCAGCAGTAACGCAAGTAGCTGGCAGGGAGAAAAAATAGGCGAATTATATACTGCTACTTTTAAGGATTGAGCCCGATCCAACCAGGACTCCAACATTATTTTTTTGAGCCAGGCATTTGTACTTCAATGGAGCATCGTTGCGTCGCACACTTGTACTTTTTTTCCTTCATGCAGCGGGCAAAGCGCTAATGCGAATCTTCGCAACAGCACCAAATATTCTATGCAAGTGAAATGACAATGCATTATACTTCTACCCGCACGTGGTCATGAATGGAAACAACTAATATATTTCCACACACCAAACATTTGAATGGAATGAAAGATTTGAATGCAAATTACTACCGTACCCGCCACTGGCTCAGGAGGCTCCTTTGGTAGAAGGTATTGTAGAAAGAAAGAAGACAGGTTGTTCTATCGTAACACCCAGGTGAAAGGTGATGATTTTAAAAAAAATTGGAATTTAAAACGGGAAAGTAACGATGATCTCAGTGATGAATCATGGTAGGTAAAAAAGCCTGAGTAAAATATGGTGCCCGGTAATCAGCAATGTCAATGTTAGACCGGGAACAAAGAAATTTCAAACACGGTTTTGATAAGTCCAGCCTATTTAACTTCTAAGGTAGCATTCAAATTATTGTATCCTGTTGCGTTATCCCAAACGCCTTCGTTGGCTAACCTGATTGCATATTCCGGCCTGTTTGCGATGGTAGTATACTGGTCGGGCATGAACAAAAATAATTGGTAGTTACCTTTCTTCACATCTGCAGGTAACGTGATCTCCTGTTTAATACTATGGACACCACTGAAGAGTTTCCTGACATCTGCATTCAAGATAATTGAATGCACCTTTCCGTCATCCTTGCTTTTCAAAACCAGGTTGATCGGGCGTTTGTTGTAAGGTGAAGCATACCCTTTATTCTCCACATTGATAGATATTGAAAATGACTTACCGCTCTCTGCAGATTTAGGAAAAGCTGCTTCCTGTAACACGAAACGATAACCCAGGTTTTTCTTGATGTTATCCATACATCCGCCGGTTTGCCAGTCATTGTTAACCTGGTTATTGTACGCACAATTTAAAAAACTGTAATGCATCTCTGCCAATTCAGTTTGTATCCTGCCGGCCGGCTCACAATCATTTTGCGGGCTGAATGCATCAGCACAGGTTTCACCACCTACCACCACGTATTTAGAATCCTTATTCTTGAATTGCCTTAAAATTGTATTCGCATCTTTACGCGGCGTGGTAGAGTTGCCATAGTCTTCGTACGTGCCATAATCATTGGAACTTGCCATAAAACAATCGTTGTGAAAGCCAATTCTAGCTTTGTCAGATTCCGTAAAAGCTTCTGACTCTGTCATAGCAGCCGAGTTGACATCTGCGTTGGTTCCATAAACGTAGCGTTGTTTTATCTGGGGATATCGAACCTGTATCATCCTGTCCTTAGGAACAGCATCAAGCAAAGCTTTTAACACCCCCACTCTATCCTCCCAGTTATTGTCCAGCAGTTTTTGACCAGGTGTATTTTGTGAAGCATCGCCAAAAAAGTCAGTGTAATATTGTTCGCCCCAAACACCAATAAAGCCCATCTGAACAGTTGCGGTAACATCAGCGTTGTCTTGTAATACTTTCTTCAGTTGAGCAATGTGTTGTAACACGATTGCCTTAGGTGCATCACCGTAGGGAGGACAAATAAAACCTTCAGGACAATTGCCTGCGTTTTGCGCCAGTGTGTAAGTAAATCTTGGTATAAGCTTAAAACCTGCCTGCCTTGCAACAGCAAAATCCTGCTCAATGGAGTTAATAAAAGCAGCAGATAAATCCTGGCTTTTAAAAATATCCATTTCATAGTATCGGAAGATCAAAGTGCTGTACACTTTGTAATTCCCGCCTTCAGCCAGGCTCTCATTTTTCCAGGCATTTAATTGGGTTATACTTAAAGGAGTGAGTTTACTTGCCTTTGTTTGAGAGAACCTATAGAAACCTCTTTCAGGGTTAGCAAAGTCGGCAACGCTTTCGGTATATTTTACGGTAACCGGTACAGGATTTACCTGGGCGACCGCAGCTTCTTTTTTAGCACAGCCTGCTATCACTATCGCCATTACAACTGCAGCAAAACTTAATTTCATAACTACTTTATTGTTTCTTAAAACAGGATAACATTTTTTTTTGAACGGGAAGCTATTTAGACTTTTTTGTTAACATAAACCAGGGCAAGCGGTCCATTGATACGGTTATATCCTTCTTTACAGGTCCTTTTATTATACTTCCATCATCAGCTTTCCAGGTGCCTTTCGGAAACGACACCATGCGGGAATTGCCTGCAGTTATCATGGGTGCCACCATGATAGAGTCTCCCAACATAAACTGGTCATTACATCTCTCAAGACCCTGTTTCGGAAAAACATACTCCATCTTCCTTATGATTGGCTCGCCATTTTTTGCACTCTGCTGAGCAAGCCTCAATATTAAAGGAACAAACTGGCTGCGTAATGCCACTGCCTTTTTTACCGCACCGAAATGAGCAGAATCTAACACGCGCCAGGGTGCAACAGAAAATTGCATCATCGGCATGAGGGCATGAATTTGTGCGGAGCGAACTATCAACATTTGCTCAAGCTTTTGTTTCCCGATAAAGGAGCCAAACTCTCCACCACCAATCATGTCGGGACATGCGAAAGCATGACCAAGCAAGCCAGCGGTTGTGATGTCGGGAATAAGCTTTTGTAAATCTTCCCAGTTATTTGATTTATCTCGGAGGCGTTCAGCCAGTGGCTCACCCCCTCGTTTCCACATAGCCCTGTATTCATTTAAAGGATACTTCAACCCAAATAATCCCCACAATTCTGTGTGCTCATTTTGGGTGGCAGGGCGGAACGAGATACTACTTGCCGGATAAAATTCAGGATCGCCGGCATCAAGTTTAAATCCATCTAATCCATATTCTTTAATTAAAAAATCTAATTGGGAACTATACCAATTGACAGCAGCAGGATTGGTGAAATCCAGCACAGCGCTATAACCATTCCACCAATTGATGATCGCGGGCTCCTGGGCCTTTGCCCATGTTAAGGTGCTGTCACCCTTCGAATCTAAGAGTAATAGTTTCTTGCTCTTCAGGTCACGGAACACTTCGGAGTCGGGGCTAATAAAAGGACATACCCATACCATAACTTTAAACCCTAAAGCATGCAGCTCGGAAATCATTTTTCGTGGATCAGCAAAGCGATCTTTCCTGAACTCAAATTTTCCGTAATCGGGAAACCAGTTGTCGTCGATCATTAATACACCGGGAGGAAACCCGTTTTTGATGATATCATGCGCATACTTCAAAATATCATCCTGGTTTTGATTATATACCAGTTCTATCCAGGTATTGTATTGAGGCCTTGTAAAGAGAAGGGTGTCAGGCAGTTTGCCTTGGGCCGGGAAGAATTTTCTACTGGCTCCACGATAAGCATCAGCCAATGTATTACCCGCTTTCTCAACATATAAACTATCGTGCAAATCAGAAACTTCAATGTTGTTCTTATTTATTGCAAAGGCAAACGGAGCATTGCTCCATAGATACCGGCCGGCAGTAGATAGCAGAAGTGGGGCAGCCTGGTTTCCCTTTACATTCCCATTTAGATCAAAAGAAAAACCTTCCTTAAAGGGCATCATATTTCCATCGACAACAGTTGCTCCATACCAGCTCTCACCCTCTTCAATTCCAATGGTTTTAATATTCTTTCCATCCTGGGCTTTAGCAATAAAAACAAAAAAAAATAATATAATACAAGGGACAATCTTAATCAAGTTGAAATTTTATTGAAGTAAATGAATGGAAATATTAAGTACAAAAGATCTTAGCAACGTTGAGAAAATTCGTTCAACGATGTAGGGTATTTAAGTTAAAAGAATCGTGTGCTTAGTAAACGTTGAGAAGATATTTTATAGATTTCACCCAGTGATTTGTAAATGAATGAGCGTTGGAAATTACAGAGGTTGACGATGCAACGATGTTAACTAACACCACTACCCGCCGGCCCGGGAACTCTTTCAAAATTATGCGAGGGAGATATAGTGTTCAATCTCATTTTACAAAATTCTAAAACGATTACCGGTCCCGCCATTTAGGTACCGTTATTTTCCATATCGGGCCTCTATCAGAATTTGCGTACTGAACGATAAAGTCGGAACCATCAGCTTTTACTGCCTGCTTCGCATACTCAGCGCCGCGAACAATGAATATTTCTCCTAACTGCCAGGCATCAGAACCTGGAGGAAAAGGAACTGTAACACAATAGCAGTTTGCTACATCTGGATTTTTGTGCAGCTTATAAGTCATATCTCCCCTGTTCCAGCCATTTAAACTTCCGAAGAGAGAGATATCTTCATTCTCAGGCGTGCCGGCAGGAGTTTCAAGAATCACCGTGATTTGATTATTTACTACACACGGAGGCAACGGATCGCACGATACTACGTCAAGACCAAAAAAGCTTTTTGTACCAATGGTAGCGCCGGCCTTATCAACTACCGTTACTACGATCTTATAAGCTTTTCCTTTTTGTGATGCAGGAATGATGAGCTGAGAATTTATGACATGATACTCAGGTTTGAAAAAGGAAGTAAGTGTTATAGAGTTTAACAAAGAATCCTTAAGCGTGAGTAACTCTAATTTAACTGTCTCCAGCCCCTTCGCAGCTCCGGCAGCACCTGAAACCGGGATGTATTTTCCGTTTACTCCAGCTATGCTGGCAACGGTATCAGTTGACGTTAAATCAAGATTATTATTTTTGTTATCCAGTTTGAATAACGTGAGCGAATTATTTACATCATAATCACCGTTGTTCTCATCCTCCTTTGTACAGCTATAAAAGACTATAGCAGTGAGCACAAAGAAGATACACACTTTTAAAAATCCACTAAATTTTATAAACGTTTTCATACATTTTTTTTTATAGATAGCAAGTCAACACTAGTATCCTGGATTTTGAGTAACAGCACCTTTGCTTAATTCTATTTCCGATTGAGGGAAGGGATACAACAGGTAGGCATCGTTCCATGGGCGATCGGTTGTATTAATTTTACCCACCCGCACCAACGCATTCCTGGTTGAATCAGCGCCCCATCTCCTGAGGTCAAATAATCTCCAGGCTTCCATACCTAATTCTCTGCGACGTTCATTTCTGATGAATCTCAATAACTGAACGGCAGTATAGGTTTGGAAATCTGCATTTGCCGGGCTATTGAGTCCCGCCCTGGTACGAACCTGGACTAACAAATTTACGGCATCTACAGGAGCAGCACCAGCTGCAGCACCGGCTGCCAACGCTTCAGCTCTCATTAGTAATACATCTGCATACCTGAACAGTACCCAATTGAGTGAAATGATATCACTACGTGGAAAATCACCTTCTTTCTTACCAGGAATTATGTGCTTAGCCATACCTGGTGCAGCTGGTGTTCCGCACATTTGTACGCCTCGTAAAACATCCGTCTCCAATGTGGTTGTATACTGCCTGCGCATATCTCCAGGCTCAAATTGATTGAACAAATCTCCGGAAGGAGAATTCTGGCCCCATCCGCCGCATCCGACTGCAACTGGAGTACCAGTACCATCGAATGAGTCTGCGCCCCATCCTCCACCATTATCGGTGTAGTTTTCGCTTCGCATGATCTCCCACATTGATTCTACACCATTTGTTGTAGCCTGTACGAAGTTGGCATAGAAATCAGGATTCAGAGAATACTCCCCGGAGTTAATGATTTCCTGGGCGGTGGTTGCAGCTTCGGTATACTTTTTATCAAATAAGTAGGCCTTGGTAAGTAAAGCCGAAGCAGCACCTTTCGTTAACCGGCCGAGCATGTTTTCGGACGCGGTTTGCGCTTTGGTTGGAAGATTTGGAATAGATGCTTTAAGATCATTTTCAATTAAATCATACAACTCTCTTACCGAGGCTCTTGCTAATATAACAGAAGATTCATCCCCGGGATTAATCGGCTCGGTGTACATTGGAACACCTCCATAATAATTAACCAGCATAAAATAATAGAGCGCCCGCAAAGTTTTAACTTCTGCCAGGAAGCGATCCGTCTTGGTTTTATCCAGTGAACTTTTTTCCAGGGCCCCTATCACAACATTTGCCCTGTATATGCCTTCGTAAAAGCCTTTGTACTGGTTCTCCATTGCAGGGCTTAGTTTGGCAGCACTCACATTTGTATAATCTACCACAGGATTGATACCAACATAAGGAGGGCTCCCGTCATCACGGTTAAGACCAATAGGCGTATCATCTGAGCCTCCATCACCCAGTGACCAGAACATTTTGTCAAAGGTTCTGTTCCAACCCAACACGTCATAAACACCCACTACTCCCTGGAACGCTCTTTCCTCTGTAGTAAAGTAGGTTTCGATGGTATACTGGCCAATTGGTTTCCGATCGATAAAGCTTTTCTTACAGCCGTATATTACAGAACCACCAAGCGCCACTACAGTTAAAAGCGTAAATAACTTTTTACTTTTATGCATTTTTATAATTTATTGCTATTGAGAAAATAAAAATTTAAAAGCCCACATTCATTCCAAATAATATCATCCTTGATTGAGGATACACACCCCTGTCGATGCCCAATTGCAGGTCGCGGTTTGCTGAAAAAACATCCGTGTACCCTGTTGAGTTTACCCCAATCTCCGGATCGAAACCTTTGTATTTTGTAAATGTCAACAGGTTGTTTGCGCTTACATAAAACCTGCAACGTTCGATGTGTATTTTATCAGTAATAGATTTTGGTAAAACATAACCAAGCTGGATATTTTTTACCCGCAGGTATGTTCCGCTTTGCAACCAAAAATCAGAAAACCTGCTATTTTTTGAATAATCATTGTCTCTAAAAGAAATACGGGGGAAAGTAGCGGATGGATTATTTTCGGTCCACCTATCCTTAACATCCGTCAGCCTGTTGATCCCTTCGTTATACCTTGGATCGCCGATGGTGCCTTGCTGGTATAAATAGTTATAGATTTTATTTCCTGCCACCCCTTGCAACAACATTGTAAAATCGAAGTTTTTGTAACTGGCAGACAAATTCAATCCATAAGTAAATTTAGGCGTTGGATTACCGATCACCTGCCTGTCTGATTCGTCAATAAATCCATCCCCGTTGAGATCTTTAAACCTCAGGTCACCTGGCCTGATTTGCTGCCCGATTTTATCAACCGGCCCCTTATCTATTTCCTGCTGTGATTGATAAATACCATCAGAAACAAAGCCGTAAAAAGCCGAGATAGGATGCCCTACCATTGTGCGGGAAGGCTGGTAACTTCCTACCAACGAAGCGTCAGGAGGTGAAATGAAATCGATATCGCCGAGGTTCAAGATTTTGTTTTGATTGATGCTTCCATTTCCACTAATGCTGTATCCGAATGCTCCTTTCTTACCGTTGTAAGTGATAGCCATTTCAAACCCGGTGTTTTCAACATTATCCCCGGGGAGATTCACAAGAGGCGGCGTAGCTGAAACTCCAAAAATTGGTCGCAGTTTTGGCACTACCCTCATCCCATTGGTAATACGACTGTACCAATCAAACGTAATGGTGATTTTATTCGCAAGCAATGATGCATCTAAACCTATATCGGTTTGACGAAGCCGTTCCCAGGTGCTGCCGGTTACACTCGGAAATTGTCCTAAGGAAACACCGCTTACAGAAGATCCGCTAAAGGGATAATTAGAATTGATCTTAACTAAGGAGTATCCCGGGTAAGGTGTATTTCCTATATTCCCCATCTCCCCATGACTTGCTCTAAAGCTGAGCTCGGAAAAAAGCCTGGAGCCTTCCATGAATTTCTCCTTAGAGACTCTCCACTTAACAGAAGCAGCAGGGAAAGTTCCAGCAGGTTCGTTAGTAACATAGGATGGTGAACCAGCATCCCGCCGGGCGGAAACCTGCAAATAATACCTCTCCTTATAATTATAGCTGAACCTTCCAAAATAAGAGTAGTAGGCGATCTCTGACGGAGCACTAAAAGGAAAGCTTAACGTAGCAGGATCACCCAGCCCGATATATTGAAAATTTGGAGACTGATCGGAGAAGTTACTTTGGCTATAGTTTGTTGACCTGCTAGTTATCAATTGAGAAACGTACCCCACGGTAACTTCAGTGCTATGTCCCTTCGTCCAGTTAGACCAGGTTGCATAATTATCCCAGTTCCAGTTGTAGCCACTATACTCGCCTGCAAAGAGAGAGGTGTTGGGTCTTGGTGCTGCTGCGCCGCCTACCTGGCTTCCACTAAACACAGAGTATGAACCAGAAAACTGGCCTGCAGCAAAAGTTGACCGGAAGGAAACATTAAAAGGAAGTTTTATTTGTGCAAAAACGCTTCCGAAAATATTGTTATCCGTGTATTTTGGATTGCTGCTTGATATGATATTGACCGGGTTGTATAAGTTACCATACCAGTAAATATTTGGTGTTGGAGCTACGCCGAATCCGCCGTTCGCATCATATACCGGTATGTCAGGGGATGAAAATAATGCTCCTTGCATGAAACCTGTACGATCGTCATTTGTACCTGAAGTAACCCGTCTGCCGGAAGTGCTATAACTTGAATTCAAGCCAACTCTTAGCCAGTTAGTGGCATCGGCTTCAACATTAGCTCTTATAGATGTCCTGTCGAAAGCACTGTTGATAATGGTTCCATCATCTGAACGGTTGCCTACAGAAAAGTAGTAACTAGACCCCTTTCCTCCACCGGAAACTCCCAGCGTCACATCACGAACGGTACCTGTTTGAAAAACTTCATCCTGCCAATCGGTTCCTTTTTTAGGAAGGTTAGCAATTCTTTCAGGGGTTGCCCACTCCGGGTTGATAGGAATAGGAGTAAAGGCCGGATTGTTACTGAACCTATCATTGAAGCCTTTTATGATCTCTGTATTTAATGCAGCTTTTTCCTGGATGCTCAACACATCCAGTTTGTTCCAGATTTGGGATCTTCCGGTAAATGCATCCAAGGTTACTTTAGTTCGTGCTCCGGAACTTCCTTTTTTTGTTTTGATAAGCACTACCCCGTTTGCAGAACGAACCCCATATATGGAGAGGGCTGAAGCATCTTTCAGGATGTCTATACTTTCAATGTCTGAAGGATTAATGAAAGAAATACCACCGGGTTGTACAACATCGTCCACCACATATAAAGGATCATTGCTACCAGAAGGACTTGCCGTAGAAATACCGCGAATTCTGACACTGATTGCGCCCCCGGGATCACCTGTACTGGATGTAACCTGGACACCTGCTGCCCGACCTTGTAATGCCTGGTCCACAGTGCTTACGGGTGACTTTCGCAGATCGTCGCCTTTTATACTTACAATAGAACTTGAAAGATCTTTTCTGCTCCTTGTACCGTACCCCACAACAACAACCTCTCCCAATGCTGTGGTTATGTTACTCATGGTAACCATTGATGACGAAGAAGCCCTTATTTCCAGGGGGGAGAAACCAATACTGGAAAATATAAGATTGTCATCTTCTTTGGCCTCAATACTAAACTTACCAGAACGATCAGTTGCTACTGCCTTCCTGGTACCTTTCACCTGAACCGAGACCTTTGACAAAGGTGCTCCAACACTATCAGTGACAACCCCGCTAAAAATTTTTTGGGCAGTAACGGATGATGTAAGCAATAAAAAAAACAAAGAAAAGAAAACCAGGTTAACCACCCTTCTTCTGAGTGTACGCTTTGCAGTTAGAGAATAGATGTGCATCATTTTTGGCTTTTTGTTTAATCGTACTCAAATTAAAAACGCAATGTTTTGCGTACTAACAAGTCTGCTAGAGGGGATGTCTTTCATAAGACAAAGCAATGTTCGCAACAAACTTTTCACTTCAATCCCGACGCTTTCATTTCTACTTAAAAGGCCTCGAAATCTTGTGAACCAAATCTCTAATTTAATTACCACAAAACAAAATAGCCAACAGGTGATTGCGTGTATGCTATCGCACGCAATCGTTTGCTGTTACAAGTAAAACGTTTGCATGAATTATGAATATCTTCAAATTATATGGCTGAATTCTGCGGAAACCGGATGCAGGCGGGTAAGCATTCCCCCATAAAAAAAAGATCACCCTTGTTTGAAGGGCTAATCTGCTCGTTTATCTTCTTTCTGATGAGGCCGGGTGATGGATTGTATTTGTCTAAAGATGTTGTTGCGAAAACTAAAGAAGAAGGGAAGTATTTTTTCGCTGTTGCATAAAAAAGGATATCGCAACACACCAGCTTGATGAGGATTGCAACTTCATAATGGCAGTTGCTATAGCAGACTACAATGCAGGGATTACATTAAAGGACTAAAAAGGATTTTGCTCGATTCTCCCGGTATTTTGGTTATGCCTTCGTTTGCAGCAGGGATCAATTTTGCACATAACGCCCATGGAGCAGATAAACAAGGATGTAAATTTCAACGAATGAAATTGTTTGCTGGATGGTTAATCTATATGCTGTCCGCAAAGCCTCCTTGCTGTCTGTCTCCTGTTATATGCCACCTTTCATCACCACATTTATTTTGCGATCAGGCTACGGAATTTTTCAATGTTTTGCATGCTTTCGTACCTGATGGGAACGTCCCGGGTAAAGCCGCCTTTTTTTATCCTGGCAAGGCCTTCGATACGCAGCAGTACTTCTTTCTTTTTATACAATTCCCGCTGGTTTTTTACTGCCCCGATCATATCGAGTTTTATGGTCGCGGGTAAAACAAACTCCGACCTTTTATTTACCTCGACGGATTGATTGAGGCCGAGGTGGCCGAGAAACTGGTTATCAATGTACACATCGCCCCGGGCTTCAGAAACCTGCACACCAAAGTTGTTTGGATTATAATATACAAGGTCTACACCGGCGGTGGATTGCAGCACACCAAATTCGATCATCCGGATCTCACGGATATCCCGGTACTCGGGTTCTTTTACATTTTGAACACCGCAGGAGGATAGAAATACTGAGCCAACAAGCAGGAGAGATAATAAAGATTTCATATATAGTTTTTTTGAAGTGGTGAATGACTAAAATATGCAAGCATTAACTAACCTCTCTTTAACTTTTTGTGAATGAGGATTAACGCAATTACATTTATAAGATGATAAAAATCAAACCACGTTTAATAACTACCTATATTTTAACATTTCCAGCATTGTGCACTTACTCTGTTGCCGGCCGTATTTATGAAATCTAAAAGACCGAAGCCTGGACTGCGGCAATTTATTATTCAGCGTTTTTTATCAGCTCCCAGTTCTTATCTGCTTTAATGATCTGCTCCGCACGCTTTTTACTCCACATCTCTTTAACTTTTGGATTGTAGTTGAAATAAAGCTTTCCATCAACGATCGTCCACGTACTTATCTCAGTCGGTGCCTTGTGCCCCTCAGCTGTCCCATACGCACAATAGCCACCGTACTGCGGTGCGTACTTCTCCGGGGAAAGTTTGAAGCTATCGAGGTGGTCCTGGCTGGAAAAGAGCCAGTCCGCCTCATGCCAGTTAAACAGGTGGTCGCGGGTACCGCGTACAGGCGTTCCAGTTATAAAAAACGCAACCGGGTCATAGCCATTCAGGGCGACGCCATTTGTTTGAAATACGGATGCTTTTTGAGCGGGAAGATACGTGCAGGTACCAACTGTGAAGAGCAGGTAAAAGGTGAGCCTTTTCATTTTCATGTGTTTTATTTTTTGGTGTAGACGCAGGCAATTGCAAATCCTTACAAACTTTTAAACCTGGTACAACAAAACATGAAAAGAAAAATGATACAGCTACGGTATCGGCGAAGGATGTATAAAAAACCGGTGGAAATATTGACGCCTGGAGAAAATAAAATATCGAAAGGAGTTATTAACTGTCGCCAGACTCGATTGCCGCGTTCAGTTTTTTTGTGATCTTATTTTTTTTCTCGTCTGAGAGCAGCGCATTTGTATGCTCGTGGCTGTGCTTTGCACTTATATTTATGAGGTGGGTTTGGTGTGCAAACAGTTTACAGAAACGACAAACACCAAGATGGGCCTGCAGCTGCAGTCGTTGCGGAAGGGAGAGCTTCCGCTCTTCCCGCAGGGAAATAAGAAAAGTGGCTTTTTTGCAGCTCAGTATGATTTTTTTCATTGACTAGTAATTGTTGATCCAGCGTTTTTCGAGGCAGGACCGCAGGTGCAATTTTGCACGGTGAATTAGTACCCAAAAGTTAGCTGGTGTAAGACCCAGCGTTTTACAGATATCTTCAGAATCGACATCATCGAAATATTTCATCACGAAAACAGTTTGCTGAACATTTTTCAGCTTTTGCTTGCAGCCTTCCAAAACCGCGTAGAACTCTTTTGTTTCGACAGGGTGCGAATAATCCATGTGCCAGTTCTGTGGCGCTGTTTCGGGGGTCCAGTGATCGCTCTGATCGAAATAGGAATTCTCTTCTCTTACCCCGACATTTTCTTTACGGGTATTTTGCGCCCGGTAATGATCAATGATCTTATTCTTACAGATCGCATACAACCAATTTTTCTCCGATGCCTGTCCCTTATAGGTATCTCTTGCCCTCCAGGCACTCAAAAATGTTTCCTGCACAATGTCTTCAGCAACACCCACGTCATTGATACGCACAATGGTAAATTTATACAGCGCGTCTGCATAGTTCTTTACCCATTTCGCAGGTTCTAAGGCAATAACTGATTCCATCTTTGGTTGAGTAATATTCAATCTACGTAATTTGACCATGCAACTTGCACACCAACCACTATTCGTAAACGCAGGTAATAACGTTGCTGGTATTAATTAACTGGTACGGAGGCAACTGTCAGAATATTCCGGGATTTTATTTCATGTACAAATGATATGATCTTACACGCGCTTGCGTCCACCCCGGCCGGAACATTCATGGTGAGCTCACCGGCTGCTGCATAATTTTTTATCGTTTTAAAATTCCGGACAATATTTACATGATGTAAATTCCGCCCTGCATTCTCTCCTTTTTTTACAACCGTGGTTGCCTCCGCCTGCACCAATGCAATATTTAATTCCGTGCCCGGCACAGGTGACACTGTATATTTTACCTGGACAGACCCTGGTGTCATGATTGCGGCTTCCAGTTGAAGGCGATTGGCAGGAGCAGTTTTAATTTCAGCGAGCACGGTGCGGCTCATCTTTGCTTTATCGGAGCCCACGAATTCATATTTTCCATTTACAACTACCTGTGGTGTGTAAACGCCGTTCAAATTGAAAGCAGTTGCATACCCGCGCTGCCGCTCAGAAAATAAGGGGTCACTAAAAGCATCTTTCCATCCCAGCCGGTTCCAGTAATCCACATGGAAACCCAACACGTATACGTTTCCCGGGTATTGCTTTTCTATTTCCGCAACCTCAACGTCAGCGGCAGGACAACTGGAACACCCCTCCGAAGTAAATAGCTCGATCACCGCAAAACCTTTTTCATCCATGGGCAACTTTTTATCCGGTTGAATTTTGGGAGCGTGACCGATGCATGAAAGCAATGCGAAAAATAAGATGATCACCGGGCTCCGTAAAATTAAATATTTCATATCTCTCAATTGATAAATAAGGCGAAGAGTATCGCCGCCCGCGCAGGCAAATCAAATTGCGTACTCATTAGTTTAAGATAGGCTCCATTCTCTTTCAGCATTTGCATACCGACTGAAAATTTCATGTAGGGCATTTTTAATTGCCGGTGATTTTGCTTACTGATCTCCAGCAGAATTACCCAGTGACGTAGAATTTCTTTCCAGGCATAAAAAATGGAATGCCGGGGATCGTATATGTGGGTAGGCTCACTGCCTGCCCCGTTCAATTCGATGATGGAAAAGTTTTTACCCTCGCGTAATTCCTCCCAGGTATTGTACCTGATGTCCATCCGTCCAAAGTAAAAACCAGGAATTTTTCGACAAACTGCGTCAATGCTATGGGTTAATTTTTCATCAATCAGCTCGCTGACGTCAACGAACTTCGTACCGCGACAATGGTTTCCATAGGGAACCAGGAGCTTAACTATCCCCTTGGGCAACACAGTTTGTAAGATCTCCGCATGCGTTTGCTGTAAGACTTCCAGTTGCAGAATGTACCGGGGATCACGTTTCAATAATTCCAAAACAGGGGTTACTCCATCTCCTTCCACCGTGAGAAATTCCTTGCCCACGATGCCGGATATTCGCCCCTGCTGCTGGTTCGGATACCGGTAATAAAAAATACCGATCTCGTTTTCAAATGGAATAAAAATTTGCACGAGGTAATCAACCTTACTACCATTTATGTAATCAACCAACTCATTTTCGGTATCGATTTTCTGCACACTCATGCCCCTCAAACCAATGTCAGGCTTCGCGATCAACGGATAATTCATGTGCCTTTCCTTCAATTGTAACAGCACTTCAGAAGCCGGTGTTCCGGCAGTGAAAGGAAGGGTGGCAGGATACAACTCAGCAGGCATCAGATCATATATTTCTTTTTTACTTTCCATCAGGAAGCCTCCATTTTTAATAGTAGGATTTGAGGTGTTAAAAAAGAACATCGACCGGGCTCTGAAACAGAACCAGAACCAACATAGAAACATCGGTGCATACACCACATTGAAAGGCCAGTATTCCCAATTGAATAATTTTATAAAGGCGGGTTGCTGCAATATTTTTTTCATGCGTAATTAAACTGGAGGTTTAAACTGCGTAAGGCGGTATTGTAGGTGTTGCCATTGGTTAAGTCATAATAATCCATGTTGGACGCAGACTTTGAAAGAAGCACCTGGGTAATACTTATTGTGCGAACCAATGCCCGACCTTTCAAAACATTGTCTTCATTAATTACAATTTCGCTGCGCTTGTGAAAGCTAAGAATATCTTTGCGAGTGGCATCAATAATGTTGTGCGACCACATCCTGAAGCGCTCACTCCTATCCTCCCGGGCGGCCTTATCGTAAAGCGTTGCACTGCACCAGATATGGCGTGAATTGGCATCCAGCGGCAGGCAATATTTTTCTACACCGTCCCAGCGGGCTTCGTACAACTCCAGGTTTTGAATAAGTATGAGGGTGAAGGGTTCTATGCCTGTCAATTCCATTTGAATGAAGGAAGCGATGGGGTCCTCGGAGGATAAAATTTCAAGCAACATTAACCCACGACTTTTCCGATAAGGTGGCATGGAAGGGTGAGCGGTAAATGCCCCGTTTAATAACACTGCAGCATCTCCACCAACTTTCACTGCGATCCAGGTACCACCTGCATCTGCATCTTTTGGATACAGCAATTCAGTGCCTGCCATAGGATACCGTGCCGGTGGTATCGCCCGGCGGTGCAAGGCCTCATCGCGGTTTGAGGTGAGCAATATGCCCTGCTTTGTGGGCACGAATGTTACTGTGCACATGCGCTGCGATATTTAATGGTGGAAGCGGCCAGTCCAAACTCTTCGGGAAGGTTAACAGAAGTAATGGCATTCACTCCAATGCGAATAAGCGCCATGTGATGCACCGCGTGTTCGAGGTTGTAGATAAGCTCGCGGTAGTAGTTAGTAGCGACGGGTTCCGACCCTGTGCCATCTTCACATTCCATCTCAAGTAACAGCGGCTTATCTTTTTTGTCAAGGTTGATTCGAATTGTTCCCAGGATTTCATTCGTGAAATGCAGGTCGGTTTCAATCCTGTGATCCCGCCTGCGCTTGTCGTAGTTAACTGTACCCCTGGTATAACCCTCATCCAGTTGGATAAATAATTCGATGATATGGCGCAGGTGCTGCCCAATAGTTGCATTGAGGATAACAGGCATAGCCCGGTTGTATTGCTCACCGCTTAGCTGGTTCAGCACGTCATGTAATTGAGAAAAGACCCGGTGAATGTTTTGGTGCAGGTGCATGTTTATTTTTTAAAAGTTTATTGTTTTTTTCCCAGGACAGACAAGGTCACCACGAGGCTATCCGACATTACCAGGCTTTTTCCACCCAGGTTAAAATCTCTCCGG
>JAURWD010000081.1 GCA_030655145.1 Ferruginibacter sp.
AGACGGGTGATGACGGTGTAGATGATCTTGATCTCAGTGGAATGATGCCCGGTTTTCCCAAATCCCCGCTCGCCCTTATAGATCGTGAAACCTCTTCCCATTTCTTCGGAGATCATTTTCCTGATGGTATCTGACTTCACCGAGATGATGGTAACGCCATTGTACTCCTCAATTCCTTCTATGATAAAATCTACGGTCTTGGCGGCAGCCATGTAAGTGAGAATTGAGTAGAGTGCAATTTCAAAAGAAAGCAAATAAGCAGCGAAGGAAAAAATGATCACATTTATGAGGATGATGATATCACCAATGCTCAATCCATTCCGGCGGCTGATATTGATCGCCAATACTTCGGATCCATCAATGACACCACCACCCCGCACTGCCAGGCCCGTACCCGTTCCGAGAAAAAATCCACCAAAAACCGCGACCAGTAATTTGTCTTGTGTAACATGCGGATAGGGGAAGAAGGCGACCACCAGTGCCAACGCCCCAATGGCGGCGGCGGTCTTGATCGCGAATTCACGGCTGATCGATTTATAGCCGAGAATGATAAAGGGAATGTTAACCAAAATCAACAAGATCGAAACTGAAATGCCGGTCACTTCTTTGATGAGCAAGGCAATGCCTACCGCGCCACCATCCACGAAATTATTTGGCAGCAGGAAACTTTTTAATCCAAACCCGGCGGAGATCACGCCCATTGCTATGAGAAAGGCATCTATCACGAGGCGCCGAAGATGAATTTTAAACTCACGAAACTTCTTTGCCTTCTCGTACCCGGAAAGCTGTTTTGCAGTTTTACCACCATGCAACTCCTGCACCTCGTCTGCCGCAACCAGCAGGGTTTTTGAATCACGCATCAATCAAAAATATTAAAGGGAAGAGGTTGAAAAATACTAATAAAAAAGTAAAAATCCGGCGTTGTTTTCTTTTAGTAAGCACCGAGATGTCGAAACATGTTTTTCCAGTTCGAAAATTTTTTGCCCCCGGTTTTTAATTTTGTTTGCAGGCAGCGATTCGGTTTAAAATAATGTCATTTTTCGAGAAGCTGCTAACACAAAATTGCAGTAAGTGGTTTACCCAACAAAACAGTGTTGCAACATATAATTGGCTGAGTGACCATTTTGTTGTTTTTTTAGGTTTCTGATTGATTGACTTTTGCCCATCCTTGTTTGATTGATGCCATGGAGAAAAAAAACTCTCTTGATTCTTTTGCTATTCATGAACTTCAACAGCGCATTGCTGAGTATGAAGACCAGGTAGCATATAAGACTTTATTTTTCCAATTTTTTCTTCCTTTAAAAAGTTTCGCGTTTTCTATCGTCAAGTCAAAAGAGGCCGCAGAAGAAATTGTCTCCGATATACTTATTGAGATCTGGGCACGGAGAAAAAGTCTCACCCAGGTTGAGGACCTCAAAATGTACCTGTACGTTAGTGTGCGAAATGCTTCACTCCGCAGGTTACAGCAATTGCGCAAATCGAGTGTGCTGTCGCTGGATGAAGTGGCTGTTGACTTTGCTTCGCTTGATCAAAATGGGGAATCTATTTTACTCACGCAGGAATTGGCGGCAGACATTGAGCATGCAATTCAACAACTACCGCAGAAGTGTAAGCTCATTTTCAAACTCGCAAAGGAAGACCAGCTTAAGTATAAGGAAATTGCGGTTTTACTTAATATCAGTGTCAAAACAATTGATCACCAGGTATCCATCGCGGTAAAAAAAATATCTGAGCATCTCCATATCTCTCTGAAAAAGCCTTCGTCCAATTAATTTTTAACTTTTCTTTTTTTTGTTTAGGGGATTGGCGCAGTTTCTGTCTCTATACATATACTTGCGTATGATCAACGATCGAATTTGGACCTTGGTCTCCCGGAAACTCTCGGGGGAAGCGACAGCCTCTGAGCTTGCTGAGATCGAATCCATATCAACCTCTCCCGACGGCAAAAAATTATACCTGCAGGCAATTGAAGAATACTGGGCAACTCCGCCTGAAAAGGACAATGATTTTCTTGAAGCTACGTACCATCTCCACCTAAATCGTTTAAAAGCCCAGGGGTTTGACCTTGATGCTGACCCTGACATTGAAGAATTTGAAGCGTTAAGCCTGGATGATGTCGAATCCCCCCAACCGAAAACTACCAACAAAATTAATTACCTGGCCGGCGGTTTATTAGGGCTGTTTGTTTTGTGCATATTCCTGGTTTATCGACCCAGGGTTACCACGCCTAAACTCGCTGATGCAAAACTGGCTTCGAGTGAAGTGTCGACCAAAAGTGGATCAAGAACAAAAATTGTGCTTCCTGATGGAAGTTCAGTTTGGCTGAATGGCAGCAGCAAGTTGGTATACAGCCATAAGGGCTTTGGAGATAAACTTCGGGAAGTAACGCTTTCCGGAGAGGCGTATTTTGATGTTGTGAAAAACCCGGCCATACCCTTCATCATCCACACAAAAAAAATGGAGATCAAGGTGATTGGAACGGCCTTTAATGTAAAGGCATATCCCGGTGAAAAAAATACGGAGACAAGCCTGATCCGCGGAAGTATTGAAGTAACAGTGAAGGGAAGACGAGAAACGATCATGATGAAACCCAACGACAAACTCGTGCTGCTTAACGACCAGGTTCCCGCGGATGATGGGGTTAGCGCGAATGACAAGCTGCAGGGGCCAGGTAAAGATCCTTTCATCAAACTAGGGCAACTTACTTTTTCTGCTGAAGATCACACGGTTTTAGAAACTGCCTGGGTAGAGAATAAATTGAGTTTTGATAATGAGGCTTTTGAAGATGTTGCGATAAAAATGGAAAGATGGTATGGGGTGCAGATCCGGTTCAATGATGAAAAGTTGAAAAATTTTCACATGACCGGCACCTTCGAAAAGCAAACAGTGACGGAAGCCTTGCAGGCTCTGCAATATTTGTCACCGTTTACCTACACCGTAAAAAATGATACGATCACAATTGCAAATAAATAAGCTATGAGACCAAGCCAAGAATATAACTCCTCCTAAAACCGAAAGGGAAATGTTGGAGCATTTCCATTAAAGGGTATTCGGGAAACCCAAATCGTGCGAGCGCTTTGTTTCCTGCCTTTTCATTTACAAAACTTAAAATATGAAAAAACACAAAAGTCTCCCCGCTTTGCCAAAACGAAGCATCTTTAAAATTCTGTTGCTTATGAAATTCATGGTTATTTTCATATTGCTCACTAACATGCAGTTAGCTGCCCGGCCCTTTTCGCAGGACAGGATCACTTTAAACCTGCAATCTGCTGGTTTGAAGACAGCATTAAAGCAAATTGAAAAACAAACCATCTTTCGCTTTTTGTATAACGATGAGGTTGTTTCCTCTACATACAAAGTAAGCATCAACGCCATCAACAAACCAGTCACCGAAGTGCTGGATAACATTTTCACCACAACGACACTCACTTATCGCATACTGGAGAATAACCTGGTCGTTATCACTGGCAGGGAGCAATCCATCCAGGATATCCGCGTAACCGGGAAAGTGACGAGCTCCACCGGGGAAATTGTTCCGGGTGTAACGGTTACCATTAAAGGCTCTACCGTAACAACAACAACGAACGCTGCCGGGATCTACTCGATCTCTGCTCCGGAAACCGCTACGCTGGTATTCTCTTCCGTTGGATATGCTACCCAGGAAGTTCCTGTTAATAACCGCACTGAACTGGATGTAACCCTGCAGACTTCTACGGTAGGTTTGAACGAGGTAGTTGTAATCGGGTATGGTACTGCTAACAAAAGAGACCTTACCGGTTCAATCGTAAAAGTATCAGGAAAAGAAGTGGCGGATAAACCAAATACCAACCCAATGGCATCATTACAGGGTAAAGTAGCTGGCTTATCTGTAGTAAACTCGGGTACACCGGGTAGAGCTCCGGATATCCGCATACGTGGTACCGTTAGTATCGGCCAGGTGCAACCTCTGTATGTTGTAGATGGTATTTTTAATGATAACATTGATTACATCAATCCAAATGATATTGAGTCGATCGAGGTATTGAAAGATCCTTCCTCACTTGCGATCTTCGGGGTTAAAGGTGCCACTGGTGTAATTGCCATCACCACTAAGAAAGCTAGAGCAGGCCAGGTAGTAGTAAACTTTAATACTTCCTATGGATTTAAAAAACTGGTGGATAAGATCAAGTTGGTGAACGCTGCGCAATTCGCAGAATTGTTTGCCGAAGAAAGAGCAGGTGATGCCAGCAATCCAACGACCGTACCGTTTGATTATTCCGGGCTTACAGCAAATACAGATTGGATCGATGCTGTTACACGTACGGGTAAATTCAGCAACAGCAACCTAAGCATTGCGGGAAGCACTGAAAAGAATCGATTCAATTTCGGTATGGGTTACCAGTATGACGAAGGGATTGTACGCAGGGAAAAACTTGACAAATGGTTATTGTCGCTTGCAGATGAATTCAAGATCAGCAATGCAATAAAAATTGGACTGAATTTAAATATATCCAGGCAAAATAATCCATACGACGCAACCTGGGTGTTGGATGCTGCCCGTAAAGTTATTCCGCAGGTATCAGCCACAACAATGCCATTCCGCGTGAGGAATCCGTATGGTGTAGATACACTTGATGTAAATCTTTATTCTGGTTTAGATGTTGGATTGCAGTCTTCCGGGGTTGTAAATCCATTGATACAATTGGAGAACGAATGGGATAAGCGCAAAAGTATTGAGCTCAGAACCGTGGGAAGTGTGTATGCTGAGATTGCATTTTTGAAAAAATTCACCTTCAGGTCAACTTTGTATGCGGATCAAAGTAACATCAATACCCGCACCTACACTCCACTGTATTATGCATACAATCCGAAGAACAACACACCGTATCCGTATACGCAAAGTACCAGGGTTACTGAAAATGATGATAACTATCGCAAGTTTCAACAGGATCATGTATTGAATTACAAAACGCGGTTTGGTGATCACAACCTAACCTTGACTGGAGGTTTTACTACTTATTATTTCGGCAATTTCAACCGCAACGGGACTTCCGCCCAGGCTAGCGGCCCAAGTGCCCTGCCGATTCCTAATAATGAAAGGTTCTGGTATATCAACAACGGTTTCCAGGATCCTACAAACACTTCTGCCAATTCCTCACAGAGTGAGTATTCTACCATGTCCTACCTGGCAAGAGGCTTGTATAACTACAAAAACAAATATTTCCTGAATGCCTCTTTTCGTAATGATGCATCCTCAAGGTTACCAGAGGCCAACCGCGATCAGCAGTTTTGGGCAGTGGGAGCAGCCTGGGATCTTACAAAAGAATCATTTATGGAAAGCCAGAACATCTTCGACTTCTTGAAATTAAAAGGATCGATTGGTGTTCTTGGAAACCAAACAGCTTCCCGCCTAGATGGAACCCCGTTGAACTATCCGTTCTATCCAAGTTTATTGACTGGCTCCGATGCTAACGCGGTATTTGGAACAAACGTTTACACTGCTGCCCGTCCTGAATACGAGCCGAATCCAAACCTGAAATGGGAAACTGTGAATGCGAAAGAGATCGGGGTTGAATTAAATGCCTTCAAGAACAGGTTACATTTTGAAGGTAATTATTTCGATCGCACAACCAATGACCTGTTGACCTATGTGTCAAGACAGTCTATCGGTTTGCCTGACGAATTGATCAATGGAGGAAGCATTAAAAATTCAGGCGTTGAACTTACAGCAAGTTGGGTACAGAATTTCACCCAGGACCTGGTGTTGAACATCGGCGGTAACATTACGTTTTTGAAAAATGAGGTCATTAGTTTGAACGAAGATTTACCTACTGGTTACCTGGCAAGAGGTTTCCAAAATAACGGAAGTGCCGAAAGCCGTACACAGCCGGGCCTGCCAATTGGGTCTTTTTACGGATACGTGGTTGAAGGCCTTTACCAGAGCTATGCTGATATCGCAAAGTCACCGAACGCTGGAGCATTGGGTGCTTACCGCCCGGGTAACTTCAAATTCAAGGATGTAAATGGTGATGGTATTATTTCTGCTGATGACCGTACGGTGATTGGTAATCCAACACCGGACTTTACTTACGGCGGATCGATCAATCTGGCTTTTAAAGGTCTTACGCTTGGAGTTGATTTGGTTGGTGTTTATGGTAACGAAGTATTCAGAACCTGGGGTTCGCTCGAATCACCATTCCAACGAGTTAGTTACTCTGCAGAGAAACTGGAGCGCTGGCACGGTCCAGGTACTTCAAACTGGGTTCCAAATCTTGGACAGGGAGATCGTTTCAATTACAACGGGTCTACTTATAACATCGAAGATGGAAGTTATTTCCGCATAAGAAACCTGCAATTGGGCTATAATTTTAATCAAAAGGCTTTGTCAGGAATTAAAGTGAAAAACTTAAGGGTTTATGCGAATGTGCAGAACTTAAAAACATTTAAGAACAACCTTGGGTATACGCCTGAGTTTGGTGGAGATGCCACGGCTTTTGGTTATGACAACGCGGGCGGCGCGATACCAATGGTGACTACATTCGGTTTAAACCTAACTTTTTAAAGAAATAAATTTAAGCGTATGAAAAAATATAAAAATATTATTTGGGGACTGTTGATTGCAACACCCCTGATGATGATGGTAACCGGGTGTAGTAAATTCCTGGATCGCCAACCATTAAGATCAACCCTGGATGATTTAAACC
>JAURWD010000086.1 GCA_030655145.1 Ferruginibacter sp.
AATGTTGCTACAAAAATTAAAACATCCTGCTGTTCCGGTAAACAAAATCGCTATTCCAACCATGGAAGGTTTTCAATTACTGGCGGCTGATGCTATCATCAGTTGTGAGTCGGACAATAATTATACCTTTCTTTTTTTAAAGAACAAACGTAAAGTTATTGCTTCCCGTAATTTAAAAGATATGGAAGAGATACTGGAAGATTATCCATTTATCAGGATACACCATTCACACATCGTAAATATTAATGAGGTGGAAAAATATATTAAAGGCGAAGGAGGTTATTTGATTATGAGTGACGGCTCCACCATCAATGTTTCCCGGAGCAGGAAAGAATTACTGCTAAAAAAACTTTCGCTAAAATGATTCCGGGGTACTGAATAGTGATTTATAAAACAAAGCCTCTCATTGCTGAAAGGCTTTTTGTCGGGACGACTAGATTCGAACTAGCGACCCCTTGCACCCCATGCAAGTGCGCTACCGGGCTGCGCTACGTCCCGAAAAATGGTTAATTCTCCACCTTTTCGGTTTGTTATCGGGATGGCAAAAATAGTTGATTTTTTCTTCTTTTCAGGTGGCGCAAACAAATTTTATCCCGGTCTTAAAATGCCGGCCGTGGCGCATGTAACAAACTGTGCGATAACTGCTTGCATTCATTTAGCGGGCGAAGAATCGAAAAAGCTCCTGCAGGAAACCGCAACAAATTGTACCTTAGCGCAACTTTTTTCTACATGACGGTTTTAATTAAGCAGGCCACGATCGTAAATTCCTCTTCACCATTCAACGGTTTAGTAAAAGACATACTGATTGAAAACGGCCAGATTGTTTCCATAGTCGATAACAGTTCTTCATCCGCAGACCAGGTAATTGAAAGTGAGGGCCTCCATGTTAGTATGGGGTGGCTTGATTCCTTCGCCCATTTTTGCGACCCTGGATACGAATTCCGCGAAACGCTGGAAACCGGTTCCCGGGCTGCAGCCGCGGGTGGTTTCACTGATGTGATGCTGGTTCCCAATAGCAACCCGGTTGTTCATGCCAAGACCCAGGTGGAGTACCTCAAACAACGTTCACAAAATTTGCCGGTGAACCTGCACGTCATCGCTGCGGTAACACGGAATGCCGAGGGAAAAGAACTGGCGGAAATGTATGATATGTTTGAAGCCGGTGCCACAGCCTTTAGTGATGGTACCAACGCCATACAAAACGGCGGTTTATTGTTAAAGGCACTACAGTATGTAAAGGCGATAAATGGAATTGTGATCCAGGTGCCCGGTGATAAAAGTATTGGGGCATCCGGCCTCATGAACGAAGGCGTTATTTCAACGCAACTTGGCTTGCCCGGTAAGCCCGCGATGGCCGAAGAATTGATGGTCACCCGCGACATCGAGTTGAACAACTACACCAACAGCCGCATCCATTTCAGCAGCATATCAACAGCAAAAAGCCTGGATCACATCAGGGCGGCAAAGGCCGGTGGCGGACAGGTAAGTTGTGCCGTTACGCCGTATCATCTTTATTTTTCTGATGAAGATTTGCAGCAATACGATACCAACTTGAAAGTAGACCCACCGGTGCGAACCCCGTTTGACCGGAATGCTTTAAAAGCGGGCTTATTAGATGGCACGATCGATTGTTTTGCTACGCACCACATTCCCCAGAATTATGATGCTAAGGTCTGTGAATTTGAATATGCCAGGGACGGCATGATCGGACTGGAAAGTTTTTTTGGAGCAGTATGGTCTTTGTTTAAAAATGACCTGCCGCTTGACAAATTAATAGACCTGCTAACGGTGCAGCCAAGACGCCTTTTTGGGATCGCAGCCGCGGAGATCAAAGAAGGAGTTCAAGCCTCGCTTACTTTATTTGATCCTTCAGCCACCTATGTTTTTGAAGAAAAAAACATACAATCGAAATCTAAAAATTCAGCCTTCACCGGTAAAACATTGACAGGAAAAGTGATCGGTATCGTGAATGGCAACCATGTACATTTAAATTAATGAAACCAAATACAGCGACTAAAAAAGGTCTTTTAACCGGTATTGTCATGATACTGATCTCCGTAGGTATTTATTTTACCATGGGGAATTTCCAAAACAAATTACAGTACATTACTTATTCAGTTTATGTTGCGGGCATCATCTGGACCTTACTTGAATACGCGAAGCAGCCCGGTGCAGAACATCGTTTCGGTGCGTATTTTTCGCAGGGTTTCAGGTGCTTTATCGTGGTGACCTTATTGATGGTTATTTTTACTGCGGTCTTCCTTCTTTCGCAACCACATTTGAAACACGAGATGGCAGGAATTTACAAAACGGAAATTGCGAAGACCGGGAATTATACGGAGCCGGAAATAGCAGAGAAAGTCGCCATGGCTGAAAAAAGTTTTTTTCCTTCGATGTTGATGGGTGCGGTGTTTGGCTACCTGGCGATCGGTGCGATGGTTACAGCAATTGCCGCGGGCTTCCTGGTTAGTAAGCATAAACATGTTAGCCGTTAAAGAACTCAACAGGATCCGGGGTCAGAATCCGTTTTCGGATATACGTAGCAGTCACCGATTCAACCCATACTTAAAATAGATTTTTTTCTTCGATAATTAAGCCGGAAAATCTTATGGATATATCAGTTATAGTACCGCTGTTCAACGAAGACGAGTCTTTGCCCGAGCTGGCGGCCTGGATTGAACGGGTGATGCGGGAAAATAATTTTACCTATGAAGTCATCATGGTGGATGACGGCAGTAATGATGATTCCTGGGCGGTCATTGAGAACCTGCGTGCCTCTAACGAGCATATCCGGGGCATTAAATTCCAGCGCAATTATGGCAAAAGCGCTGCACTGAATGAAGGATTCAAAGCCGCTACCGGCGACGTAGTTATTACGATGGATGCCGACATGCAGGACAGCCCGGATGAAATTCCCGGCCTAAGGAAAATGATCGTTGAAGACGGTTTTGATATGGTCAGCGGCTGGAAGAAAAAGCGGTTTGATAATAAGCTCACAAAAAATTTACCCTCAAAATTATTTAATAAGGCAGCCAGTTCTTCCTCTGGCATCAAGCTTCACGATTTCAATTGTGGCTTAAAATCCTACCGGAAAAAGGTGGTAAAGAGTATTGAGGTTTACGGCGAAATGCATCGTTATATACCGGTGTTGGCCAAATGGGCCGGCTTTAGAAAGATCGGCGAAAAAGTAGTTGAACACCGGCCGCGTAAATACGGTGTGACCAAATTTGGCTGGAGCCGTTTTGTAAACGGTTTTCTAGACCTCGCATCCATTATGTTCATGGGAAAGTTTGGAAAGAAACCGATGCACATATTTGGTTTGTGGGGAAGCATTGTACTATTGATTGGTCTGTTTATCTGGATCTATCTTTTTATAGGGAAGATATTCTTTGCGCAATTTAATATGACCGACCGCCCCTTATTTTATGTCGGTATCATTTCGATCGTGATCGGTACCCAACTTTTTCTTGCAGGGTTTCTTGGTGAGATGATTGCCCGCAACTCCAGCGACCGCAACTTTTATTTAGTGGAAAGAAAGATCGGACTTGACCTTTAACGATTCACCAAATTTGCACCATTGTCTACGACGGGTCCTCAAAAAATAATTATCATCGGTTCGGCGCATCCTTTGCGTGGTGGCGGCATAGCCACCTTTAATGAGCGCCTGGCGAAAGAATTTATTGATCTTGGCCATGCTACAGATATCTATAGTTTTTCTTTACAATACCCGTCCTTTCTTTTCCCCGGGAGTTCTCAATTTACCACCGATCCCCCACCGCCTGGTTTGATCATTCATTCGAAGATCAACTCGGTAAACCCATTGAATTGGTTAAAGGTGGGCAACGAAATAAAAAACCGCAAACCCGACCTGGTGATTGTTCGCTATTGGTTACCGTTTATGGGGGCTTGCCTCGGCACCATCTTGCGCCGCATTCGCCTGAACAAACACACCAGGATCGTGTGCATTGCGGATAATATCATACCGCACGAAGCCCGGCCGGGAGACAACTTACTTACAAAGTATTTTGTAAAGCCCGTTGACGCATTTATCACCATGAGCGATAAAGTGAAAGATGATCTGCAAATTTTTGCCCCGGCAAAACCCAATTTACTGGTGCCGCATCCGCTGTATGACAATTTCGGGGAGGCGGTATCACAAACTGAAGCAAGGAATTTTCTTGGCATCAACCTATCTGACCGCGTGTTATTGTATTTTGGGTTTATTCGCAAATACAAGGGTCTTGACCTGTTGTTTGATGCCTTAAAAATCCTGAGAGCAGATCCCGCCACGGCGGATATTAAATTGCTTGTCGCGGGAGAATTCTATGACAACAGGAAAATTTACGACGAACAAATTGCGTCCAATGGAATCTTGGAAAACCTGGTGCTGCGTACCGAATTTATACCAGAAAATGAAGTCAAATATTATTTATGCGCCGCCGACGCGGTGGTTCAACCGTATCGCAATGCAACTCAAAGCGGGGTAACTCCCCTCGCCTATCATTTTGAGAAGCCAATGATCGTAACCAATGTAGGTGGATTGCCCGCCCTGGTACCCAATAATAAAGTTGGACTCGTAGCAGAACCAACAGCCGAATCTATCGCTGAAAAAATTGCAGCCTTTTTCAAAAAAGGGGCGGCTGCTTTTGTGCCTGGTATTATTGAGGAAAAGAAAAAGTACAGTTGGTCAGTCATGGTTGAAGCAGTGCTAAAACTGGCGGCAGCACCGCGGGCCTGACAGTTGATACAGACTTTCGCTGCGTAACCTTTCGTTAAATTTAAATGCAAGCCATTACGGTTAACGGTAATAAATTAATTTTAGCGCATGAAGACATTGTCCTTATTTTTTTTACTCTGTGGTTTTGCCGTCGTGACTTCCGCTCAACGTGTTCAAAAATCGGATTTGTTGTTGCTGCAACACAAAGAAGATTCGATGAAGGTATTTGCGGATCGCTTGATACAGGGAATTACCGCAACAGATCGCTTCAATGCGGACAGCATCTTCACAAAAATGTTTGTACGGGCTCTTAAAACATCAAACTCTTTTTTCTACCCCTTTGATTCTTTGCAAACGATCTCGAAGTTATATCCACCGGACAGTACGTTCCGGATCTTCACCTGGCAACTGGTGGTCAATGAAAATATGGTTCGCCAGCACGGCGCCATTCAAATGAGAACCGCGGATGGCACACTGAAATTGTTTCCATTGATCGACAAGTCTGACATCACGATCAACCAGGCCGATACGTTCGCGAATAACAAAGGATGGATTGGAGCCGTGTACTATAAGATCATAGAAACCCGCAGCGGCAATCAAAATTTTTACACCTTGCTGGGGTACGATGAAAATAATATCCGCAGTAACCGGAAGATCATTGAAGTATTAAATTTCAGCAATGACGAACCCACGTTCGGCGGAAGGCATTTTAGTTTTGAAGAAGATTCTGTTTTCAAGTCTGCCATGAGCCGCTACATCCTTGAATATAAAAAGAATGCCGGTGCCCGCCTTACCTATGATGCGGATATGGACATGATTGTTTTTGAGCACCTCGAATCCGAAACAAATGAGCCAACAAAAAAGTGGACCTATATTCCTGATGGAGACTACGAAGGCTTCAAATGGAAAAACGGGAAATGGATACACATCTCGAAAGTATTTACACTAGTCACGCCGGAAGGACAGGAACCCATTCCGAACCCGGTAAAAGATGCGGAAGGAAACACGCTGGAAGATAAGTTACAAAATAATGTCCCCGAGGAACCAGCGGTAATCGAAAAGCCTGCGGCAGTTAAAAAAAATGCAGGCCAGGCGCCAAAGAAATTTGTTCCTAAAAAGAAAAAGGACGAATAAGCGATAACTGCCTCTGCTCACCTTAACGGGTACACGCAGTGTAGAAAATGTTTTGTAGGGTGAGTTGTAATTGGCTGTCAATCCTTGAGACAGGGCACAAAAATCCATCTGTTTTTTCCGAACTATATATGAGCGCCTTCAAAATTCTCATTGAGGGCACCTAAACTCCAGCTACATTTCCTGCAAATACTTGCGGACAAACCGAACTACCATGGAGCCTTCGCCCTTGGCCGCAGAAATACCGGTCATAGCATCCAAACGCACATCACCAGCAGCAAAAATGCCGGGCACGCTCGTCTCAGGTAAAAAGGGCGCCCGCTGCAATTTCCATGTTGTATTGTAAAACGGGGATTTCATAACGTCACCCCCTGACAGAATGTAACCCTTTTCATTTTTCAGTACCAGATCATCCAACCAGCCGGTACCGGGCCGGGTACCGATGTAAACAAACAATACTTTGGTTGGCAGCACTCTTTCTTCGCCCGTGCTTAGATCCTTTAAGATGATGTTCTCAAACGGGCGATAAGGTCTTTCAGGTCTTCGGAAGTAATTATTTGAATGGCGTGATGGATAGGCTGAAGGCTGCAGATAAAGTTGTAATGCTAATGTAGAAGGGAATGAATGGCTTTTAAACACCGCTCGAATCGTCACGCATACAGTGCCGATAGTGCTCAAATAATTTCACATCATCCTAAGTGGTACGGCGTAATAAACAAGACGGGATTGCGGGTAAGAAAAATCCATCGAATTGCGTTACGCCCCTCAATACCTTGATTCGATTCAAAAAGAATATTCAGACAGAAGGCAGGGTAACCATGACTGAGTTTATTGTTGTGCATCAATTCCTGATTTCATCGATCTTTGCCAAACAATGATTCCACCAAATAAAGCAGAAGATTTATGAAGATAGCGACCGTCATTTCCCGCATCCTGCTGGGGTTTATTTACCTTGTTTTTGGGCTGGATTATTTCTTTCAATTCATCCCATACCAACCCAATCACACTGGAAAAGTAGCAGCGTTCAAATCAGCACTTTTAGGTGTGGGATATTTTTATCCCATGTTGAAGTCAATCCAAATTGTTGGCGGGATCTCGTTGTTGATTAACAGGTACGCAGCATTTTTTGCCGTGGTGTTATTTCCCGTTAGTCTTAATGTATTTTTATACCACACCATCCTTGTTCCTTCGGGTTGGTTGATGGGTGTTTTGCTGATCGTTCCAAACCTGTTTCTAGGATATGCGTACCGCAGATACTACCGGGGGATGTTTGTAAGGATACCGGAGCTACACGGATGAGATTTTCGGGCTAAGCAATAATTTTGCCGGGCAGGAAGTACAAAACCAAGGAACTGGCAGGCAGAAATCCGGTGTAACAAAAAAAACCGGGCGATGATAAACAGTAACAAGGTGCAGAACCAATAGCTGAAGTTTTTAAAAAGGTGTAAGGGCTTAAAAAAATGGCTATAGAAAAATGATGGTTAGTCGTCCGCTGTCTTGATCATCTTTTCCAGCACAGCTAAATTGATATCTGCTAATTTATTGATGTACAAACTACCTACGCTTGTTTTGTGCCTGCCCGGTTGCTCTAATGCATCAGCATGTTGCTGCAGGCTCAGGTTCAGGTATAGAGAAATATTCGCTTTCCGTGGTGCAAAACCCATTTTAAACCAATCTACCCCTCTCCCGCTGGCCGGGCTTTTGAAACGTTTGTTTCCAAATTTAATCATCGAACTACCCCACATGGCAGGTCTTTCTTTCGTGGCTTTTTCCATTAATTGTACCATCGTAAAGCAGTCTTTTCTTTTTTTGCTCATCTGTAAGGCCATTGATGAAATCTTCCACATTTACCGAGGTTGATGTCGTTTTAATGATGGCCACTTTTCCCATGACTATATTTTAGTTTTTGCTGGAGTTCTGTTCGAGATTGATTGTTCAATGTAAGCATTTTGTGGCTGCAAGCGAAGGAACACATTACATGGCTGTGCGGCGCAGCATGGCTGAGCGGATGGTCATGCTTCAGTATAAACCAACGCTGTTGAATTTAATTTTTTATTGGTTTGCAACAGGTCGCATCTGTTTATCCAGGCCTGGATTTAAACACAGAACAGTCGCAAACCGCCCCGGGTTTTCGGAGTGAGGTTGGAAGGTTATTTAAACAAAAAGCCGCTGCCTGTCGGGCTGCGGTTTTTGAAAAGTTTTGTGGAACGTACTGGACTCGAACCAGTGACC
>JAURWD010000091.1 GCA_030655145.1 Ferruginibacter sp.
TCCAGGCAAACTGTTTGCGTGTACACATTACCGTTAGCAGCGTGGCCTTTTACTTTTCTTTGTCTTGACACAAAGAAAATCTAACAAAAGAAAAGTCAAGGCAAACCCGATCCCTCCGGGCGTTTTGCCTTGCCTGCCCGCTCAGAATGCGTTGTCTTCAAGAACTTTCCCAAGCGGCTGCTTATGGGGTTCATGGGCATTTTCTGCTCTGTCCCGGCGGGGTTTTCACAGCAATCTTCACGAACTTTGAATTGTCGCCGTGCAACCCCGACGTATATTCCTCAACAAACATGACAGCGCTTTCAGGCTGCTGCTGGTTAGCCTTGCTTGGTATTTTCACCAACAACTGAAGCGATGCCTCCTCCTCGCTACCATCTCTGCCTCGGTTTTGTTTCTCCACTTTGTGGTTGTCGCCTAATTATCTTTTTAGGAAATCGGATGGCAGATCCTTAAAGGCACGCAGTTTGCGGGTACACAACTCCGTGAGCAGCGCGGCCTTTTACTTTTCTTTGTCTTGACACAAAGAAGAGCTAACAAAAGAAAAGTCAAGGCAAACCCGATCCCTCCGGGCGTTTTGCCTTGCCTGCCGCTCAGAATACGTTGTCTTCAAGAGCTTTTGGAATTGCTGCTCAAGCCGTACGTCACGGAGCGGTTTTCACACCTGGTTTCCAATACTTGCCATCGCACAAAACCGCGACGAAGAAACGTAGCTCGGAAGCATTAACTAGCAAAAAATTCATACTGCAGCATATAGCCCCTCGAAGCTCTGCCGACCCCGGTCTAATTATAGAATATCCCTTCCTTGAATGGAAAATGACCGTACGGGACCTTCAAAAACATGGTTAAAAACTGGTCTACTTTACTTCCAGCAGCCTGACAATATTTCTGACGGTAAAAATTAATGGTCTGAGTTTTAGGACATTAGGTTGTCAGCGTAGTTTTACCTGTGTTAAATCTCACAACAGTTTCGAAGAGCGGCCTTATTTTTGTTTTCCCCTTGCCGCAATAGCGGTTTTCGACTAACTACACACCCGGATCTTTTGTACCTGCCCCGCCTTAGGGCTGCAACTCCTCCTCCTATATTACGGAAAACTAATTTTTGCCGGAAGATTCAACTTCTATGAGTATTTCTTAAACAAAACTTAGTAGTATGAAATTTAATTTCGCTGAACAAATTGGGCTCTTTTGCATGCTGGTACTTCAATTAAACCTGGCATACTCCCAACCTTACATCAGGCTGTCTCTTAAGAACCTCCTACCAGATGTACCTGTAATAACAACAAACAATGACAATAGCTTAAAAGCGGGCTCAGACAGCTGCGCAGACTATGTTATATCGCCAGTGGTTCCGTTGCAACCCCGTTTTCAACCCTACGTGCAGAAGTACCTGGCGACAAACGGTGAGATCCTGGAGCAGATCAGGCAAACGAATGCGGCTAAATTCAACACCATCCAGAAGATCTTGGTGAAACGCGGAATACCTCCTGGAATGGTATACCTGGCAATCGTAGAATCCGAACTAAAGAACAGCGCAACTTCTCGTGTAGGCGCTGCCGGTATATGGCAACTGATGGCGGTAACAGGCCGGGGTTTTGGATTAAAAATAAATGGTAAAATTGATGAGCGCAGGAACACCTACCAGAGTACGGTTGCAGCAACCGCTTATATGAAAGAGTTGTACAACCAGTTTGATGATTGGTTACTGGTGGTAGCTGCTTACAACTGCGGTAGCGGAAAAGTATTAGCAGCCATCCGGCAATCAGGCAGTCGTGATTTTTCGAAATTACAGCAGTATTTGCCAGCCGAATCAAGAAGTCATGTAAAGCATTTTTTAGCGGTCCATTACTATTTCGAAAAAGCTGGAAGCATTGTTACGTTAACCAAAAAAGAGCGCCTGCGCTACCTGGCAACAATCAATACAACGGTGGCTAAAACCGATGCACCGGGTACTTCTGTTCCTGGCAATACAGGCAATCCATTATCCGCTGCGCCGCTGGCGGCGGTGAAATAAATGGTGCGTGGTGCGTGGATAGTTTTTTAGAGAGATCTTCGACAAGATTGTAGTCACTTGTTCAGGCTTTTTGTTTGAGGCTTTCTTCTTTTTTTTCCTGATAAAAAAAAGAAGCAAAAAAAATCAAGGACAAAAAAATGGCTCCGCCTTTTTGTCCGGCCCGCCCACGACAGTTTACACGACTGCCCGGTGACGCGTTAAAGAATTTTAGCGCATATCAGTGACCGGTAGTTAGTGGTAGAGCCTTGATATTCAAAGCAGTTAACTATACCTGGCTTCGGGTGAAAAGTTGGCTCCTTCCCAAACCATCTTACTACCGCTTTAACCGGTGGCAGCTCAGCAAATGGTAAGGTCTTTCTCATAATGGTTGATTTTGCACAGCATTTGTTACAAACTTTTTAGTCGTTACGTAAATGTCGTTCTCGCCGGCTGCAGACTCATCAACAAATAAAACATCCGCAAAATAAAAATAGCCACTGCATTTTCCTTCACCAGTCGTTGCACAAGGCGCATCTTTCGGTTCGGTGACGACGCAGTCGGCATTGAAAACATCGAGCGCAGCGAGAGGTTGAAAAGAAGCGAAAGCCGCGCCGTTGCAATGACGCAGCCCCGCCGGCTGAAAAGGCGACGGTAACGCATTGAGTTCACCGACAAACCCTGGCAACACAACCACTGAATAAAAGAAACAACTTCAAAGTCAATGAGGTGATGCAAACATGTACACTTACACATCCGTCTTACCAATAGAAAAAAAAGCATCAATATCATTATAGGTATCGGAAAAAGATTTTGGCCTTACGAAATCATAAAACGGTTGCAAGCTCAAAATCAACGTTTGTTTTACTTACCTAAAAGTCATGTTGAGCAATTGGGAAAAAAATAAATAATGCCCACCACGAAATATGGAAACTGTCTGCTGCTCCACTCTTTCCAATCGGAGTCTGGATTCTGTTTTAAAGGGGCTAAGTGTGCAGACTGTGTGTGCATTAAAAAAAGAATTGCCGTACCTGTTGTGATGAAGTATCTTGATACCTATACCACCAGCTAACATCTTATGCATACAACAGGCTTTATTCCACAACTGAACCTGGACCTGATTCAGACTTTGGCCATGGCCGGTTTAATTTTTTTAACCGGGGTAATGCTTAACAAAAAAATCCCCTTTTTTGAAGGGCTCAATATTCCATCAGCTGTATTAGGCGGATTGGTCTTTGCTGCCGTGAATCTTTTTTTGCACGACCGGGTTCTCAATATAAAAGTGAATACATCCATGCAACCATTGTGCATGATGTTGTTCTTTACTTCCATTGGAACCAACGCAAGTGTTGGCCTGTTGAAAAAAGGCGGCAAACAAGTAGTGCTGTTCCTGGTTCTGTCGAGTATTTTTTGTGTCCTGCAGAACCTCGTAGGCATCGGCGTTGCTACTTTGTTTGGAGTACCGAAACTATTTGGTGTAATGGCCGGTTCAGTAACGCTTGTTGGAGGGCCGGCAACAGGCTTAGCCTTCGCTCCTTTATTTGAACAAATGGGATTGAGAGGTGCTGAAACAATTGCCGTTACTGCAGCAACATTTGGAATTGTCCTGGGAGGATTGTTAGGCGGTCCCTCTGCAACATTCCTGATCGATAAATTCCGGTTGGCCACCAACACGAAAAAAAATGTTCCGGCAGTTGCAACAAACAGGGAGGCCACCGATGAGCTATTGCGTGTTGATATATCAAATGAGCACTCCGCTTTTACGATGAGTCTTGTGAATATTGGTATCATCATGGGAATGGGTAGTGCAGTAAGTTTTTTTATTGCCCGATCGGGCATTACGCTTCCGGCATACATCGGTGCCATGATTGTAGGAGCAGTTTACCGGAACATTAACGACAAAAAGAATTGGACCGTTCTCGATCAGAAGACCATAGATTTTTCCGGCGGTATTGCATTGAATATCTTTCTCACAGTAGCATTGATGGATCTAAGACTTTGGGAGCTGTTTCACCTGGCACTACCGCTTTCAGGTATACTACTTACACAATTGCTGGTAGTGATCTTATTTGCGCTCGGCCTAACCTTTGTGGTAATGGGAAAAGATTATGAAGCGGCTGTTATGTCAGGCGGCTTTATTGGATTTATGTTGGGTACAGTTGCCAATGCAATGGCGGTTATGAAAACAATTGCGGATAAATATGGCGCAGCGCCAAGGGCTTTCCTGGTAGTTCCGTTGGTGGGCGGCTTTTTTATTGATTATATCAATGCCCTGGTGATTACGTTGTTCGCGAATTTCCTAAAATAAAAGCTTTAAGCAGGGGAATGAGCTGCGCCAACTACAACACTCGCGAGCAGAAGAGATCGGGCGTAAGTCGCGGTATACCTTTGTAAAGTTTGCTGAAAATAGCTTTAATGACTGGTGGCACAGGTCGGAGACCTGCGCCTAAGGCAAATTTGTACAGATTGTTGAAAGCCGCTTTAACGACTGGTGGCACAGGTCGGAGACCCGCGCCTAAGAAGAAACGGGAGAGATTTAAAAAGCGGGTTGATTGTTAAAATTACCCGGTGGACTGTAATTACAAATAAGCAGGTACTTGCCATTGGGGTTTACAGCAATGGCGCAGCCGACCTGGGTGGTATTGCGCCAAACAACCTGCGTGTAGTGCCCACATTCTTTATCGCCTATACATTTCCTGGTATTGGGATCAAAGTTTGGCTTCTCATTATCACCCCAGGCATCTGTAACGGCCTGGTCAGGCGTTCTTCCCTGCACAAATCCACCAACAATGTTTTCTCCAATGTGCTTTGTTTGGGAATGTTCCAATACAAATTCACCCATATTCTTCTTTGCCAATTCATAGGCCCAGGTTTGCGCCCTGGCTGCGAGCTCGTTTGACCAGACCAAATCAGGCACACCCACCTCGCGCCGCAGTTTGTTATGTGCTTCAAGTACCGCTTTTTCATTCATGGTCAAAAAAGTTGGATTACTGCTTGGGCCACCCGCCGTGGAGGTGCTCATCATGACCAATACCCATTTAGCAGATGGCCAATCGTCTCCTATGGTTGTTGCAGCAGCCGTTCCCTTTTCTACATTGATGGCTAATGCAGTATCGGCTACGTTGTAAATACGTACGGCATCACTTCCTTCTATTTTTTTGATATCCCATTTTGCCTGGTCGGAACTTCTGTCTGCGGCTGTGCACTGCAGCCGATCGCCTGCAAGGTTGAGTACGTCTCCTTTCCAGTTACTCACAATATTATAATGGCCGTCAGCAGTTTTCACCAGGTCCCACCTGGCGCTGAGCCAGTCATCTTTTATCTCCGAAGTTTGCACGGCGCCGTTTTCTACATTCAGGTATTGGTTGTTTGATATACTTTTAATTCTCGCGATGTCTTGTGCAGTAGAGATGATCGTTGTGGACATCACCAAACAACATAAAATCAGTTTCGTAATCATCGGTTTAAAGTTTAGGAGTGCTGTGTTCTTCACCGTGTTTGCCTGCTTCGGTGCGATTGCGTAATCTGCGGTTGTGGTCTGCTTACAAAGTAGCGTAAATATTTTTCATTTTATTTTTTAATCGCCCTCCGGGAGTGCGACGGGTACCCACTCTCATTCGGGACCTGAACAAGCAGCTAGTGTCAACAATTATTGCAAAAGATGTGAGAAGAGCGGTACTTTCCGGACGCAGGTCCACGAATTTTTGCAGGGCTCCGAAATTGGGTTCGAGGCTAAAAAAAATAATAAGTAGCAGCTTTCAGCCTGGAAGTTCTCATTGGATGGGAAGGATTACAATAGCGATGATTTTGTTTGGCAGCAGCCGGACGACATTCATAATTACCGAGTAGAGGTAAAGGGCAGGGTCCGGCAAATTCATTAGCATATCCTCAGAGTGCTGTCCTGGCAGCAACGTTTCTACCCACGCTTGCCGTTTACCTTTGGATGTTGCGTGCATGCTATCCCGTTAGTAACTTATAGAAAAAATTTACTTGCTTCTTTCCAGCTTTTTTAAAGCTGCCTGGAGGTATGCCTTCGAGAGCCATTGCCTGCCGATCATTACGCCCTCGATGTTACTGGCCTGGTCGATGTCTTTCAAGGGGTTGCCATTTAGTAGTACCAGGTCGGCCACATTACCAACCCTGATGGTTCCGGAGTTTTCTTTTTCCAGGTAAGCGGCTACATGCACCGTGCCGGTTCTTAAAGTCTCGTAAGGAGTTAGCCCGGCATTCACCAGGTATTTCATTTCATGATGAATGGAGAAACCGGGCACATTAAATATTTGCGGGCCGTCCGATCCCAGTAATACCTGGACGCCCTGTTGATAGCATTCATAAATTAGTTTGCGACGCACTTCCAAATATTTTGTGGCGTGTTCCTTTGTGAATAAGGGATTGGCGAGGTAACTGTTTTTCGCTTCCACCCAGTTCCTAATTTCTTCGGGCTTCATGTATTTCATTTCCGGCGCCTTCGTATATACTTCAGCAGGCAATGGTGATTGCCACCGTTCCCCCAGGGCCATCGTCGGAACAACAGCCACATTTTTTTCTTTGAGTGCGTCGATCAGTTTTGGCAGTTGGGTCAAATCCGCCCGATATGCAATCCAGGCTGCAAACAGGCCAATTTGTTGCTCGGTTAACGTATCGGCACCGGGCGTGATCGCTTCTACAAATCCATCCATGTGATCGATAGAGGAATATCCCTCTTCAATGGCTTTCCAAACGCCGACGTCAAAAGAAACGTGACCAACAAATTTCATGTCCAATTCATGCGCAGTTTTTACAACGGGAGGAAAAGTAAGTTTCGTTAAGCCGGGATGCATTTTCATGTAATCATACCCTGCGGCTTTCTGTTCTTTAACCATTTCAACACCCCGCTCCGGGGTTGGTACACTCCGCCCGTTGAAGGAAGGGCCCGTGGTATAAAAATTCGGTCCCAATATTTCACCGCTTTGAATCCTGCTTCTCAATTCCAGGTGTTTGGGGTGCCCGAGCATACCCCGGATCGTCGTAATCCCGTTAGCCAGGTAAAGCACCATCAGGTCTTTCATCGGTTGAATGTCGTCTATAGGAGGCACGTGCGCATGCATCTCTGACCAACCAGGTGTTAAGTACTTGCCTGTGGCATTGATCACCAACGCGTCTGTCCCATATTTGACGTGCTTCGTCCCCATCGCGGTAATTCTTCCATCCCTGATGACGACGGTTTGATTTTCGAGCACCTGCTCTTTGTCCATCGGAATGACGTTCACCCCGGTGAAAACTATTTCGCGGGTACTGTTACTGATTGGAGCCTGGGCAGCTACCAGTCGAATCGATAAGATGAAGAGGATCGAAAGTAGGGGTCGCATGGTGTGAAGTTTTGAAGTCTTAAATGTACAGGATTCTAAAATACGGTTCAGGGTTGATGGTTAGTGGTTCATGATTGCTGGTTCATGGTTCATAGTTTGCCAAAACAAGATTTGGGTGACCGTTTTTTAGGTCGATTTTGCATCGCCGCATTGAGCTATCGAGCAATTGAGCAATTGAGCCATTTTCAATTCAGTCACGCTGCATTTCATTAGCACCTTGGCACATTAGCCAAATAGCTAATTATTTCGAGGGTTCGCCTCCACAGCCGGCGGGCTGCGTAACCGGAACGCCCCTGTTTTTGCTTCTTTGAAAAAATTCGCTGCGCTCAATGTTTTCCATCCCGACTGCGTGGGGGACGAACCAATAAGAGCGGCTAACCCGGTTACTGGTGAGAACTGAATGCAGTGAATACATTGAATTCGACTCGGTCTGATAGAAGGGTTCATGTTTGATGATTCATTGTGCATGGTTCATGGTCAAACTGTTGATCATCTTTACCACATTAGCCGATCAGCACATTTTCTTCATTTAGCAATTGAGACATTGAGTTACTTGAACCAATTCAAAAATTCAGTGACGCTGCATTTCATTAGCACATTAGCTAATTAGCTACTTGTTTCGAGGGTTTGCCAAACGATCATCCTATCACCTCATATTCAATTTTATCTTTCTTTTCTGTTTTCCTGCGAACGCTTGGCTTCAATATTGATTCAGAGATTGTATGAAAAATATGCTCGTATTACTTTCCGCCTTTCTGCTGCCAATGGTCGCGCTGCTGGCGCAACCCGCGAGAGCAGCTTTGGATATACAACTCAACAAAAATATTCTCGAGCCCGGGGATTCATTGCTGGTCACGGTGGATTACAAACATGAAAGTGGACAAATAGCGGCGCAGTCACTGGCTACACTGGAGTTGATGATTGAAAACGAAGACGGCCAGCGAACCCGCCTACGCTGGCCGGTGATCAACGGAAAGGCTTCCGGTGCGCTCTATCTACCTGAGTCGCTGCCCCGGGGCAAATACACATTGCTGGCGGGTTTGCAAGAACGGTTCTTTGAAGTTGTCGGCAAAATAGACAACGCCAAAAATATCGGCAGTATTCAGGCGATGCTCCTCGGTAAGTCCGGCCAGTGGGACCAGCAGGATGTATCCGTGCAACCAGACGGCAGCTTTGCCATCCGTAACTGGTTGTTTGAAGAAGATGCCTTGATGGCTTTTTCATCCTCCAGAAACAGTAACCAGGCGTTGAATATCCGCATCAGTACGCAACTTGATTCCAG
>JAURWD010000094.1 GCA_030655145.1 Ferruginibacter sp.
ATGCCAAAATTTTGCGCAAAGATAAGTGTTGGGCGATGACGGTAGTTTGCAGGAAGCTCCCTTTAGCTCGTGGAAGCTTTGCTGACTTTTTTAAACAAGCAGTGACAAGCGCTTCAACAGTAGTGGCGACGCTCCGTTCAACTGCATGCTGCTATGCAGCCCTGGGTGTATTGATTGACACTACGGTTTGCTGATTCTATTCTGCAAGATTGTGCGCTGCCTGTTGCTCCTGGAGCTGACAACCAGCCGCGATCTCCGCTTTTCATGTTTTGTATGGCCTGTACACGTTCCCCCCACAATCCGGAAACTTGACAACTTCATTTCATTACGCGTGAGCTGGATGAATTCCCCTTGATTACTCCAAACTGGGCTTAAAAACGTCAAAGCTCGCCTGTTCTTCCCCAGCCATTCAATGACACGGTCAATTTACGTCATCGTCAATTTCAGTTCATTCATACTGTCAATATTTTGGAGCCTGCACATCCAACTGTTGCAGGAAATCTTCGGCCACGGACAGGTGATGATTTCGTTTTTCCCCCGGCCATTGATCAAAAGTTTTGAGGAGCATACCAAGACGGGGGTTACTTGTAAAAAAATCACGGTGCACGTGCATAAACCTCCAGAATAATCCATCCCAGGTTTCCGTCCACTTTCCCTTTTTATAATCGCTCATCTTTAATAAATAATTGCTGCTGCTGATGTAAGGTTTTGTGGTCATCAAACCACCATCAGCAAACTGCGTCATACCGTACACGTTAGGAACCATCACCCAGTCATACGCATCCACATACATCTCCATGAACCAACGGTAGACTTCATCCGGGTCAAACTCGCAGAGCAGCATAAAATTACCCATGACCATCAATCGTTCTATGTGATGTGAATAGCCCGTTTGCAACACCTTGCCGATCACGTTATCAACAGGTTCAATCCCCGTGCTCGCATTCCAAAACGAAGCGGGGATCTTCCGGGTGAAGCCCCAGTAATTATTGGTTCGCTGCCGGTGCCCCTCCCGTTCGTACACAAATCGAATAAATTCTCTCCACCCCATCACCTGCCGGATAAACCCCTCCAACGAATTGAGTGGAACATTGTATTTCGGAGCTGCGTCAAGGGCCCCTGATATAATCTGCTGCGGAGAAAGCAATCCGATGTTCAGCATGGGTGTAAGCACCGAATGATGGAGGAAACTTTCCTTTGCCACAATGGCGTCTTCGTAAGCACCAAAGTTTTGAAATCGTTCTTTAAGAAATTTGTCCAACCATTTCCCAGCGGCTGCATGATCCACCGGGTACAGGAAGCTGGCACTCGATCCAGGGCCGGAACTGAAGTTTTCTGCTACATATCTTCTAGCTTCCCGTACATTTTCATTTTCGCCTGCAGCTCCGATCGTTGGAGGTTCCTGTTTCTTAGGATAACGTAAACGGTTAGCCGAATCGAAACTCCATTGTCCCCCTTCGGGACGCCCACCTCCGTCGACAAGTATCTTTCTCTGCTTTCGCTGCCAGGTGTAAAAGTCGGTTTGGAAATAAGTCTTCTTATTTTTAAAATACTCGTCCACTCCTCTCAACGTGTTGAGGAAATTTGGCGTGGCGGAAGTGATCACCCCGATCCCGTACTTTTTAGCAGCACCCTCAATTCTTTTCCGCAGCCAATCGTCAACAACATCCGTGATATAAATGGTGCCTACCTGCTGCGCATGCAATTCCTTTATCAATCTTCGGACCTCGGCTAGCGGTGTGATAGCTTCAATATAATGGACAGCAAATCCCCTGGCGGTCAACAAACCCGCATAGGCTTTCATGGAAGCACGGTGCAAAAGGATTTTTTGTTGGTGAAAATTATACTGGTTAAAGAACAGGGATTCTTCTACCAGGTAAACGGGACGTTCATTTGCCAGGGCGGGCTGGTCGGCAAAAAGCTGGTGCGGGAAAATGAGGCTTACGGTTTTCATAACCTGATGAGTAAACAATTTCTTTTTGGGTTTGTTTGAGGAGCCAAATACTTTGTTATGGAAACTTTGAATGGAAAGCACATGCTCGTGACGGGCGCTGCTGGTGGAATAGGTTCGGCACTTGTAAAATTGCTAACGGGCAGCGGGGCACGGGTTTTCCTGGCGGCTCGCAATGCAGATAACTTAGAACGCCTGGCCGCTACGAACCGCATTCCAGCGAACCAGACAGTTGCGTTGGACCTTTCGGACCCTGCCGCCGTACTGGAGTTGAAATCAAAGTATTTTGAGGTATTCCCGGTGATTGATATCCTGGTGAATGCGGCGGGAACAGGCATCATCAAGCCCGTCGAATCATTAACCGAAAGCGATTTTTTACAGTCGATCCATAACAATTTGTTCGCGCCTTTCCTGCTACTCAAGGCTTTTCTCCCGGCAATGAAGGAGACTAAAAAAGGACTCATCATCAATATTCCGGGGGTATTGGGTAAGGTACCAATGGCAGGTGCGGCGGCCTATAGCGCCAGTAAATATGGATTGGTAGGAATGATGCAGAGTGTTCGGGAGGAATTGAAACGCACTGAGATCAGGATTACTAATATTTACCTGGGTGGGGTAGACTCTCCATTCTGGGACGGCATTGATCTCAAAGTACAACGGGATAGAATGGTTAGGGCGGAGGAGGCAGCGAAGGCGATTTGGTTTTTATGCCAGCAGCCGGCCAGCGGTGTTGTGAGTGAAATGGTGCTGCAGCCGTTTAATCACCAGGCGATCTGACCTTTTTTTTCTTTGACCGGGGGAGTTGAGGCGATCCCAGTTTTTAGCCTACATGTATAAACTTATCTTTGCCGGATATCTTAACTTTCAATATTTACGATGTCTGTGATCTCTTTCGACAACACCGAATCCGCTTTTGCCTATAAAAAGAATAAGGATCTGAAGAAGGCCAATTTTCTTTTCTCGGTAATGGGCACACCCTGGCTCGTGAACCTCGGATTAAAAGTTACCCCGCTCGCCATAAAATGGAAACTCCCGTTCACGAGCACCGTTATTCGTAACACAATTTTTCAACAATTTGTTGGTGGAGAAACACTGCAGGAAACCTCGGCTGTAGCAAAAAAATTAGGTGAATATAATGTGCAGGTCATCCTCGATTATGGGGTTGAGGGTGGCGATGATGGAGAGAAGGGTTTTGATCATTCAACTGAAGAGTTTATTAGGGTCATTGACTACGCGGCCACGCAAAAGAATATCCCCTTCATGAGTATAAAGGTGACCGGCTTTTCGCGGTTCGCCTTGCTCGAAAAAATTGATGACCTGATGCATAAAGGGGAGGGCACCTTAATGAAGCGTTACCTGGCTGCACTTGATCTTTTGCCCGAAAATGAAAAAGAAGAATGGCATCGTGTGCGGGTGCGCATGTTGCGAATCTGTGAAAGAGCCAACGACAAAAATGTGGGGGTTTTAGTAGATGCGGAAGAAACCTGGATACAGGATCCGGTAGACGCACTCACCATCCTGGTGATGGATTCGTTTAATAAAGGCAAAGTGGTTGTGTATAATACCTTGCAGCTGTATCGTGCTGATCGGCTAAAATTTTTAAAAGCAATGTATGAAGCCGCCGCTGAACGCAAATTTATTCTCGGAGCAAAACTTGTTCGCGGAGCATATATGGACAAAGAGAGAAAGCGGGCGGAAGAAATGAATTATCCTTCACCGATACAGCCTGATAAAGAGCAATGCGACCGGGATTACAATGAGGCCGTCAAATTTTGTATCGATCATCTTGACCAGGTTGCAACCATCATCGCCTCACACAATGAATACAGCAATTTGTATGCAACCCAGTTGCTGGATAAAAAATCACTTCCTCACAATCATCCTCACGTACATTTTTCCCAGTTGTATGGCATGAGTGATAACATCACTTTTAATCTTGCTAAAGCAGGCTGTTCTGTAAGTAAGTACCTGCCATTCGGGCCTATTGCCGATGTTATTCCATACCTCATGCGCAGGGCGCAGGAGAACAGTTCCGTGAGTGGACAAACAGGAAGAGAATTAGGCCTCATTCAAAAGGAACTATCCCGCAGAGCGATGTCGAACCTCGACCGCAAAGGCTAGAGCAACTGGTGTATCTCTTTCGCCACCCGGAACGTATTGCAATGTGCTTCGGTAATGATCTTCACATCAAGGCTATAGCCGCCACCCATTGCAACGGTACAGGGTATACGCTTATTTTTCAACAAGGTTAAGACTATTTCATCCCGCTTGCGGCAACCTTCGATACTCACTTGCAGTTTACCATATCGGTCGGTCGAAAGAATATCAACGCCCGAAAGATAAAAAGTAAAATCAGGTCGCAAACGGTCGATCAATGGACCGAGATGATCTTGTAACAACTGCAGGTAGTTTTCATCTCCAATACCATCCGGCAACGGAATATCCAGGTCACTTACTTCTTTATGAAAAGGATAATTGTGTGCCCCGTGCATGCTAAAAGTAAACACGCGTTTTTCGTCCTGGAAGATGCTGGCAGTGCCATTTCCCTGGTGTACGTCGAGATCGATGATAATGATGTTTTGGGCAAGTTGCTTTTTTAAAAGATAATTAGCGGCAACGGCCATGTCATTCAATAGACAAAAACCTTCCCCGTGATCTTTAAAGGCGTGATGTGTTCCCCCGGCTACATTTAGCGCTACACCGCTATCAATTGCGAAATGGCAGCAATCGATGGTTCCCTGGGTAATGATGAGCTCCCGCAAAGTAAGCTCCGGTGATTGTGGAAACCCGATATGGCGTTGCTCCTTTGCCGTTAGTTGTTGTTGTTTTAATTTATTCAAATAAGCCGCGTCATGCGTCCACAATATTACTTCGTCTAAACAAGGTGCTGGGGCAAAGATATTTTCAGGTGAGATGGTTCCTTCGTGCAGCAATTGGCCCGGGATCAATTCATATTTAAGCATGGGAAATCTGTGTCCCTCGGGTAGGGGATGCGCATAAATTGGAGCGTAGGCAATTTTGATCAATTGATCCATCGGGATTAGACTTTCAGTAAGCCGCCTAATTCGCCTCTGGCTGCATTGGCGTTTACGAGGGCATAAACAGTTTCCCCGGCTTTTGGTTTAATGGCATAAGTGCCTGTAAACCGGCTAAACGCGGGCAGTACCGCGTAAGTGTAACCAAAGTAGAAGCAAGGAAAGCGAAGCGACTGTCTCCCTACGCCACTCAGGCTGATACCCGGGTGGATATGACCACTAAAGATGTAGCCGTGATCTGGCACGGAACAATCTGTAAAATCATGAACAAATGCAAATTCTTCTATGAGTAGTTCACACTTACTGATCTCAATGTCTGCTGAGGCATACCATTTCTCTTTCAGTATATCATGATTGCCTTTCACCAGGTGGATGCTGAGCTGGGAAAAATCTTTTCTCCATTTCAGGAAAAATTCATGCTCGATGTTTCCATGGCTATGGAACATATCTCCAATTACAATAATGTGTTCTGGTTTGAAATTTTGGATCTGAGTAACCAGGCGCTGCATATCTTCTTTGAAAACGCCTTGTGGTACTGCGATTCCGGCTTTTCTAAAGTGGCCGGTCTTACCCAAATGAAGATCAGACAGAATGAGGGTTCGCTTGTTTTGCCAGTAAATGCAACGTTCCGCAGAAACTAAAAAACTATTGTTCAATACCCTATGCTCTAAAATTGATTGCATCAGTTTGCGAAGATAAATTGGATATACTGGAAACAAACAAACAAGGAATTTTGTCAACAAGTTTTTAGTTTATATTTTAGAAAAAACTTTGCTTATGGCCACCACCGATTTTCAGTCTGATGATGTTCAATTTAACAGGGAAGTAGAGAATCCTGTTCCTTCTGCAATTAAGACGCTAACCGTACTCACTTTTATCGGATCTGCGATCGGGCTGATGTTCATTCTCTTTTTACCAGCGATAAACAGGTTTTTGTTGGGGGTGTTGGAGAAAGCAAGTAATTCGACTGAAGATATGTCTGCCACCCAGTTGGCCGAAATGGAAAAAGGCAAGGCTGCTATAGAAATATCCCAGGCTAACATGGTGCCTTTAATGATAACAGGCGTAATTGGAATTGCGTTGTGTGTTTGGGGAGCAGTGTGGATGCGTAAATTAAAAAAAGATGGTTATTGGATCTATGTTGCCGGCGAATTAATGCCACTGGTAGTAAGCCTTATTTTACTCGGCACGGCTCAATTCAATGGTCCGTTTAGTGTGATCATTGCCGTTGGGATACCTGTGTTGTTCATCATTTTGTATACCATGCAACGAAAATACCTGGTACGTTAACCGCAGTTTTTTGGCTCACCTTATTTCGCTAACTGCGATTGCATTCGCTTGATCCGGTCTTCAAGTTTTTCGGAAGAGAGATTATTCCTGCTAAGTCCATCCACTAAAATCGGGAAACAAAATGGCGTTAATTTTTTCGGAAAATTTACAATGATATTTCCTGCAGCGATTCGGTGGAGCGCATTGCGTAACCTCACTTCATCCATCTGCTGATCCAGCACTTCACGATATGCCTGGCGGAGCAATAAATTGTTTGGCTCATATTCGGCGAATACGTTGAATATAAGTCCGGCACTGCTTTGCAAATGCCGGGCTTTAACTTTTTCTCCAGGCATACCCTGGAAAATAAGTCCGCCAATCACGGCAATATCACGGAATTTTCGTTTAGCCATTTCCGTGGAATTCACGCTTCGCTGAATGTCCTCCAATAAATTATCAGCCGACAGCAACTCGTACACGTTGGTGTCGTCCAGCGGTATCGGTTGATCACTCAGCAACTCAAATCCGTAATCATTCATTGCAATGGAGAACGTGATAGGCGTGATCAGGCTGATCCTGAATGCGAGTATTGCAGCCATAGCCTCGTTCACCAACCTGCCTTCAAAAGGAAAAACAAGCACATGAAACCCTTCACGGGTTTCGTGATGTTCAATCAGCAGTTCATTCTCCGCAGGAATGGTTGAAAGCTGGGTTTGAAGGTCAAGGAGCGGTTTCAACACTTTCACCTCTTCGTACATATGCGGTACAGGGCCGTCTTCCGAATTCACCATGAGTACTTCACGTAGCTTTTGACCCAGGTTAGCAGATAAGGACATCCGGCCACCCAGCCAGCTTGGAACAAGTGATTTCTTAGCGTTTGATTTTTTTACCAGGACAGTCATGTCTTTGATCATAATGAATTCCAGGTTCCGGCCTGCAAGTGTAAAAACATCACCTGCAGTCAACCGCGAAATAAAATATTCTTCGATCACGCCAATGTAGCCCCCAGTCATGAACTTAACCTTGAGCATAGCATCACTAACGATGGTGCCTATGTGCATCCTGTGGCGCATTGCAATACGCCGGTTCTGAATTTTATAGACTCCATCAATAACTTCTATTTTTTTGTATTCATCGTATTGCTGCAAGGCCTTGCCACCTTGCGTAAGAAAGAATAATACATCCTGCCATTCCTCATCGGTAATATCACGAAAACAATAAGTGGACTTTACTTCCTCGATTATTTCTGCCGGTTTAAACCCGTCGGAAATGGCAATCGTACAGAGATACTGCAACAACACATCGAAACACAGCAGCATGGGCTCTTTGCTTTCTATGTAGTTTTCAGCAATACCTTTTTTCAACGCTGCGGCTTCCACCAATTCGAGGGAGTGGGTAGGTAAAAAATAAATACGGCTGACTGCATCTGGTTGGTGACCACTTCGACCCGCTCGTTGTAAAAAACGGGCAACGCCTTTTGGCGAACCTACCTGTATAACGGTGTCGACTGGACGAAAATCCACTCCAAGATCAAGACTTGCGGTACAGACAACCGCTTTAAGTTTTCCTGTGTGTAAATTATCTTCAACCCAAAGGCGCAGCTCCTGCTCAATGCTCCCATGGTGCAGGGCAACGGCACCGGCCAGGTCGGGTGCGGCGGTTAACAATGCCTGGTACCACATCTCGCTCATGCCCCTGGTATTTATGAAGATCAGCGTCGTCCTGTTCGCATAAATGATCGGGATCACTTTATCAACCAGCTTTATTCCGAGATGACCAGCCCAGGGATATTTTTCAATTTCATCCGGGTAAATGGATTGTATGTCAATTTGTTTATTGAGGTTGGCTTTTACAATTACACCTTCAATTTTGAGCGTCGAGAGCAGGACTTCTCTTGCCTGGTCGAGGTTCCCGATGGTAGCAGAGATGCCCCAGATCATCAGCGCAGGGACTTTATTCTCTGTAACTGGTTTCGCAGCTTTTGACTTTCGGCCTGCTGACTTCTCAGCAATATTCACCGGTATGGAACTTTCCAATACCGCATCGGCTTGTTGAATCGCCAGCCGGTGGCAACCCACGATGCGGGAGATAGCCAGCTCCACCTGTACACCTCTTTTCCCACCCATGAGTTCATGCCATTCATCAACAGCAAGGATTTTTAGAGTTTTGAAAACTTCCGGGTAATTTTTTTGAGCAAGTAATAAATGGAGGCTTTCGGGTGTAATGATCAACACCTCGGGCATCTGGCGTTTTTGCTTCTGTCTTTCACTTATCGGGGTGTCACCATTGCGTATCCCAACTTTCCATTTCATATCGAGTTCGAAGATCACTTCTTCCATAGCCCTTCCGATATCCTTTGCCAGCGCACGGAGTGGCGTTATCCAGATCAATTGAAGGCCATTTTTGATTTTCGCCTGGTACTTAGCCGGGTGCTGGTTTATGAACTGGATCAGCGCACCAAGGAATACGGAGAAGGTTTTGCCACAACCGGTAGGGGCGTTTACAAGCCCGCTTTCTTCATTGATAATGTACTGCCAGGTTTGCTCCTGGAAAAGAAAGGGATGGTTGCCTTTGGATTGCAACCAATCTTCGATGACCTTGTATCCCGGGGTTGCTTTAAGATCCAATAGACTAAAATTATCCTGTGATTGTGTTTTGTGAGACGAATGGAATTGAAATGCCGCTGACTGCCTTACAAGGTTTTTAAATATTCTATGACCGCTTTTCTGTCATCCTGGGAAAGCCTGTCCCCGAAATCATGACCATAGTTGCCATAACCTCTAAGGGTGGTATTGTAAGTTTCATTGTTTGTTGCTGATTCCTTTACTTCAAAATTCCAACCGGGAGTTTCGTAATTATAACTTGGTTTATTGAAACTGCGTTGCCAGAATTTCGGTCGAAGTTTAGTGTTAAGCACTGCCTCCAGTGTGGGAACTGAACCATTGTGCAAGTAAGGTGCAGTCACCCAAATGCCATCCAATGGCGGCGCTATGTAGCCACGGAAAGGAACCAGCTTTGCAGGATGATTACCCGTTGTGAACCAACTCTTATTAAACCAATTAATAAACTGTGGATTTGAATAGTTTGCAGTATACAACAGTGAATCGGTTTTGATGATACTTGCGGGGATCAGCAAATTCGGGTACTCTTCGACTTCTCCATATTTTCCGTGGCATTTTGAGCAACTCGCTTCAAAAACAGATCTGCCTTTTGAAGCTGCAACTTCATTAATTGGTTTTGGATATTTGGGCGGTTCAATAGAATTGATATATGCCAGCACGTCGTTGAAATGCGAATCTACTTCTCTTGCCTCAGCAGTGTCCGTTACCGTTAGTAAGTTCGAAGCCATTAAAAAGCGTCCAAAATCTCCCCGGCCAAAGCCGTTGTAAAACATAGCATTTTTCTTTTTCAGCAACCACCAGGCAGGCACATCAGTTGGTATTAATTCATCAGGAAGTTTCAGCATATTTTTCTCACTCCACTGTAGCGTCTTCGGATCGCGGTGCGAAACCAGAAGATAGGCAAGATGATCTGCAAGATTCACTCCCTTAATGGGTGCAATTAAACTTGGAGCAATCGTTTTGATCGATGTAATAAAATCCCTCGCTGCTTCGTATTTTGTTGCTTGTTCCCCTTTTAAATTTTTTAAGAACCGTTCTGCCATTAGGGCGGTGCCTTCACGGTTTATCGTGTAGTCGCTCAAAGAATTCCCCAGGCCAACCACTAGTTTATTTTCAAAAACCTGGGCATGACATTGAAGACAATTGGGTGCAACCACTAGTTCTCCATTCGGTGCTTTCACTGCCGTGAAATCATGGGATAAATTTTTATTGTTACCGCTACGCTGGAGGAAATTATTTGTATCCCGTTGTGATCCAAGCAAGAACATTGAATAGGGGATCCCACTTTTTAAATAGTCTCCGGTTACGAGATAATTGAATCCTTTTTCTGCGTTGCCTCTTCGTTGTTTGCTTGGCGGAATGGGAACCGGGCTGTCTTCGCGGAACTGGTCAGCGATCGTCACAAAAGCAAAGCAACCCGTAGAGATGAAAAATAAAACGATTAATTTTTTCATGGTACAATTTATGAAAACAGGAGAGGATGCGTGCCGGGCCCATCAAAGATTAACATCACCAGTTTTACCTGTTTGGTTATAGGTGTTCAACAATTCTTTCAGATCGTCGAGGGTATTTATTTCATCAGGCTTTTTGTCCTGGCGCCAGCGGCTCATCCTGGGAAAACGTAATGCTACGCCACTTTTATGGCGGTTACTTGCTGCAATACCCTCGAAGGCAATTTCAAATACGAGTTCGGGCTTCACGGTACGCACCGGGCCAAATTTTTCAATCGAATTTCTTTTTACAAAAGAATCTACCTGGGCAAATTCTTTGTCGGTTAAACCACTGTATGCCTTTGTAAAACTAACAAGCTTATCACCATCCCTCACTGCAAAAGTGTAGTCAGTATACAGGTTGCTTCTTCGCCCGGAACCTTTCTGCGCATAGATCATCACTGCGTCGATGGTTAGCGGATCAATTTTCCACTTCCACCAATCACCACGTTTTCGACCGGTTTGATAAATTGAATTTTTTCTTTTCAGCATGATGCCTTCACTTCCCATATCTCGGGAGCCGGTCCTGATCTCTCTCAATTCATCCCAACTGTTTGCAGTGACCACGGGTGAAATGTGCATGACGGGATGATTGACTTCCCTGATGATGACCTCCAATAATTTTCTGCGATCTTCCAAGGACGAATTACGAATATCCTGGTGCTGGTATTCCAGCAGATCGTAAGCGATAAATCCCACCGGGGCTTCGGTCAGTTGCTTTTTCGTGATTGTTTTTCGCCCGATCCGTGTTTGCAAAGCGGCGAAAGGAAGTGGCTTAAAAATTCCGGTCTCGGCGGGTACAGAAAGACTGATGATCTCGCCATCGATCACGACACCTTGCGGAAGTAAATCTTTAATGGCATCATACTCCGGGAATTTATCAGTCATTAATTCTTCACCGCGGCTCCAGACAAATAGCTCGTCGTTTCTTTTGATCATTTGTCCCCGAATGCCGTCCCATTTCCACTCCGCCTGCCATTCATGCACGTCGCCAAGATTTTCCAATTCTGTTCCTTCAACTGCGTAAGCCAGGTAGAAAGGATAAGGTTTTGAGAAGTCGGCGCTAACATCAGTCTCGCTCAAAAGATTGTCAAAGTCAGTCGTCATAGGGTCCCAGTTTCCGCTAATGCGATGGGCAATTACCGAAGGTGAAACGGCTACAATTTTAGAGAGTGCATTGACCATCATCGTTTGCGAAACACCGATGCGGAAATTGCCCGTGATGAGTTTATTGAATACAAATTTTTCTGTTTGATTGAGCTGCCGCCAGCTACTGGTAACAAACTCTTTTTTCGTTGCTTCATCGGCTTTTTCGATTCGAATGAAAGTTTCAAGATACCAGGAGAGTGTTTGATCTGCCGTTCTTAAATCAGCATCACTAGGCTCGGGTAGAAGTAAGGCCATTGTCTCCCCCAGGTCACCAACGGTGTGATAACATTCCACAAACAACCACGGTTCAATGTTAACGATCTCAATACACCAGTTTTGAAGAATGGTCGAATTGACAATTCGCTTAGGTCGCCGGCCACTGAAGATCGCAATCACCCAAACCTTATCCTTGTCAGGAGCTGAGGCAAAGAACTGTTGCAACGCATCCAGCTTCGCATTTGTCTTGGTACTGGTGCCAAGTATTCCGACTAATTCAGCAAATTGCTCCATCAGGTATTTTTTAGATTAAATCGGTTTCCAGTTCTTCAGTTGGTTCTGCATCGCCGTTGAGGAGCTCCTCATTCGTTGCCTCTTTGGCGTCTTCACTCTTCGTGTCTTCATCTTCTGTGCCGAATGCTGTTTTTACTTCAGCAGCCTCGATGCCGGCTTCATTAAGGTAACGGCTAAACGCCGCTTGAAAACCATGGGTGGCGAAAACCTTCTCCGCACCAGTAGCCTTTACCGCCGACAATAATCCATCCCAGTCAGCATGATCACTTAAAGCAAATCCTGCATCGGTATTTCTGCGCCGGGCATTACCACGCACCTGCATCCAGCCACTGCAAACACCAACACTGTAAGGATAGAATTTTTTCATCCAGGGTGTGCCATCTGCACTCGGAGGAGCAACCACAATATTTCCGATCAACAATTCTTTTGGTGTGGTAGGCTCAACGCGTTGAATTGTTGGTAATTTCCAGCCGTTGTTGATCAATGTTTCATGTACATTCCAGACTGCCCCGTGCGCAAAAATCGGGAGCCCTGTATTTGCCAGCGGTTCCAAAACTCGTTGCCCTTTTCCAAGGCTGTAGGCGATCAGCACACTTGTTTTGCCAGCAGCATTGTTCTGAACTACCCAATCCGTTATATTCGAATATATCTCAGCCTGTTTTTTCCACTTGTAAATAGGTAGGCCAAAGGTTGATTCCGTAATAAACGCATTACATTTTACTGGTTCAAAGGCCCCACTGATTCCATCGTCTTCCGTTTTATAATCTCCACTTGCTACCCAAACCTCCCCCTGGTATTCAACCCGTATCTGCGCAGACCCGATGATGTGCCCCGCCCGGTGCAACGATACTGAAACGCCGTTCATATAGACAGGTTCATTCCAATCAACACTTTCATACACATTGTCACCAAGGCGTAATTGCAATAAGGGCTTGGTGAGGTGATGGCAGAGATACGATTTGCTGCCCCAGCGGGCATGATCGCTGTGCGCATGTGTGATAACTGCCCTATCAACCGGCTGCCAGGGATCAATGTAAAAATCTCCCTGGCGACAGAATAATCCTTTGTCTGTAAATTCTATTAATGGCACCATGTTTTTGATTCAATGACTTTAAAGTGCGGATTACGTGAATTAGTCATACTATAATTATGCCTCATTTGGTCCACAAGTCGAGCTTAGAGGTGGTTATTAAACTGCAGTTTAGTTTTTACGAAATTTCTTTGATGCACTGGAGAACAATGGGGAATGATGAGTACCCGAAAAACAATAAGTACAGGAAAAGGTTCGGGAATTGAGAGAAGCGATTAAGCCCTGGCGAATAAAAAAATATTACACTGATTTACCAGGCGCGGGAGGTGGCGCCATTCATGATCTGGATAAAATATAAATGCTTGTTCTCAAAGTAATCAGGTACAACATTATCCCGTTTCAACAATACGGGCCGGAAGTTATAGTCTGAAAACAGTTTGAAAGTGCGGTCATTCAGGTGGTTCATCATATCTCCTGAATAGGCCATTAACAGCCGCGTAAAAAGGTAGGTAGTTTCAAAACCTTTGAAGGCCATGTCAGAGGGCTTTCCCTTGTATTTTTTTGCGAAGCCATTGGTGAGCATCTTGCTGTAATCGTCCCATTTATTGTTGAAATATGGGGTAGTAAAGTAGATGGGGAAATCAGTAAACCGATCTTTTTTTACCAGGTTTTTGAAGCCATCCCAATTGGGCATACCAACAAGGGTTAGGGAATAATCTTCCCGAAGTTCGTAACAGGCTTCCGTAAGACTTGTTGCAAAAGTTTCATCAAGCGATCCACCAACGATGATGCTTTGACGGGTGGTGTCGAGCCGTTTTTTTAATATGGCAGAAGTGATGCTGTCGGCAGTAATAACCTGGATATTTAGTAATGGTTTTCCATCGGGTTCGTTGATGGTTTTGAAATAGCTGGCAACTTTGTCTTCCTGGGCGCCTTTCTTCCTTACCAGGAATACCTTGTCAGCGCCATGATTTTGCAATAGGAATCCGTAAATGGCTTCGCAATGCGCTTTCAATGTTGAATTAATTACGACGAGATAAGGATTGGTATTTATACCACCATCATTGGGATATGTTGCAGAAATAAAAGGGATATTCTTAGCGCGGGCAAATTCGGCGAGCTGTAAGTATTCGACGTCTTTTACAGAACCAATCAACAAGTTGAGGCTATCCAACTGCCTTGTTTTTATCAGATGATCAACCGAGGCCTTATAGGCTTTCGTGTCATATATAAATGCCTGCACCTGGTTACTGTTAGTGTTAAGAGAGTCTAACGCGATCTGCGCACCGTTTACAAAGTCAACCGCCGGAACAATAAAGCGAGGCATTCCTTGCTTAAACCTGAATTTTCCGTCCGCACTAAATACGGAATCTAAATAGAGCGGAGCAAAAACACCAACCCGCAATTTTTTAATAGAACTGGTTGCCGGATCAGCCGCCACCTGGGCTGTTGAAAAAAATGGAAGGGTGAGAAAAATAAAAGCCAGGGACAGTAGACGTATTTTCATAATTTCTAAATGCTGTGACCAATCATCAGACTGTCGTTCTTTAAATAATTTATTCCCACTCAATGGTAGCGGGCGGCTTGCTGCTAATGTCATATACCACCCGGTTAATCCCTCTCACGTTATTGATGATCTCGTTCGAAACATCAGCCAGGAATTCATAAGGCAAATGAGCCCAATCTGCTGTCATTCCATCCACAGAAGTTACAGCTCTCAATGCGACTGTAAATTCATAAGTTCGTTCATCTCCCATAACTCCTACACTCTTAACCGGGAGCAAAATCGTACCGGCTTGCCACACACTCGAGTACAGGTTTGCTTTTTTTAAACCTTCAATGTAGATAGCATCTGCATCTTGCAATAACCGTACCTTATCTTCTGTAATTTCTCCTAAAATCCTTATCCCTAAACCCGGTCCCGGGAAGGGATGGCGGTACAACATATCGTGTGGTATACCTAATTCCAGGCCAACCTTTCTTACCTCATCCTTAAACAGGGAACGCAATGGCTCCACCAACGACAGCTTCATAGTTGCCGGGAGACCGCCCACATTATGATGCGATTTAATAGTAACAGATGGACCATGAACCGCAGCTGATTCAATCACATCAGGGTAGATCGTACCCTGGCCGAGGAAATCGATGTTCTCGATCCGCTGAGCTTCCTGGTCAAATATTTCGATAAAGCAGCCCCCGATCACTTTACGCTTTTCCTCCGGATCTACTTTACCAGCCAATTTTGTATAAAAATGTTCCCTCGCATCAATTCCTTTAACGTTTAACCCGAGTTCATCATACGTCTTCAAAACCTGCTCAAATTCATTTTTTCTTAAAACGCCGTTGTCGACGAATATTCCAAAAAGGTTGTCACCACAGGCTTTATGGATAAGCGTAGCTGCAACAGTACTGTCAACGCCCCCGCTAAGCGCCATGATCACCCGCTTGTCACCAATTTTTTCTTTCAGCGCCGCGACCGTATCATTGATAAAATGTGCAGGCGTCCAATCCTGTGAACACTGGCAAATGTTTACCAGGAAGTTTTTCAAAATTGACTTGCCTTCAGTGGAATGATAAACTTCGGGATGAAATTGGAGGCCGTACAGCGGAAACTGGCCACCAGTTACTTGCTTAAACGCTGCAACCGGGATGCTTTCTGTGGTGCCTAAGATTTCAAAACCATCGGGCAGTTCCTTGATGGTATCACTATGACTCATCCAAACCTGTGAAACTGCTGATACATCTCTCAATAAAATATCATCCTTAATTTTTTCCAGTTTTGCCCGTCCGTATTCCCGTTTCTCGGATTTATCAACGCGGCCCCCATAAACTTTCGCTGTAAGTTGGGCTCCGTAACACACCCCCAAGACGGGCACCCTGGAAGAAATATCTTTGATATCAATGGTTGGAGCGTTGGGCTCGTTCACCGAAAAAGGTGATCCTGAAAGGATTATGCCCTTCAATGCCGGGCTAAAATCGATGGGTTTGTGAAAGGGGATGATCTCGCAAAATACATTTGCCTCCCGGACAGCACGTGCAATTAATTGGGTATACTGTGATCCAAAATCAAGGATCAGAATTTTTTCCGTCATAGTCGTGCGAAGGTAAATAATACCAATCAGAAAAGATTTTGTTGGCAAGTCGGGTTCCAGTTTTCTGTCCAGACAACTTAATTTACCGGAAAATTTCTGCAGAAAAGTGCTCAATGGTTTGTAAACCAGCATTTTATTATAAATCTTTACAAAAATTTTTAAAATGAAACAACTTGTTATTTGTGTAATTGCAGCCACGCTGTTCTCCTCATGTAATCAAATGAGTGGTAGTGGAAACCTGGTAAAGGAAAAAAGGCAGACTGGTGATTTCAAAGGCATCTCCGCCGGTGGTTCTTTTGAAGTTGAGGTGAAAAATGGTCCAACCAGTGTAGAGGTAGAAGCAGATGACAATATTATCAACCTGGTAGAAACGGAGGTTCGTAATGGAATTTTGAGGATAAATACAAAAGATGGCAATAGTTTCAACGACGCAACTTTTAGAGTTTTTGTTTCAACACCTCAGTTGGAAACTGTAAAAAGTTCCGGCGCAGCAGATATTAAATTGTTAGACCTGGTAAAAGGTGATGAAAAGCTGGACTTTGATGTGTCTGGGGCTGCGCATATTTCCGGAACAGTTGATGCCCCCGAGGTATATGCTGAAGTAAGCGGTGCCGGTAAAATTGAATTAAGCGGCAGAACCCGGGAGTATGTGGGCAAGGTTAGTGGCAGCGGTGAGCTTAAATCCGGCGACCTGAGAAGCGAGACTGCAGATATCCACGTATCTGGTGCAGGAAATGCCCATGTCCATGCAAGCGTCCTGTTAAAAGGCGAAGCTTCAGGTGCAGGTAATATTATTTATAATGGTGGCGCCAGGGTAGAACAACGAACCAGTGGAGCAGGATCTGTGAAAAAGCAGGATTAGGTTTCCCTGTTTGTCGGCTGACTGTTTAAAAAGGCTGAACCGCTCGAAGGAGCGGTTTTTTAGTTAAAAATATATATAGTGTCAAGCTGACAGCAGTTGCCCTTTGGTATTTTCTTTGCTAAGTAGTCAAAAAAAGTTTTTATGCAAAAAGGTAACATACGAGTTCAAACGGAGAACATCTTTCCGATCATTAAGAAGTTTCTATACAGCGAGCATGACATTTTTGTAAGAGAGCTGGTCAGTAATGCGGTTGATGCCACCCAAAAATTAAAAACCCTTTCTTCTCTTGGAGAGGCAAAAGGTGAAATTGGTGGGATTGGCATTGAGATCAGGATTGATAAAGAAAACAAAACCCTGACGATCGCTGACCGCGGAATTGGAATGACCGAGGAAGAGGTTGACAAATACCTGAACCAGGTTGCTTTCAGCGGCGCAGAAGAATTTTTGGATAAGTACAAAGGCCAGAACGAAAACAATATTATCGGACATTTCGGCCTTGGGTTTTATTCTTCATTCATGGTGAGTGAAAAAGTGGAAGTGATCACAAAGTCTTTCAAAGAAGGTGCAAAAGCAGTTCGGTGGGAGTGTGATGGCAGTCCTGAATTTTTACTGGAAGAAACCGAAAAGGCAGAAAGAGGTACAGACATCGTTTTGCATTTGAATGAAGAAAGTCTTGAGTTCCTTGAGCCTGCACGCATCACCACTATTCTTGAAAAGTTTTGCCGTTTTCTGCCAATTCCGATTTCTTTTGAAGGAAAGCAGATCAACAATGTTGCTCCTGCCTGGACGAAAAAACCTTCTGAACTAACAACTGAAGATTACCAGAATTTTTATAAAGAATTATACCCGTTCAACGAAGCGCCATTATTCTGGATCCACCTGAACGTGGATTACCCATTTAATCTTACAGGGATATTATATTTTCCAAAGATCAAGCAGTCCTATGAAATTCAAAAAGATAAGATCCAGCTTTACAGCAACCAGGTTTTTGTAACTGATGAAGTAAAAGACATTGTGCCGGAATTTTTGATGTTGTTACAAGGTGTCATCGATTCCCCGGATATTCCATTGAACGTTAGCCGGAGCTACCTGCAAGGGGATCCAAATGTCCGGAAGATCAATTCGCACATCACCAAAAAAGTGGCGGATAAATTGGAGGAGATCTTCAAAAACGACCGTGCGGCCTTTGAAGAAAAATGGGAAAGTCTCGGCTTGTTTGTGAAGTATGGTATGATGACCGATGATAAGTTTCTGGAGAAGGCAAACAAGTTCAATGTGTTTGAAGTTGCCGGCGAAAATAAATTTTATACCCTTGAGGAATATAAGATCGCTACCGAAACATTGCAAAAGAATAAGGAAGGCAAGCAGGTTGTACTCTACACGACGAATCCAATTCAGCAGGATGCATATATCCAGGCCGCTATTTCCAAAGGTTATAAAGTTGTGAAGATGGAAACCCTGGTGGATGCCGCCTTTATCAACAACATGGAGATGAAATGGGAGCAGATCTCTTTCACCCGTGTGGATGCAGATATCGTGGATAATTTGATCGATAAAGCTGACCATGTTGACAGTGTTTTGAGCAAAGACGATTCTGAAAAGCTCAAAGGCTTATTCGAAAAACAACAATCTGCGTTACATATTACTGTGGAGGTTAAAGGTTTGAGCAACGACGTTCCGCCGGTAGTGGCCACAAGGCCGGAGATGATGCGCCGCATGAAAGATATGGGAGCTGCGGGAGGTGGAATGGCTGCATTCTACGCGAACATGCCCGACGAAGTAACGTTAACGGTTAATGGTAATCACAAGATTTACCAGCACATTCTTGCAGAAGGGGATACTGATAAACAAGAGAAGCAGGTGAGAAACCTGGCTGACCTGGCGTTATTGTCGCAAGACCTTTTGAAAGGAAATGATCTTACAAACTTCATCAATAGAAGTGTCGAACTTATGAATAAGGAGCAGGAAGCTGCAACATTATCTTAATGTTTTAATGTCTGTTAAACTTCCGGCTTCTCAGGCCGGAAGTTTAATATTGACATCTCGAGGTACTTCAATCGCTTGCTGTAGTACGTCTCTGTAAAGCCCTTTTCCAGGAATAACTTTTTGTATAACGGGTTTGCGTATGCGAGGTTGAGATTTCGTGGATGCAATTTGAGGCTTGACATGATGCTTCGTACAACTCTTACCATGATCACTTCATCGAAGGGGTTAAAAAGGAATATACAATCAACATCCAAAGGGATCGGTGAGAGAGATGCGTCCTGCGTGGTTATCGTGTAAGTTAAACTAGGGAAATCTTCCTTCGTTATCTCCAGGTTTTTCTTCGCTGCCAGGCAAAATTCTTCCGAAAAATCGATGCCCGTAACTTTCCCGTAACCATGATGAGCGGCAACACAAAGCGCCCGACCTTTACCGCAACCAATATCCATAAAATGCTTTCGCTGATCACGGGGCAGTTCCCTGAAAATTTCTTCCAGTTGAAAATAGGTAACCGGCATATAAACCGTGGCATGCGAAATGTCGATTCCCTGCTTCTCCATTGATTTTAATTCATTGGCGCCTGTCGTGTTGATCCGGTATTTTTTCTCTCCTTTTATTTCCTGCCAAATGACATAGGATGCGATCCTGAAATTCCAGTTGATGCCGAGATAGAAAAAATAGGAGAGAAAGGTTTTCATAATTAAGAGGTAGGATTACTGGGTTCAGGAGATAGCCGCAGATCGATGACTTTCAGTTGCAAAGTCTTCTCCCCATTCCAGTCATTTTGATCGATTGTAAATAATACGTCAACTGGTTTCTGCTGCTCAAGCAATTGAAACTTCCCGGCCATATTGAAACCAATGCCTGTAAACGTTTTGTCCTGGCCTTTAAGTACGAAGCGCACATGTTTTTCTTTGACAATTTTGGAATAGCCGGTGTTCAATACACCGGTCGCAAGAAATACCGGGGGCATATTGTCTGGCCCGAATGGTTCCATCTGGCAAAGAATATTGTAAAAGGATGTAGTGATCTCGGAAAAAGATAATGCGCCGTCCACTATGATTTCCGGTATAAGCAAATGGTCGGGTATTGTTGCCGCTACTTCCGCTTCAAAACGGTTTGTAAAGGCTTCCACATTTTCGGGTAACATCGATAACCCGGCAGCGGCAAAATGCCCACCATAGCCAACGAGATATTCGCGACAGGCATGCACTGCTTCATATAGGTTAAAGCCCGTAACACTGCGTGCGCTGCCCGTAACAAGTTCTCCATTTCGGGTAAGCACAACCGTTGGTCGATAATAAGATTCTATTAGCCTGCTCGCCACTATTCCTACAACTCCTTTATGCCAATGTTCTTTATATACCACCGTTGATTTACGACCAACTAACAGCGTGCTTCCTTCAATAACCGCGAGTGCCTCTTCGGTGATGCTACTGTCTGCCTCTTTGCGTTCCGAATTATCCGAATGCAACATTTCCGCAAATTCAAAAGCCTTTACCGCATCTTGTTCAATAAATAACTGCACCGCCTTTTTCGCATCGTCCATACGCCCGGCAGCGTTCACGCGGGGAGCTATAACGAAAACAACATTGGTAATGGTAAGTTCGTGTTGAATGCCTCCCAATTTAATCAACGCGGCAATACCCGGGCAGGGATTTGTATTCACCTGGCGTAATCCATGGTAAGCAAGTATGCGGTTTTCACCGGTCATTGGTACAATGTCAGCTGCAATTGCTGTTGCAACAAGATCGAGGTAGCAATGAAAAAAAGCTTCGTCGATGCCGAACTCGGAGGCCAGCGCGCTGATGAGTTTGAAGCCCACGCCACAACCGCAAAGTTCTTTGTAAGGATACCCACAACCTGGTTGCTTCGGATTTAGGATAGCGCTCGCTGGGGGCAATTCTGCATCAGGTAAATGGTGATCGCAAATGATAAAGTCGATGCCAAGCGTTTTGGCATACCGGACCAACTCTACAGACTTGATCCCACAGTCAAGAGAAATAATTAGTGAAATATTGTTAGCCGCTGCGAAATCAATTCCCGCTTTGCTTACACCATATCCTTCGCGGTAGCGGTGCGGGATATAAAATTCAACGAGGTCCTTTTCATAAATTCTACAAAGGAATTGATAAACGCAAGCTACCGCTGTGGTGCCGTCTACATCATAATCTCCAAAAACCAGGATGCGCTCCCGCTGGGTGAACGCAGTAACCATTCGATCAACTGCCAACCTCATATCTTTCATCAAAAAAGGATCGTGGAGGTCACCAAGTTGCGGTCTGAAATAAGCGCGTGCTTTCTCAAAGTCGTCAATGCCGCGCTGCACCAATATTGTACAAAGTGTTGAATTGATATGTAACTGGCTGCGGAGCGTTGCAACCTTCAATTGATCTCCTTCTAATATTTTCCAGCGTTTATCCATGGATGATAGGGTAGTGTTCCTGATTGCACACTACCAAAGAATCTCTCAATTGTTGTTTAGTATTTCCGATCGGTAGTGTACCGTACAAGTTCTTCAAGGGCGCTGCGCACCTCGTTATCGGGGAATTCATGCAGTATGGAAAGGGCCTCATCGCGGTAAGTATTCATTTTTTCAGATGCATAAGCGATGCCTCCATTTTCAATAACCGTGTCAATTACGTGTTGCACCCTTGCAGCTTTTTTATTATCATTCTTAACGATGTAAATTAATTCTCTTTTGGTCGCTTTATCAACTTTATTGAGCGTGTAAATCAACGGCAGGGTGAGTTTTTTTTCTTTAATATCGTTACCGGTAGGTTTACCCACGTCTTCTTTTCCATAATCGAACAAGTCATCTTTGATCTGGAAAGCAATTCCCACTTTCTCTCCAAATAACTTCATCCGTTCAGTAATTGCCTTGTCCTGGCTGGTTGTCCAGGCGCCTACCGCACATGCGGAGGAAAGCAATGAGGCTGTCTTATTACGAATAATTTCAAAATAAATATCCTCTTTAAGGTTAAGATTGCGGGCTTTTTCCATTTGCAGCAATTCGCCCTCGCTCATCTGCTTAACAGCTTCAGATAAAATGTGTAGGTGTTCGAAATCGTTGTTCGTCGTGGACAACAGCAGGCCTTTGGACAACAGGTAATCGCCAACAAGTACTGCGATCTTATTCTTCCAGAGTGCGTTGATGGAGAAAAAACCTCGTCGTTCCAATGATTCGTCCACCACGTCGTCGTGAACGAGCGTTGCGGTGTGTAGAATTTCTACAAGTGCGGCTGCCCGGTAAGTACTTTCGTTGATGGGGGCCTGCAGTTTTGCGCTGAGAAAAACGAACATGGGACGCAACTGTTTTCCCTTTCGCTTAATGATGTACTTCATAATGCGATCAAGCATAGGAGTCTGACTTTTGACCGCTTCCGTAAATTTTTTTTCAAAGGTCTTCAGCTCATCGCCTATGATATCCGTTACAAAGTCCATCCGCAAAAAAAAGAAATATAGTGCAGTATGCAAGAGCTACCACAAATTAATAATTTGATTTTCATAATAAATCGAGGCAAAGAAACGTTCTAGATTTCTTTTTGTAGAAGCAGCTTAACGAAATAATTGATGGTCTCTGCAAGTCTTGTACAAACCATTCCAACTCAACAACGTATGCCCGAAACCATAACAAATAAGTTTGGTATTTAATTCTCAAACGATATTTTTGTAATATAATTAACCCCATTCGAATTCAGCTAATCTAATACTAACTATTTATGACAAGCAAAAAATGCAAACTCCTAGTTGGGTTGCTTTCGCTCATGACTGTAACCACTTTTGCTCAACAGGGCGAAGGCTACAGCATTTTTGACTCTTCGGTTATTTCCGCGAAGTCAATGCCTCAACAAAATGAATTCTGGAACAACACTTACAATTTTCCAGCAAAACCCCGCAACATGTGGGAGCTTGGTGTTTCATTGGGTAATACAGCTATCAGCGGTGATGTTTCGGCCAAAATTCCTAACCTTGGATTCAGCGCCCATGTACGGAAAGCAATGGGCTATGTTTTTTCCTTGCGCTTACAATATGTAAACGGTATTGCCAAGGGAATGAATTGGAATGCCTCTCAGAACTATGCAAAAAATACTGCCTGGATTGGATCTAATACCAATCCCAACTCATATGTAGCAGGTAACCTTCCGGCAGGTAAGGGATATAATGCTATTGTAAGAAGTCCCAATGGTGTTGTAGGTGGTTTGGATGGTGGTCCGACCAGCACCGTTCAGCGGGTTTTTTACAATTACAAAACACACCTTCAAGACCTTTCATTACAGGGGATCATAACCTTGAACAATATTCGCTTTCACAAACAAAAGAATGGTTTGGTGATTTATGGTGGAGCGGGAATAGGCTTTACCTGGTATAATGCGAAAGTAAATGCATTGGATGCCAGCGGTAATAACTACGCCGCCCTTTTCCAAAGCCAAATACCTGCTGCTGGGGTGTACAAAAACCGGAAAGATGTGTTAGATGCGTTAAAAGACGGTATGGATGACACTTATGAAACCGCAGCTGAGGATGCAGGTGAGCGTCGACCAAAACTAGGTGACAATACCTTAAAACCTTCCGGAACTGCATTGGCAGGAGTTGCCTTTAAACTAGGAAAAAGAATTAACCTCGCTATCGAAGATCGGCACACCTTCGTAAAAGATGATTTGCTAGATGGTCAGCAATGGCAGGAACAAGCCACAGGCGATGCTGTGCAGACACGTGATTTTGATTCATACAATTATTTATCCATTGGTTTAAACTTCAACCTGGGCGCCAAACATGTTGAGCCTTTATGGTGGTTGAATCCATTGGATTACGCTTACAGCGAGCTAAACAACCCAAAACACATGAAGCTGCCCAAGCCTATCCTGGATGATACAGATGGCGATGGTGTTACTGACCAACTTGACAGGGAGCCAAACACACCAGCCGGTTGCCCGGTTGATTCTCATGGTGTAACAAAAGATACGGATGGTGATGGTGTTCCGGATTGTAAAGACAAACAACTGATAACTCCAACCGAGTGCCAACCAGTAGATGCTGACGGTGTTGGCAAATGTCCTGATCCATCTTGCTGCGTTACGCTTGACTCATTAATGAAGTCTGGCAACTTTGGCCGTAACTGCCCAACAGATTACCCAAGTCTTTCAATGAAGGGTATTGCATTAAGTTCGGATGTGAAAGCAATGCTTTCAAGTGTTGTTTCTAAATTGAATGATAACCCCAATTGCACGATCACAATCACAGCTTATCCTGGCGCTTCAAAAGCTCAACAGTCTTTGGCTGACAGGAAATTGGAAGCTGTTCGCAATTATTTAGTAGAAACACTGGGTGTTAGTGCCGACAGGATTTCAATTGACAAAAACATTGGTGGCGGAGATGCAAATACAATCGACATAAAGTCTAACTGATAATTATAATTCTTAATATTTAAACCCTTCCGTTTCAGCGGAAGGGTTTATTTTTTGAATAAACTTCGGTACATAGGTGATTTGCAGAACAAGAATTTTGAAAACCTTAACGGGGCTTGCGTTTGTACTTCAACTTTAGAAGGGATATTTGAGATTAAATCATTAATTTTGCCGTCTTCTATGAAGTTTGTGAAAATTCCCTTTGTTGTAATTGTACTTCTCATTGCATTTTCTAGCTGTAGCAAGTTTTCGAAAGTCCTGAAAAGTAAGGACGTGGATTATAAGCTTATCATGGCTGATAAGTATTATGAGGAAAAGAACTATCGCCAGGCCCAGGTATTATACGAGGAATTGTACCCGGTTTTCAAGGGCACAGACAAGTTTGAAGAATTGTATTACAAAGACGCCTATTGTTTTTATTACCTGAAAAACTATATGGATGCCGAGAATTTCTTCAAAGGGTTCCTGGAGGTTTTTCCGAATAGCCCCAAGGCAGAAGAAGTAGATTTCATGCACGCGATGTGCTTTTATAAGCAAATTCCCAAGGTAGATCTTGATCAGACGAATACATCGAAGTCAATCGGGGTGATGCAAACTTTTATCAATACCCATCCTGGCTCAACAAGAATTCCTGAGGCTACTGCAATCATCGATAAGTGCCGTGAATTGCTTGAAATCAAAGAACTACGGGCGGCAGATCTTTATTTTAAAGTGGGCCAGTTCCGTGCTGCGGCTTTAGCTTATAGCAGTTTACTGAATAATTATCCTGAGTCAGCCTCTGGAGACAAATACAAAATAAATGTTCTTCGCTCTTATTATCGCTTTGCCAAACTCAGCGTGGTAGACAAGCAAGTTGAGCGTTTTGAAAAAGTAGTTACAGAATACCAGGATTTCGCGGACAGGTATCCTGAAAGCGCTTTATTAAATGAAGCGAAAGAATTAAGTGAAACAAGTCAAAACAACATTAAAGAAATACAAAATGAGCAAATTAAGACGACAACTAAGCTCTAGCACGAGCAATGTAGTGGAGCCTAAAAACCTGTTCGACATCAAGGAAAAAACAGGTAACTTGTATGAATCCATTGCAATTATAGCCAAACGTGCTAACCAGATCAACATCACGATCAAAGAAGAGTTGCACAATAAGCTGGAGGAATTTGCGAGTCATACAGACAGTCTTGAAGAGATTCATGAAAACAAGGAGCAGATCGAAATCTCAAAGGCTTACGAGCGTATGCCAAACCCGGCCTTGCTTGCGTCTAACGAGTTTATGGATGGAAAAGTTTACTTCCGTAAAAACGAAGAAGATTTGTTCAGCTAAGCGATCGATTATTTAGCATTTCAATTCAGATAAGAAATTATATTTTTAACGACGGTTCATCCGTCGTTTTTTATGTTGAAAGGAAAGAAGATATTAATTGCAGTTACCGGTAGTATTGCGGCATACAAGATACCCTCGCTGGTCCGGTTGCTGATCAAGGCTGGTGCTGAAGTTAAAATTGTGATGACCGACGCAGCTAAAGGTTTTGTTTCTCCACTCACACTCGCTACGCTTTCAAAGAATCCTGTTCTTTCAGATCTTTTTAAAAACGACTCATGGTCCAACCACGTGATGCTCGGCCGCTGGGCAGACATCATGCTTATTGCCCCGCTCAGTTGCAATACACTGGCAAAGCTGGCAGTTGGCGGCTGTGATAATTTACTGTTGGCTGTGTATTTATCTGCTACCTGCAAAGTTGCCGTGGCGCCGGCCATGGATGAAGACATGTTGCTGCACCCTTCCACTAAAGCTAACCTTGCTACCATTACATCTTTTGGAAATATCGTATTGCCAGTTAATAAGGGTGAACTTGCAAGTGGATTAATTGGTGAAGGAAGGATGGCAGAGCCTGAAGAGATAACGGAGTGGCTGAAGCAATATTTTTCAAATGATCTTGCACTAACAGGTAAACAGGCATTGGTTACGGCTGGGCCGACCTATGAACAAATAGATCCCGTACGTTTTATTGGAAATAATTCTTCTGGTCGCATGGGAATTGCTATTGCTGAAGCATTGCAACAGGCAGGCGCCACCGTTACCCTGGTGCTGGGCCCAACACATCTTGTGCCCTCGCCTTTATTAAATACCGTTCACGTAAAATCTGCCAGGCAAATGTTTGAAGCCTGTGAAACACGATTCAAACAAATGGATATTGCCGTTATGAACGCGGCCGTTGCGGATTATACCCCGGTGAATGTCGCAGTGCAGAAGATCAAAAAAGCTGACGCAGCCTTGTCGGTTGAACTCACGAAAACGACCGATATTTTAAAACACCTGGGCGAGATCAAAAGTGGGCATCAATACCTCGTGGGCTTTGCGCTGGAAACAAATAATGAAGAAGCCAATGCACAAACGAAACTTGTGCAGAAGCATGCGGATATGATCGTGCTGAATTCGCTCAACGATGAGGGGGCAGGCTTCGCGGGGAACACCAATAAGGTGACTATTTTCGAAAAGTCGGGGCAAACATTGCGTTTTGAAACCAAGTCAAAAACAGCTGTTGCAAAAGATATTGTTAACGCTATTATTAATTTCACCAAATGATCTCACGAATCCTCACCTGCGCTGCTTTACTTGTTTTTTGGGGAAAAAATATCTCTGCGCAGGAATTAAACGCCAGGGTAACGGTTAACAGTAGCCGCGTAGGAACAACGGTTAATAAGAATGTGTTTCAAACCCTGCAGACTGCCCTGAATAATTTCATGAATACCCGGAAATGGACGAAGGATCCATTTAGCGTAAATGAAAAAATAGATTGTAGTTTCCAGTTAAATATTCAACCCAGTGACGATGCCAATATTTATACGGCTTCGCTGGTAATACAAGCGGCCCGCCCCGTCTTTAACTCAACCTATGTATCGCCCCTCGTCAATTTCCAGGATGAAGATGTAATTTTCAAATACCTTGAATTTCAGCAATTAGAGTTCAATGAAAATCGTGTGGCCGGTACGGACCAGCTTGCATCTAACCTAACCGCAGTCTTCGCCTACTATGCCTATATGATCATAGGTTTTGATTATGCTTCTTTTGCTCCACGGGGTGGAGATGCATATTTTTTAAAGGCACAGAATATTGTAAATAATGCACCAGAGGCAAGGGGAGTGGCAGGTTGGAAAGCGTTTGATGGAATTCGCAATCGTTATTGGCTGGTGGAAAACATGATGAATAGCCGCTATGCCCTTGTTCATGACATCTATTATGCTTACTACCGGACTGCTTTGGACAAACTATACGAGGATGAAAACACGGCACGAAGTGAAATGATGAATGTATTGACCCTTTTAAGCAATTTCAATTCGGCGACTCCGAACACCATGATTAACCAGTTTTTTTTCCAGGGTAAAACCAATGAATTAATACGCTTATTTTCTAAAGCGCCTCAACAAGATAAACTCCGGGCGGCCGAACTTCTCCAGAAATTAGACATCACAAATGCCACACGTTATAAAGACGAGTTGAAATAATGAAGGGAAGTATAGTGATTATAGCGTGTCTCTTTTTCCTTAGTTGCTCCGACCAAAGTAAGGCTCCATCGCGACTGTTGAGTAAAGACAAAATGCAGGTGGTCATGTGGGATCTGCTTGAGGCAAATTCATACACCCAGCGATACATCAAGCTGGACACAGTAAAGAATGCGGCGTTGGAGAATTTGAAAATGCAGCAACAGATCTTTCAGTTGCATAAAGTCAGCAAGGATGATTTTTATAAAAGCTACGACTACTATTCTACTCAGCCAGACCAAATGCGCATATTACTTGATAGCATTGTAGCAATAGGGGAAAGAAACAAAATTAAAATGATCGAGCAACAAAGAGGAGACAAAGATTCAACTCAATCAGGCCGCTGATGATTATTTTCCAGGAAGCCCAGGTACAACTTTTTGAAGTCTCGTACTAACCGCTGTTTTGAATATCGGTC
>JAURWD010000100.1 GCA_030655145.1 Ferruginibacter sp.
CCGGGGCCGATTCTTTTCGTTGTCAGGTAGGGCACGCCATCGAAACGATTGGGTAAGATGACACCATGCCAATGCAGGGAAGTCTCTTCGTTCTTTAGCCTGTTGTGAAGGTAGATCTCCGCGGTGTCACCTTCTGTAAAAATAAGTTCGGGACCAGGGATGGTGCCATTTATCGCGTAAGCGTGTTTGATCTTACCGGTAAAGTTTACCAGGGTATCGCTAACGTATAAGTGCTGTACAACAGTTTTACCCGGGGTCATGTGCACCGTTTCCGGTGAATGAGTGGTTCCCGAAACTGCCTCACCATGTTGAGCAGGGTGATGCATGTCCGTGTGCCCGTCACCGTGAGACACCCCCTCTTTTTCTGTCGGCGTTTGTTTGACAAGGGCCATACCACATTGGGGACATTTGCCCGGCCTCTCGGCTACAACAGCCGGGTGCATCGGGCAGGAAAAAATGGCGGAGTCTTTTGAAGGAAGAACAGTTGTATCTCTTGCAAAGTCATTGGGAGTCGCGGTGAATGAAGCTGGTCTTTTTTTAGCTGGCCTGGCTTTTACCCTTGGGCGAGCTTTCACCTGCTGCTTCACCAGGTCCATCCCGCACTTTGGGCACTTCCCCGGCTGCGCCGTTTTGATATCCGGATGCATGGGACAGGTGTACTCAATTGCTTTTTGAGCAACGGCAACCGGGCTGAACCAAAGCTGCAGCAGGATCACGACGATCAACCTTATCAAACTATTCATTCAAGAAAAAATTTATTCGATCGTTGATTTTACTTCACCACAAGTGAGCATACTGCTGCCATAATAAGGATTCCGGATGTCTTTGGCTGCGCTCAGCCAGCTGGCCTTCTTCATTGGGCAATACACCTCATACACTGGTTTGTCAGACAGTTTTACGGCCTTTGCAACTGCCAGCATGTTCCGCGAAAAGTTCATGAAGTATTCCCGCTGTTTGGTGAGGTCTTTTGTTCCGGCAATCGCGGAAGCATCTTTCACCAGCGTGGTGATATTTCCTTCCGAGATCTTTTTATAATCTGTTGCGTTTGCAACCTTGATAAATGCATTCGCATGAGTGGCGGCGGCAGCAGCATTACCTGCTACCAGTGCCTCGCTGACCTGGTAATAATGAGCCAGCAATGGCGAGCCGGGAGGATCATTTTTACTGTCCTGCGCCGTAAGGAAGCTACCTGCGGTTGCAAGCAAAACTGTTAATGTGAAAAGCATCTTCTTCATAATGTAATTTTTTAATTTGCTGAAAAACTTGTTTTCCTGGACCTGGCATTTCATACCCTGAAAACATTGTGCCTGTTTTCATTTTTAGTCATCCATTCCAGGTTTGTTTCGACGCCGGCCACACTAGCTGGCCACTGCATCTTTTTCTTTAGCCGTATACCCGGCACGTTGAACGGCAGAGATAATGTCACTAGCCTCAACTGAATCGCCTTGAACAGTAAGTACTTTAGCGGGATCTGCAAGATCCACAGACCAATTTGCCGCACCAACTACCTCGTTCATTGCCGGGGTGATCTTCGCCAGGCAAGCGCCGCACATTACATTTGTTTTAAATTGAATCGATTTCATACCTGTATATTGTTGTTTTGTAAAATTACTAATTGACCAGGCCCCCCGGTTACACAATTACTGTTATCATTTACAAAGTTTTTGAGTGAAAAACTACCTCAGCAAAATGGCGAAGGATGGCGTGTTTTGGGAAGTGTTCACCGTTGAATAGCTTGAAATGCATCTTCGTGTAACCGTTTACGTGATTTGATGTTTCGACCTTTGTAAAAATAAAAAACAGGTGATCATAATCGCATGCTTTTCAGCCGTAGGCTGTTCATCACAACCGAAACGGAACTCAGCGCCATCGCGGCGCCCGCCATCATCGGGTTTAGCAGGAAGCCGGTAAAGGGATACAAAATGCCTGCTGCAATGGGTATGCCGATCGCGTTGTAAATAAACGCCCAAAAAAGATTCTGGCGGATGGCGGAAACCGTGAACCCTGACAAGCGGATCGCCTGTGGCAGTTTCACCAGGTCCGGCGAAATCAACGTGATGGTGGCAACATCCATGGCAATATCACTCCCGGACCCCATCGCAATACTCACGTCCGCCTGGGCCAATGCATTGCTGTCATTGATGCCATCACCAACCATCGCAACAACCTTACCCTGCTGTTGCAATTCCTTCACAAATTCTGCCTTGCCGGCAGGAGAAATTCCGGCTTTATAAGTGGTGATGCCGACCTGTTTGGAAATGGCCCTTGCAGTCTGTTCCTGGTCACCCGTCAGCATATACACTTCAATACCTGCATCCCGAAGTTTCGCAACCGCTTCCTTCGAACTGGCCTTGATCGTATCGGCGATGGCTATCGCGGCGAGGGCAGTTTTATCATCCGCAAACCAAACTACTGTCTTAGCTTCTTCCTGCCATTCTGCTCTAAGTTTTTCCAGGCCCGGATCAATGGAAATGCGATGCTCCTTCAACAAGGCTGCATTGCCAACATAAAAAACCTGGCCATCGATCATTGCTTTGGCACCCGCCCCGGTAATGCTCTCAAAGCCGTGAGCCGTAACGGCGTCTACGCCTTTCAGGTAGTTGATGACAGCTTCTGCTAACGGGTGTTCAGAATGTTTTTCAATCGCCACCAGGGCAGACTTGCTGCTATCGTCATCGTTAAGCCACTGCAGGTTTGTAACAACAGGTTTGCCTTCGGTAATGGTACCGGTTTTGTCAAGCAGGATCACGTTGATCTCCCGCAAACGTTCCAGGCTTGCGGCATCTTTCACCAGGATGCCATTTTCCGCGCCCTTACCAACACCCGCCATGATGGCCGTTGGAGTAGCTAACCCAAGCGCACAGGGGCATGCGATCACCAACACGGTAACCAACGCAAGTAAGCCATGCGTAAAACCATTTTCCCCGCCCAGGACCAACCAGGCCAGCAGGCTCAAAATAGAAATTGCAATGACGATGGGCACAAAGATTCCGGCAATTTTATCAACGAGGCGTTGTACCGGCGCCTTAGTTCCCTGTGCCTGCTCCACCATTTTTATGATCTGCGCCAACAAGGTTTCTCCGCCAACCCTGGAAGCTTTAAACTGGAAACTTCCTTTTTGATTGATGGTGCCGGCGAACACTTCTTTACCGGCAATTTTCTCCACCGGGATGGGCTCTCCGCTCACCAGGCTTTCATCCACGAACGACTGGCCGCTGTCTACTACTCCATCAACCGCAATTTTTTCACCGGGCTTGACTAACAGCAAATCGCCAACCCGTACTTCATTAATACGGGCTTCAACATGCGCTCCATCCTGTATGCGGGTGACAAATTTTGGTTGTAGACCCATCAGTTTTTTGATGGCGGAAGAAGTGTGTCCTTTGGCGGTTTCTTCTAATAATTTACCCAGCAGGATAAATGCGATCACGCCCGCGGCGGCTTCAAAATATACATGTGCATGCAAACCTTTGGTGTGCCAGTAGCCGGGAAAGAGTGTGTTGAACACGCTGAATAAATAAGCCACACCGGTGCTGAGCGCAACGAGGGTGTCCATGTTTGCGGAGCGATGTTTCGCCTGTTTCCAGGCATTCATAAAAAACTGTCGCCCAAAGATCAGCACGACCGGCGTCGACAGTATCCACATGATATAATTCGCGTATGGCAGGTTCATCGCAAACATCCCGATGAACACGGTAGGAATCGTGAGGGCAATTGCAGCGACGGTTTTAATTCTCAGTTTTCTTGCATGCTCCTGCTGAAGCTCCTCCAACTGGTCTTTGCCGGTTTCAGTTTCATCGACCACCAAATCATACCCGATCCCTTGCAGGGCTGTTTTAAATTTTCCAGTATCGGTTAGGGTTGGAATATACTCTACCAGTAAGCTAGCGTTGGCATAATTGACCGCAGCGCTCACCACGCCCGGTTCATTCTCCAACACAGTCTGTGCGCTTACAGCGCAAGAGGCGCAGGACATGTTCAACACCGGTAGTGTTTTTTTGATCGTCTCCACATCGCAACCAAGGTCGCGAATGGCTTTAACGGCACCTGGTAAAACAGCGGAATCGCCAGTAGTTTCAATAACCGCACGATGGTTATTGAGCTCCACGCGGTGGGCAGTAATGCCGGGCACACGGGCAAGCCCTTTATCTACAATGATTGCACAATGTTCGCTGTCTACACCTGCAAGCGGCAGGTTTATGAGGATATGATTTTCAGTCGCCATGATCGTTCGTTTGAATACTGCAAAGCTAGTTTCAACGACCAGGCAAGCTGTTATACAATTATAGAGAAGATGTACAAAACTTTGGGATTTTGAGGAAGAAGTTAAACCTCATCGAGTGGCTTGCGTTTGTGTTGCCCTACTGATTTGAAATGCGTGGGAGTGAGCCCAGTTACTTTTTTAAACTGGCTGGAAAGATGGGCAACACTGCTATATCCAAGCCGGTAGGCGATCTCACTGAGGTTTAGCTCATCGTAGATGATCAGCTCTTTTGCCCGTTCAATTTTTTGGTTGATAATGTATTTCTCGATCGTGATTCCTTCGACTTCGGAAAACAAACTGCTGAGGTATGAATAATCTTTATGCAGCGCCTGCGACAGGATGTCGGAATAATTTTGCACACGTTCACCTTCAGAATAATGTACCTCTTTAATGATCGTGGTTTTGATCTTTTCAATAAGCTGGTGCTTATTGCTGTCTAGCAATTCGAAGCCGGCGGTTAAAAGATTTTGTGCTAAAACTTCCAAGGTTTCTTTCGGTAGTTCATCGCGGGTTTCCACTTCACCAAGGCGTACTTGCCGCGTCTCGATCGCTAACTTTTCCAGTTCCTGTTTTACTGCAGTTATGCAGCGGTTGCATACCATGTTCCTGATCGATAAATGCATCCTGCAAAAATAAGCATTCGTTTTCTTGCATAAAAAAAGCAGGACAAGCGTCCTGCATTTTTAGTTTTAAAAACAAGAAGTCGTTAACAACGATACTTCCCGGTCAAGGTGTTACGGCACCTTTAAAAGTTTAGGATTGCGTTCTGAAAACAAAGGCATCCAAAATTATTTCTGTAACTCCATCGTGCTTCAACAGTTTCATTTTTGTTGGGTACCAGCCACTTTGCTTAACTTTTGCAGGTTGTGGAATGGTTCTTTCAAAATTTGATTGCGCCTTCATAAAGTCAAGCGTGATCATCGGCTCATAAAAATTTACTTTGTTCGCATAGGTGCCGTAGATAAAAGTTTGTGTAAATGGCTGGCCATTGAATTCACCCGAAGTAACATCTACCCAATGACAACCCATCTGCGGAACGCCACCACCCGGGTTAATATAGAACGCCGGCAAATAATCCGCTGCGGGCCATTGGAGAAATTTACTGCTGTCTACCTGGTATGGAGGGATGGCAGCTATCTCTTCCGGAGTGCTCATATAAAAGTGAAAATCAAAATGTGGTGTGGTGTAAACCTGGTCGGGTTCATGACCGCTCGGATTCCAATCCATACCGGTATATATAAACGGCGTAACACTTGCTTTAGGATGGAACTTGAGTTTCCAGTTATTGTCCATATTGCCATGATCATGATCGTGCCCATCATCGTGACCGCCGACCGGCAAAGTATTTAAAGCAGCATCAGTAATGGTGACACCAAGTTTTTCCGGAACCCCGGCCTTGGTCAATTGAATCCAGGTCCAGGATTTTCCGCCGTGCACCTGTACTTCCGGTCCTTTAAATATCCCGGCTTTATCAAGGTCTTTATCTTTTTTACAAGAGCTAAGCAGTGCGGTAATTGCAACGGACAGCAAAAAAATCTTTTTCATAAATGTTTAGTTTGTTAGCATGTTTATGTTGATTGTTCCTCAAAGATGGCGTGCAACAAAAAACATTTTCAGGGCAGCATGAATGAATTGTAACAAGCGTTGCCTGAATTGTTCTTCAAACGTGTGCAGGCTTTAGAGGTCGACATATGGGCACACATAAAAAGCCCCGCTTAACTAATAAGCGGGGCTGATAAAATAGTGTTTGTTGATTAGCGGATCTGTCCGCGAACAATTCCTGCCGGGTAAAGATTGCTGTGCGCATTTACATACACCGGGTCATTTTTAACTGATAAAATCAAGTCGTCTGAGAGCGTCTGTTCTTTAATGACGCCGAAGTCGGCAGCCGTCATGGCCAGGTCCACAATTACCGCTCCGTTAGCACCCGCGGCAGCCTTATGAATGTGCGCAAACTTTAGCC
>JAURWD010000103.1 GCA_030655145.1 Ferruginibacter sp.
CGAACGCGGTAGCATAGAACTACTTAACCGCTGGATTTATTTTACCGAGCAATACATTAGCCAGGGCGGAAATATTAACAGCTTCGTAAAAGATGCCCATAGTTCTTTTAAAGGTGACCAGGATCTGTTAAACGCGGCGATTACCACCTCCGCTGATATTGAAGTAAACGTAATGGGTAAAGAGGCGATGGGATTTACCCTGCCCGCCACCATGATGATGCATGCCATCGGTGATGCCAAGCCCTGGAACAAAGGTTTTTTAAAACAGCTCATTAAGTTTGGCCACAAACCAAATATTGCAGATAAGTCTTACTTCTTTTATTGTAAATATCCCATCCGCATTTTTTCTGAATTTGATTTCAGGATGAAAAAATTAGACCTGTTGCTGGCCTCCTTTTGTGGTCGCTTCCTGGGATAATTTGTTTAAACACGGCTATGACCCCCGACAGAATCCCGCAGGCTCCACCTCCAATTGATACGGTAACGGGATCGGGACCACGTCCTTTATGGTCGATAATGATTCCCACTTATAACTGTTATGCATACCTGCAGCAAACTATCACCAGTGTTTTAGCCCAGGATGCCGGGAATGTCCTCATGCAAATTGAAGTGGTTGATGATTGCAGTACAGATGGAGATGTCGAACAATTAGTAAAAACGGTTGGGCAGGGTAGGGTAAGCTTTTACCGGCAACAGCAAAATTCCGGAAGCTTGCGCAACTTTGAAACTTGTATTCAAAGAGCCCGTGGTCAGTACATCCATATTTTGCATGGCGACGACGCCGTTCTTCCCGGGTTTTATCCAGAGATTCAAACCTTGTTTGATACAAATCCGGCCGCCGGTGCCGCTTTTACCGGTCTGTCCGCCATTGATGAAACCGGGTTAGTTTTATATCACAATAATACGGTGCAGCCTCAGCCAGGGATTATTGCGGATTGGTTGACCAGGATAGCACGGGCACAGTACCTGCGAACCTGCGCAATTGTTGTGAAGCGGGAAGTATACGAAAAACTTGGTGGCTACTTCGCGGTGCATTATGGCGAAGACTGGGAAATGTTTGTGCGAATTGCGGCTAATTACCCAGTGGCGTATTCGCCCAAAAATCTTGCCCTGTATCGTTTGCATACCAACAACATAAGTACCCGTTCGCTGGCGACGGGACAAAATATTCGCGACATCCGCAAGGTGATCGACATTATCCAGGGATACTTACCAAAGGAACAAAGACGCGAAATTAAACGCGATGCACGCCGAACTTTTGCGCACTATTTCACCAGTCATGCGCAGGGCATTTATAAACAACACCAGGATGGGACCGTAGCATTAGCACAAGCAAAAGGTGCGCTCCGCCTTCATTTCGACAAAAAAACACTGGTTTCGGTGATCCGGTTGTATGCCAAGATCTTGCTGAGATCAAAAAGTTAATTGCTCATATTTCCAGGCAAATAGACTGGTAGCTTAAAGTTTCTTACGGGCAAGGCCCGGAACCCAATAACTGACTGAATGAAAAAATTATTCTCTAACCTCTCCGGAACTGACCTGTTGATCACTGAACCGGTGAATAAAAATAACTTCGACCTTCTGCGTTTCTTCCTTGCGGCGCTTGTTATTTACAGTCACGGGTTCGTGCTTTATTACGGCACCAATATCGATACAGAACCCCTACGGATATTTACCAACAACCAGTACGATTTCGGCGGGGTAGCCGTGAGCTTGTTTTTTGTGATCAGCGGATTTTTGATTGTAAGAAGTTTTGTTCATAGCAATAGCGTGTACGAATACTTGCTGAAAAGGGTCTTACGGATCGTCCCCGGTTTTGTTGTTGCATTTTTGCTGAGTTTTATTATTGCCGGTTACCTAAGCACTGTTGATGCCAGCCATCCGTATGGCGACGTGTCGTTCTATTTTTCCCGGATCAACTTCAAACGTTTGCTCTTACAGGTGATTACTTTTGACGCCCCGCGGGGAGCCGCACTCTTTGTAAATAACCCCATCCCAAACCGGGTCAATTCGCCATTGTGGACGATTCAATATGAGGTGATATGTTACCTGCTAGTACTCTTGTTTGGGTTGGTGCAGCTGAAAAAAAAGCCTGTTCTTTCAGTTGTGTTCTTCCTGGCAAGTTTCAGTGTGCTGGTGTTGCAGGAACTTAGTTATATCCCTATCGAGAATGATATGCATCGGCCGTTTATGTTGTATGCCGCCGAAATGCCCCGTCTTATGGCGGCCTTTTTCGCTGGCACCTCTATCTATTTTTTCCGCAAAATCGTACCGCGAAGCAAATACATCGCGTTGTTCTTTATCGCCGCTTTTGTGGTTGCATCTTTATGGGTCATGAAGTTTGTAATTGTATTGCCGCTTGCAGGAGCCTACCTTACATTTTATGTCGCATACCATCCTGCGCTACGGGTGCATTCTTTCGCGAAACGCGGAGATTTTTCTTATGGCTTGTATTTATACGGATGGCCGGTACAACAACTCCTCATTCATTTTTTTCGCAAAGACATCGGCGTCTACGGTTTATTCCTGTTGGCTTTACCGCTGGCTTTTCTCGCGGCCTGGCTTAGTTGGAGATATATTGAATCGCCATTTTTAAAAAAGAAGAAGGACATCCACAACCTGGTGGCAAGACTCCGGGGACGACCCGAGGGCATCGTGGCAGAGACCGCTAACCTGCCGGCTACGTCAAATACAGGAGAGCAATTGTAGGTGACTAACAATCGGGTGATTGATCTGCATATTAGGGTTTTTGAAATGGCTTCAAGTGATGATCATGGGAAGAGCTGTTGCAGCTGACACCTCAATTGAAGGCGGTTTTGTTGGCTGCAACCGTTGAATTATTTTTATCCAGTGAATTTAAAAGCAGTATGGTAATCGTTACATTAGGCGGGGGATTAGGCAACCAGCTTTTTCAATATGCAACTGCCAGGCAAGTTGCTTTACGGAACAAGACCCAGTTGAAACTATACATTTCGAATATTACGAACGAACCCAACCGTACATACAAGCTTGGTCATTTTAATACCGTAGAGGAATTTGCTACGGAAGAAGAAGTGGATCGTTTGATCAAGCCTTATTATACAGAAACACTTTACGCAAAACTTTACCGGAAACTTGATACCTACCGACCTAAATTCAGGCGAAAGTATTACCGGGAGAACGCGTACTGGGGATTTGAGGCAGAAGTAATGAAAATAGGAGCACCCGTGCTGCTTGAAGGATTCTGGCAACACCGCGAATATGCCGAAGCATTTTCGCCAGGGTTGAGGAATGAATTGACACTTAAGTCTGAATACACCAGCAATGACCAAATTCTTGCGCAGATCGTGAATGATGAAAATGCCGTTTCTTTACACTTTCGTCGGGGTGACTACCAGAGCGATCCTAACAATTTGAATTTCTTTGGAGTGCTACCCCTGGAATATTATTTGAAAGCGATAGATCACATGCTGGAGAAGGTCCCACAGGCAATTTTTTATATATTTTCGGACGACTTGGCCTGGGTAAAAGAAAACCTTCCAACCACGGCCCGAACAGTCTTTGTTGATATTGAAGGAGGAACAAAGGATTACCTGGAGTTAGACGCGATGAGTAAATGCAGGCACAATGTCATTGCAAATAGTTCCTTCAGCTGGTGGGCTGCTTATTTAAATACAAACCCGAATAAAATAGTCATTGCCCCAAAGAGATGGGTGGTTGACGAACAGCAAAACAGCAAAGTGCAGGTACAGTTGCCCGAATGGATTCAAATGTAAATTTTCGAGTGGAAAAAGGTGGTCGACAGCCGACACTGTTTTTTAATCCAACATAAACATAAAAGCCGATCATTCATCCCCAAAGCCTGGTTCGTGAAAACAAACATTTCGTTTATAGTGCCCTGTTACAATTGTGCAGAAACTGTCAGTCAAACGCTGCTGTCCGTTATTGAAACAAATATGGAACCCGGTGATGAGATCATTCTCATTGACGACGCTTCCACCGATGAAACAAATGAGCTGTTGTCAAAATTCGCAGCATCCTATTCCTTTATAAAGCTTCTAAAACACTTCCGAAACAAAGGCACAGCCGCGGCCGGCCGAAATACCGGAATGGATGCGGCGACTCATGACTTGTTTTTTTGCATTGATGCAGACAACATCCTCAAGCCGGGAAGTATCGCTCCTTTAAAAAAATACCTGCTTGACAATAAGCTTGATGCCGCTGCCTTTGGAACGATCGATTATTTTTCTGATGACCCTTCAGTAGCTGCTTTTGAGTGGAAGCTTTTTGAAAAACTTGAATTCATCAATGCGCTTAACAATCCCATGCAAACTCCTTGTGGGTCTGGCAATTATTTGCTTACGCGTGATATATGGAAAAGTGTGGGACGTTACAACGAATGCATTGGCGGTGCCTATGACTCCGAGATTTTTGGCTTGAGGTTACTAGGGGAAGGTGCCAAATTCTGGACATTGCCCGGCTACAGTTACCTGCATCGTACCGGCTACGAGTCAACCTTTATAAAAGAATACAATAAAAAGAACCGGTCGCTGCTGTTCCTGACCGGTATCATGGATTATCTCCATTTGCTGAATCCCGCAGATATAGAATACATTTTTGGAAAAGCGCGGTTAAGCTGGATGGACGACATTGAACAACGACCGCTCCATACAAAAAATCACCAGCCACCAAGCATGGCCCGAAATGTTCGGGAACACATTCGTAAACGACTGAAGATATAGTTTATCTTTCTGCAAAAGGTAGGTCGCAGGGCCGCTTCCATCAACGGCAAGAAATTATGATTCAACCAATTTATCGGCGTATTCGTACAATAGCATTGGGAGCGTTGACAGGTTTCTCCCGCAAACTTCCACTGTGGAAAAATGAACCAGCGAAAGAAGTGTTTCCGGCTTTGCTTTCTTTAAAAGTCGCCAGGCCATTGAACATAGAAAACTTACCCGAAAAATTTGCCCGCCAGTTTATTCCGAAAAAAAGTATACCACCCCGGAGAATTTTCCCTTTACAAAATGTTTATTTAAGCGGGCAGGCAGTTGTATTTAAAAATTTCCGCTTGTTTGTGCCGAGCCTCACCTGGTTACGTGATATTGAATTGTTTCGCTCCGCGGATTTGTTTATCCGGCAATGGAAAAAAAACATTGTCGTCATTCCGAAAGAAACCCCCTTCGCCCTCGTTTATGATGACTGGTCTGCAGCAAACTATTATCATTGGATGATCGAGGCCTTGCCTAAAATACTTATTGCGCAGGCCTATGATCCTATGGTATCCTTTATCGTTCCCGGGCCCACGCCAGGGTTTATCAAAACATCTCTTGAGTTGATGGGCATACAACATGTTCTGTATCTAACCCGCCATCGGTCAGAAGTGATCAAGGTTTCAAATTTGTTGTTGCCGGAACTTATTTATTACGAAGAAGAGGAAGCAGAAGTGTTGTCGGAAAAATATAACCAGCCGCTGCAAGCTGCGTCTATGCAGCCACGTGAGCAGCTTGATTTCGACCCCAAAAAAGAGTTGATCATCGCGGTTAGGGAAAAATTATTACGACACAAAGGGTTACTACCGAGGCCAACAGGAAGACTGTACATATCGCGTTCAAATCAACAACTGCGCCGCCTGGCGAATGAAAATGACCTGCTTCCGGTGTTGGAAAAATACGGCTTCAAGATCGGATATTTCGAAGGGAAGACGCTGGAAGAGCAAATGCAGCTTATGTTGGAAACCGAAGTGTTTGTGAGCCTGCATGGCTCAAACATGGTCAACATTTTATTCCTTCAGCAAGGTTGCCGCGTAATTGAAATGATGAACCAGGATTATGTGAATGATGCCTATTATCTCCTGGCTTCAAGCTTACAGCTTCCATACTACTCCATGCCATGTACCATGACGCAGGCGCCCGGCGCTAATGCGGATCGCGTTGCTTTGAATGATGCTGATGTGTCCGTAGATATCGCTGCATTGGAGCTACTGCTAAAACAGGCCGTGCAAGGTGGCGCTACTATGTTGTAAAGCGGTTCAGTATCATAGCTTCGCGAACACCCGATCTTTTGCTTAGATTTTTTTCGAACTGCCACCTGGCAAAATTTGCTTTACCTGGTTTTTGATGAATTGCTTCAGGCGTTTGTGCTCACCAAGACTTAGCAATAAGGCTGCTGCCTTCCTCGCTGGAAGCTGTTCAGAAAATTGCTCGATGATGAACCTGCGTTTATAAAATGCGGCTTCCTTTATTGCAGCTGCGTCCCGGTTTATATTTTCCTTTTCCATAATGGCTGCAGATAGTTTATCCAGCTCCCCGATACAGGCAGCTATCTTAGCAACGTCCTGCTGCTCCAGCAACG
>JAURWD010000109.1 GCA_030655145.1 Ferruginibacter sp.
GTGCTTATTAAAGTTTATGATTTATGAAAAAATGGGTGATCGCTCTTTCTATAACTGTGATAATTTTAATCTGCCTATCCTACTTGTTGATTCCAAACACCATAAAGCTTCATTCCAGCTCAGGTGTTAATGCTACGAGCCAAGGCATTCACAGGGTACTGCTCGATAAACAAAATGTAGCTAAATGGTGGCCTGGCAAAATAAGCAGTGATGGTTTTACATTGAATGATCGGCCGTACAAGATCGAAAACGGCAACACCACCCTGCTGCAGATCACTATCAATGGTGAGTCTTCTCCTGTTACTACCGGGCTGTTCTTAATTTCAATTATAATCGATTCTACGCAACTGGAATGGACCGGGTCAATGGTTATGCCCTATAATCCTGTCAAAAGATTCCTTGCGTACAGAGAGTCCAAAGAGATAAGCAAGGACATGAACAGCATTTTAAAAAGTCTGCAAACATTTTATTCAAAACCAGAAAATATTTATGGGGTTAACATTCAGAAAGCGTATGTCGCAGACAGTTTTTTAATCGCTACTGCCGGACAGGTGAAAGGTTATCCTACAAACCAATACATCTATGGACTTGTAGATCAACTTAAGCAATACGCTTCATCAAATTCCGCAAAGCAAAGTGGGTATCCCATGCTGAACATAGAAACAAGAGACAGTATAAATTTCGATGTTCGGGTAGCAATACCGACTGATAAACTTTTACCATCTTCCGGCAACATGCTGCAAAAGAAAATGTTGGGTAGGGGCTATATTTTGATGGCTGAGGTCAAAGGTGGAGTTGCGACTACTTTACAGGCATTTCAACAGCTTCAAAATTTTTTGAATGACTACCATTACCGGGCACCCGCTATTCCTTTTTATTCTTTGATAACAGATAGATCCATGGAGCAAGATAGCAGCAAGTGGATAACCAAGATCTATTTCCCGGTGATGTAATGCAATTCAATTTTGGTGTGCAGGATTGATCATTGCTGAACGTGGTATAGCGTACCTATTTTGAAGAACCTAAAAATTTAACCACCCGCATACTATCATTATTTTTTGCGAGTATGAAAGACTGACCTCCACCAATATTTATTGAATGCAGTCTTCTTACTTCTCCCTTTACGGCAAGTCCGTTGAGCGTTTCATACTGAAAATTCCCTTGCCCTTTATTCACCAGTAGGGATCCCAGGTCCGCATCATTTCTGCCAGCATGGATATTATTACTGTAGTAGTTGCCTGCTAAAAATATATCAGGAAGGTTATCATTATTTGCATCGACAATTGTTGCATCCCGGTAAGCGGTAAGCTGCGCTTCCCAGGGCAGGAGCTTCGGGGTAAAGTTCAGATCACCGTTGTTGATCAACACAACATTTGCGAAATAGTCCGCTGTTGATATTTGGGCTTGCTGCATTGTTGCTGAGGGAAGAATATCCTTGAACTCTGCACTTGCAAAATCTTCGGCAAAAACAAACTTCCGCTTCAGGCTCGGCATCTGTCTTTGTAATTCATCTTTTCCTGGAAATGTTATTTCCTTGTTTTTCAGGAAGTAGGTAACTACCTGTTCTTTTTTACCATTGTTATCGAAGTCGTTAAAATACATGCGCACCGGCTCTTTCGTGGATGCGTGTAAGCGACTGTTTAGGCCGAGGTTGCCAGCAATGAAATCCATATCGCCGTCGCGGTCAATATCTACAGGTAGTAAGAAATTCCACCAACCTTTATTTGCGATCAATTCCTTTTTTACCAACTTGCCATTGGTACTCACAAAGGCGTTTATACCGCCCCATTCACATGTTACTATCAAATCCTCATCCTTATCATTATCTATATCAATCCAAACCGCATCTGTCACCATCCCAATAGTTGCTAAGTCATTTGCCTGGCTGTTAGTAACATCTTTGAACTTCCCGGTGCCATCATTTTGCAATAAATAAGAGCGGGGAATTTCTCCATAGTTCCAGGGTACTGCTCTTCCACCAATAAATAAATCTATAAAACCGTCTGCGTTAAAATCATTTGCAACAATACATGATGCGGTCATGAATTCGCTGGTAAAAGCATTGTCCAGTTTTTTGAAATTGGCAGCCCCATCATTTAAATAGACACGCGGCAGCAGGTGCTCATCGTTTCCATAAAATTCATTGCCACCAGAAGCAATTACCAGATCAATCGCACCATCATTATTAACATCGGCCCAGATCGCATCTACGTCTTCGTACATACTATCGTTATACATTTCGGGCTGGCTCGTCTTTACAAACGCTCCACCGGGTTGCTGTAAAAAAATGACATTATGATATGTTTTGGAAGCGCCGATAAAAACATCTTCTAACCCATCTTTATTGATGTCTCCAATTGCCAATGCAGGCCCTTCTGTAGAAAGCATATGAACGAGTAGCGGTTCCCGGTCAAATTCATTAAAACTATTTTCTTTATGCAAATAATCCAACCCGGTTTCGCTCGTAATGTCAACTACTTTGTTTGTAACATTCCTGTTGAAATCGTGAATGCTGTTATAATTAAACGGAGTTAAACCCGCAACATACCTGAATGACATTTGATGCGATGCGGTATCGACTGAGATTTTTTGACTCGTGTTATCGGGCCATACCAAAAATGCAGAATCCAATTTTGCAGTTCCCCAACTAATGTGCAGTGGTATTTCCATGCTGGACATAAAGCCTTTCGCCGGATTTTTTTCGAAGGTTTCCATTTTTCCGCCCGCAAATAAAATCACTTTTGCGCCAACTGCATTTACATTTTTCGCTGGCCCAGCCAGCTGGATGTCAATGTGATTGTTAGGTTGTTGCAGGGTTTTATTTTCGTACAATAAGGCGACGTCATTTAAATTATTCACAACCACATCCAGGTCACCATCGTTGTCAAGATCAGCATACACAGCACCATTTGAATAGGTGGCCTGATCATGGCCTACAGCCAGTTCCATGTCTTCAAACTGGAGGTCTCCTTTATTTCTATAGAACTTATTGGGAATTTTTATTTCAGGAAATTTCTTCATCAGCTCCAGGTCCCTATCCTCCAAACTATTGTTTTGAATTTTCTGCTGGATCTCACTATTGTAGATGAAGTTTATATAATCCATGTCGTTCAGCCTTTTGGGAATGCCATTGGCAACAAAGAGATCTTTCTGTCCATCATTATCAAAGTCCATAAATAATGGCGCCCAGCTCCAATCGGAAGCGGAAATGCCCGCATATAAACCCACTTCGCTAAACGAACCATTGCGCCGGTTGTACTGGATATTATTCCTGGAATACTGGTAGTTATAACCTGCTCCTATTTTGCTAAAGAAAACGTCATAGTCATCATCTCCCAAGGAACGTTTTAAGATATGTGGATCTTCGGCCAGCATATCCATAGAAACAATTTCCGGGTATCCATCGTTCGTTACATCAGCTATATCCACCCCCATACTAAATTTACTGGTGTGCATCAGCCGTTGCGTATTCTCTTCGGAAAAGCTGCCATTTTTCTGATTGATGTAGAGGTAATCATTTTCGTGAAAATCGTTACCAATATATAGATCGGGCCAGCCGTCAAGGTTAAGGTCGCTTACGGCAATTCCCAATCCATAGCCAATTTCAGAACTGTTGATCTTGCTTTCCCTGGTTTGATCGGTGAAGTGATCGCCATCGTTGCGGAACAGCCTGTCACCCGCCAGGGGATGGTAGGTGTTCTCAAATTTTTTACGCTCAGCGAAAGAGCTGTTTTGGTGGATGGAATGGTTGAGGAGGTACATATCCAGGTCGCCATCCATATCGTAGTCAAAAAAAGCCGCGTGCGTACTGAAGCCAGAAAAATCGAGGCCATAATTTGCTGCCTCATCCGCGTAGTATGGGATCCCCTTTCGGATGCCTTTGCAAACCAGCAATTGATTTTTGCTCTTCAGGACCCGGAAGTTGCCAACCTTGCAAACGTAGATGTCCAGCAGCCCGTCGTTGTTGATATCAACGACGGAAACGCCGGTCGACCAGCCTTTGTCCTGCGGAATATTTGCTTCGACGGTTGCATCAGAAAAATGCAGTTTGCCGTCATTGAGATACAATTTATTATCTCCCTGGTTTGAGGCGAAGAACAAATCGATCCGGCCGTCTTTATTAAAATCGCCAGCGCCCACGCCAGCGCCATTATAAAAATACATGTAGTTAAACATGTTGAAATTTTCCGTCGGTGTTAGCTGGTTATTAAAATGTAATCCCGTTTTGTCGTCTTTTAGAACTTCAAAAAGCAGCTGGGCTTTTTTGTTGTTCTGATCATTGCAGGAAGAGAAATTGTACAGGCACACCACTAAAATGACAACCCGAAAAATATGTCGGGTGGAGGGTATCATGCTGGCGACCAGGGATTGTTTTGCCATTTCCTGTATTAATTTGATTTGCCATTTACCTGGTATAAAGAAGGGGACAGATCGTTTTGCACAACCAAAATGTAGCGCACATTTTTGCCGGCGATTTCTTTGATGTCTTTTATTTCTCCTCTTAAAGAAATGCCAGATTTTTTCGGATTAACCCGGGCGAATTCTCCTTTGCCATTGTTTAACAGTACGTCGCCATAACTCGCATCAAGCCGGCCAAACTGGGGTGTAAACCCAAATAAATTACCGCCCAGAATAAGATCAGGTTTACTGTCGCCGTTTAGGTCCGTCGCTGTAATTGCATTCACGCTGGACAACTGAACCATCGTTGGCAATTTTTGGATGGTAAAATGCCCCTTGCCGTCATTGATCGCCACGATTGAACTGCTGTAAACAAACTCTTTGACCAAAGATTTCGCGATCAAATCGGGACTAAATAAATCCTGTATCGTCTTCTTTGCATAATCACCTGGTTTAAGATTCTGTTTCTTTAATGCTGGAAATTGGTCTGTGATCTCTTTTCTTAAAAAAACCGGGACGTCTTTTCCCTCAACCGTTCTCGTTAAAAACTGGTCGGCGGAGCCGTTATTGTCAAAGTCATTTACCCACATCTTCACCGGGTGGTTTTCGTCGGGACGCAGGTAGAAATTCTCCCCGATATTTCCAATAATGAGGTCGGTTTTGTTGTCGCCGTTCACATCAGCTGCTACAATGGTTTGCCACCATCCAACTAAATTTTGCAGATTTGTCTGCTTGAGCTCTTCAAACTTACCAGTGCCTTTCTTGTAACTGAATATGCGGGTTGGCATCCATTCCCCGGTAACTACCAGTTCCTTTTGACCATCGCTATTCACATCAGCCCAGGCCGCACCGGTGATCATCCCTGCATTGGCAATATCCGCATTCAATATTGGCGCGACATCAGTAAAATGTCCCTGGCCATCATTCTTCAACAAATAGCTTTGTGGAGTTGACCCAAAACTAAAAGGGACGCTTCTTGCGCCGACAAACAGATCCTCGTCACCATCACCATCATAATCATAATTAGCGGCTACCGAGATATTCATGTTGTTGGACGGGAAAGATTCTTCTGCAAGCGAAAAATTTCCTTTTCCTTCATTCTTATACAAGCGATGTTTTATCAGGCGGCCTCCAGCCGGCACATCATTGCCGCCGGCTCCAATAAACAGATCCAGGTCGCCATCTTTGTCTGCATCAAAAAACAGTACAGCAACGTCTTCAAAATCCGCGAACTGCGCAAATACTGCCTGTTGCTTTTTTGTGAAACCAGTTGTTGATTGCAGGTATAACTGCCCTGCCTGGCCCTTTGCACCACCGATGTAAACATCTTCGAGCCCATCGCCATTGACATCTCCTTTTCCAATTTTAGGTCCTTCTCGTGATAATATTTTGGGGAGATTTCTTTGGTCGTAGAAATCCAGGTAATCATCTTCTGAATGCTTATCCATATTAGTCACCAAGGATTGCAAAAAGGTGCTAGTGGATAAGTCAGACATTGTATCGACCCTCCCGGAGCCTGTCGGCTGCTGTAGTTTATGAACTTTGTTTATCTCGAGGCGTCCGTATTTGCTTAACAACCCGCCAGGCCAGGTGACCGTTACGGAGTCAACTATTTTTACCGTGTCTAAACCAATGATTTGTTTGTAATCACTTGATGATTGGAATCCCCGGCTCGGCTCAATTTCGCGAGAATACATTTTACCAGCCGCATATACTTTTATTTTACTTCCAATTGCAAATGTGTTGCTTCCCGTGCCGGTAACGGATATTCCTATATAATTATTCTTATTTTTTTCCCTGCTGGTGTTCTGGTAGATAAATGCCTTTTCGTTCACGTTACTGATGACCAGGTCAAGGTCGCCATCATTATCCAGGTCACCATACGCGGCACCGTTTGAAAATGAAGGTTTCGTAAATCCCCAGGAGGCACCGGCATCAGAAAATTTAAGATTCCCTTGGTTTTTAAATGCCTTGTTCAGGATGGGTACAGATGGCATTTTTGCAATGATATCATCCACCTGCTCCTTTTTGCCGGTGAGCACCATATTTTGAATGATATCATTGGCGAAGAAATCGATAAAGTTGTGGTCAGTAACATCGTGGTAAATTCCATTACACACGTAGATATCCGTTAAACCGTCATTATCCGCATCAAACATTAATGCTCCCCAACTCCAGTCAGATGCCGCCACGCCACTATAAAAGCCTGCCTCTGCAAATTTGCCGTTACCATTGTTAACCTGCAACGTGTTTTGCATAAACTGGTTATAAAAACCCTGTTTTACTTTGTACCGGTACAGATCGGGAATGTCGAAAGAGGAGGTTGTTTTCAAACGATAGTCATCGTCGGGTAACATATCCGTAGTAAAAATATCTGGATAGCCGTCGTTATTTATGTCGCCAATATCAGCACCCATCGAGGCAAGGCTGGTATGCCCCATCCAGTTTTCAAGGTCATCTTTGAAGGTGCCGTTCTTTTGATTTATATAGAGATAATCTCTCTCAAAAAAATCGTTTGAAACATACACGTCGGGGAAATTGTCTCCATTCACATCACCC
>JAURWD010000113.1 GCA_030655145.1 Ferruginibacter sp.
GATGTATAATATCCTTAGAACCTATGGTGGTTTTTCAACCCTTCCCTGGCTTGATTTTCATAGCATCAGGGACGATGATGCGGCTAAAGGGAGTGACGCCAATGATGGTAAGGAAGTAGTTACCGAGTTTGATACCTACCAATACACTAAAGATGACTGGGCTCCCAATACTTATTGGAACGACCATTATGCAATGATCAATGCGGCAAACGTGGCATTGCAGATAGCAGATTCTCTGCAAGTCTCAGATCCTGCATCACTGCGTAACGTAGGCGAAGCCTTGTTCTTCCGCGGGTATGCTTACTGGGACCTGATAAAAACCTATGGCGAAGTGCCATTGATCAATTTCCGAATCGTAAATCCAACTGACGGATTGATCGATAAATCACCTGTAAGCCGGTTGTACGATTTCATCGACTCTAATTTTGCAGCCGCAGCACAATTATTACCTCCCGATGCATCAAGTTATGGTAACGGTTACGATGGAAGGTTAACCAGGGGGGCAGCAAATACCGTGTGGGCGGAAAGCTACCTGTTTCGTAAAGACTGGGGCAAGACGGTTGCGTTATGTAACCAGGTCATTGCATCAGGAGAGTATAGCTTAAACGCAGATTTCTCGGATAATTGGAAAGAGTGGAAGAATAGTCAGAATGGTGGCGGTAAAAATAGCCCGGAATCTATCTTCGAAATGCAGGCAACTGTTGGTGCTGGTGCCCAGGCAAATGCTGCCCTGGATAATGGTTCAGATTTCGGAACCTCGCAGCAGATCAGGCAGAATGGTTCGCCGGTGGCCTGGAATCTTGGCTGGGGATGGAATGTACCAACCCAGAGTCTCGTAGATGCTTTTGATGCCAATGATCCAAGGAAGAATAAAACAATTTTATTCTCCGGGCAATCTGATGGTGGAGCCGCACAAGGTGGTTTTGGAGCCACGGTTCCGGCTTATACCAATCCGGACGGTACCAATGGATTGGCTCAACGCTACTGGAACAAAAAGTTGTATACCGGTAATGATCCTGCTATGAGACTCTTCACTGGCTTTATAAATAATAGCGGAAATGCCCGCTGGATCAATCACCGTATTTATCGTTATGCTGAAGTAATCTTAATGCTGGCCGAAGCTGCGAACGAAAGTGGAGATGGTGTAACCGCTGCCACTAACCTGGAATTAATCAGGAACAGGGCGAGCGGAAATCTTGGTCCAACCAGAACAGTTCTGCCGCGAATTGCGTATGTAGACCAGGCGCAGATGCGGACAGCTATCAAAAACGAAAGAAGGTATGAGCTGGCAATGGAAGGTAAAAGGTTTTATGACCTGGTTCGATGGGGAGACGCTTTAAATGTGCTTGGTCCTTTAGGGTATACAAACCGGGCCCGGTACTATCCAATTCCACAGCAGGCCATTAATCTGTCTGGTGGTGTTCTTAAGCAAAACCCAGAATGGTAGAATCTGGGCTTGAGCGATCGAGTATAAACTATTTCAACAAATTAAAATAAGTGATTATGAATTTTAAAAATATCTCCAAACCACTGTTATATATGTTGGCTTTGGGAATGGCTTTCGGCAGTTGCCAAAAGATGGAGCGGCCAGTGCTCGGTGAATTAATACTTGACCCGCCGCCACCTCCGTATATGGATTTAAAAACTTTGTTAGCATTTGAAAATAACCTCACCGATGCAGGTGAAAATAAACTTACAGCTCTTTCTAATGCCGTTACCTATGTTCCAGGTGTAACCGGCCAGGCCGTAAAATTTGGTGCAGGGGGATATGTCTTATTCAAAGGGACAGACACCACCATTTATCCCAATGGTTTTAAAGGAATCGCTGCGGATACTTTGAAGAATTTAGGCAGCGTTACACTTGCATTTTGGATGAATGGCCCCGGCCCGGTTAAAGACGGCGCTCAAGGTTTGTTTTCCATCTCCAACAAAAGTGAGTTCTGGGGTAACCTCGATTTGTTCCTGGAGAATAACGATAACGGCTCTGAAGGCTTCCTGAAAGTGCATATGTTTAATGCGAGTGCAACGAGTGGTAATGGCGAAGAATGGACAGAGGCGAAAATTCCTAACATGCTGAACAAGTGGACGCATGTGGCAATCACTTACGATGCAACATCAGCGGTAATGAACTGGTACATCGATGGCGTGCCAAAAGGTATCATCAACAAGGTGATAAAAGATGGTAAATATGGCAAATTGAAATTCAACAATTTCAATGGTATGGTGGTTGGAACTTACCAGTTTCAAACCAACCCGACCTTAACCAATCATGGGCCTGAAAGCTGGGCCAAGTCATTCAATGGCTCCATGGACCAATTCAGAATTTACAACCGGGCATTAACTGCCGCGGAAGTAACTGACCTGTTCACAACAAAAAAATAAAAGATCAGTTTTGAAGGAAAGGGTTGCAGATCAGTTTGCAACCCTTTTTTTCTTAGCGTAAACCGGTAGTCACTTAGTTCTTTGGATAAATTCAGTCACCCTGGTTGTTTCTTCAGGATAAATACTGATAAAGTGCGAACGGATCAACGCTGCTGCAGGAAAGTTCTGGCCAGGCAAATAAACGGCAATAGCTCTCGAAGGTTTAACAGGCATATGGCAGTCAATACAATTGGTATTAATTGACGGGCCGATCTTCGTGGCCATTTTGCAAAAATTGTTATGCGCCGGGCTGTGGCAACTCATACATCGCTGGGAAAAAATTGCAGTCTTTCCTCGTTCATTTTCATGGGAATTGTGGCAAATGTTGCAAGTCAGAGTTTGACTATTCTTAAAACACTTGCTTGCCCTCAACAGTCCGTACTGGTTTCCATGAACATCAATTTTTTGGGGATCAGGAGCAGCAGTGTCCAGTTTGAAGAAATCAGCCAGGTGATCACCCGGTTCGAAAGCGAATGAAGGGCGGGTTTTTTCAAGACGTCCTCCATGGCAGGAGGCGCATAGATCAAGGTTTTGCTGACGGCTTAGTCGAGCGGGATTGATGATGTGTTTAGCGGTGGTGACTGAAGGGTTTTCAGCCTGGAAGGCCACATGTTTTGCAGCTGGTCCATGACATTTTTCACAATCAACCCCGTAGATGATCTGGTGCCGGTCAAACTTTTCAGGTTCTGCGCCAGGGGTGGAAAGCACAGTTGCATAACTTGTATGACATTCAAGACAACGGGAGGTTATCGGGCGATTAAAAATTACCGTATTCGGATATCCGGGACTGTTAGACCATTGTTTCGCCGCGGCAAACCAGGTGACAGGCAGTTGCGAAAGTTGATTATTTTTCCAGGAGAGGAATGATTGTCCCATGGCACCAGACCCAATGATGATGTCCATGCGGCGACCGGTTATTTCTTCGCCATGCACATATTCAACCTGGTAAAAGTCAGCGTCTCTTTTTTCCATTGCCACCCGTTGATCAGTGGTGTAGGGCACACTGTTTTTTCCGCTCTCAAAACTACCCTTAAAATATTCAGCAGCAGTTTTTCGTGACGTGAGATAATGAGCAGTCTGCAAGTGTTTGCTTGTAATATCTTTGTGGCATTGTACGCAGGTTGCAGAGCCAGCGAATTGCTCACCTTCCTGGTTCCTGATAACCACCTCAGCAGTTTTTTTGTCATTCATGCAAGTGACAAAGAGCAGGATGGAGAGAATGATCGAAGAGAGAATGAGGATGGCTTTTTTATATGGAAGACGCACAGTGAACATCATGAAGATCCTTGCTTGGTCATACCAAATTAAAGCTAATAAGCGGAGCATCCAAAAGCGGTAACTATTACCTTTCAAAATATAAGGGAACTGATCAACAACGCCCGTTAAATTAAAATCGTCTCATGTTTTCGACTCGAATTAAATTTTTTCTCCTCGTCCTTTTTTCTGCTGGTGTCACCTCTTGCAATAAACCTGATACGCTATTTGTTAGTCTGCCTGCATCCAAAACAAATATCAAATTTGAGAACAAACTGGTTGAGAAGAGGACTTTCGGAATTCTTTATTACCTGTACTATTATAATGGAGGAGGGGTTTCGACCGGCGACGTAAACAATGATGGACTGGCAGATATTTATTTTACAGCCAACAACAGGAACGGTAACAAATTATACCTCAACAAAGGAAATTTTGAGTTTGAAGATGTAACCGAAAAGGCTGGCGTAGCGGGCTCCTCGGAGTGGTGCACTGGTTCCTCCATGGCAGACGTAAACGGCGACGGTTGGTTAGATATTTATGTTTCCGCGGTAAATATCGAAGGCAAACTCCAGGGAAAAAATGAATTGTTCATCAATGATAAAAATGGCCATTTTACCGAAAGCGCTGCTGCGTATGGGTTAGACCTTTCGGCCTTCACCACCCAGGCTGCTTTTTTTGATTATGACCGGGATGGCGACCTCGACTGTTACATTTTAAACCAGTCGCACAAAGCCAACGAAAACATTGTTGATACCATCAATCGCCGCAAGTTTGATCCTAATGCCGGTGACCGGCTGATGCGCAATGAATTAAACCAGGGTGCTAAAAAATTTACAGACGTGTCCGCTGCTGCGGGAATTTATCAAAGTAGCCTCGGGTATGGATTGGGCATTGCCGTAGCAGACATCAACAACGATGGTTGGGACGACTTGTATATTGGAAATGATTTCCACGAAAACGACTATTACTACATCAACAATGCGAACGGAACTTTCACAGAAGCCGGGGCAAAACATTTTCAGCACTACAGTCGCTTCAGCATGGGAAACGACATCGCGGATTATAACAACGATGGACAGCTCGATGTGATGACGGTGGATATGCTTCCGGGCGAGGAGAAAGTTTTGAAGACATATGGTAGTGATGAGAATCCGGATATTTATCAATTTAAGCTGATACGCAATGGGTTTCAATATCAATATTCAAAAAATTGCCTGCAACAGAATAATGGGAACGGCACCAGTTTCAGCGAGACCTCCCTGCTCAGCGGAGTGTCGGCGACCGACTGGAGTTGGGCGCCCCTGTTCGCGGATTTTGACAATGATGGAAACAAGGACTTATTTATAACCAGTGGTATTTTGAAACGACCTGTCGACCTTGATTATATAAAATTCGTCTCTAATCTTTCCCTTCGTAGAACTTTAAACACTTCCGATAAACTGGATGACCTGGCGTTGGATAAGATACCCGATGGCCCTTCGCATCCATACTTTTATAAAGGTTCGGGCACTGCGTTGTTCAACGACGTTAGTAATGCCTGGGGTACGGGTAACATGAAGGGATATTATAACGGGGCCGCTTATGCGGATCTTGATAATGACGGCAATGTCGATATGGTGGTCAACTGTATAGACGCGCCGGCGCTGATCCTGAAAAACAATGCGCCAAAACTTAATCACCTGGCGATCAGTTTAAAAGGTGCCGGTGCCAATACCAGTGGCATCGGGGCGAAGGCATATTTGTTTACAGGAGATAAAATGCAATACCAGCAACTGATGTTAACGCGTGGATTTGAATCATCGGTTGAACCCAAACTGCATTTTGGGCTTGGTAATAACACCTCCGTTGACAGCATCCTGGTGGTTTGGCCGAACCAGCAGTTCCAGGTGTTGAAAAATGTCCCGGCTGGGAAGCCGCTAACTGTCGACCAGGCAGCTAGTACGGGCGCCTTCGTGTATTCGACATTTTTCGCGGCACCGTCGCCGTTACTGGAGGATGTATCTGCCGGCATCACCAACAATTGGAAACACAAAGAAGATAATTTTAATGACTTCAATGTACAATACATCATTCCACATGCACAGTCTACCCGAGGTCCAAAGATCGCTGTCGGTGATGTCAATAATGATGGCCTCGAAGATTTTTTTGCCTGCGGTGCTAAAGGACAACCCGGAGCACTAATGGTACAGACAAAGGGCGGGCAATTTATCTCCAGCGACAGCGCCCTTTTCAACAATTCCGCCGCGAGTGAGGATGTGGCGGCCCTGTTCTTTGATGCTAACAAAGATGGTTTCGCTGATCTCTATGTTGTAAGTGGGGGCAACGAATATCCTGATGGCTACCCCGCGCTTGCTGACAGGTTGTACCTCAATGATGGTAAGGGCCGTTTCAGCTTATCGACGAATTTACCACCGCTGCTATTTAATAAATCCTGTGTGTCTTCAGCAGATATTGATCATGATGGTGACCAGGACATATTCGTTGGGGTACTGGCGAATGCCAAACAGTTCGGAACTCCGCAAACTTCTTACCTGTTGATAAACGACGGGAAAGGAATTTTTACAGTGGCAGCCACGAACGTCATCGGGCTAAAAGATATCGGCATGGTGACCAGCGCCGCGTTCGCCGACTTCAACAAAGATGGCTGGGCAGATTTAGCGGTGGCAGGGGAGTGGATGCCGGTAAAAATATTCATGAACAAAAACGGAATTTTCACGGCAACAGATCTTGCTGGTTCAACGGGGCTTTGGCAAACATTGCTGGCTACTGACGTAAACGGCGATGGTTTCGAAGACCTGCTGGCTGGCAACTGGGGACTGAATTCCAAGTTACAAGCGTCGGTGGCTGGCCCACTGAAATTATATGTCAAAGATTTTGACAAGAACGGATCGGTGGAACAGGTAATGGCGTATAACCGTGGTGGTGAGGAATATACTTTTTTAGCTAAGGATGAATTGGAACGAACCTTGCCCATCTTGAAAAAAGCCTACCTCACCTACAACGAGGTGGCGGGCAAAACGGTACAATTTATGTTCTATGATCTTTTTACAGATTACAAAGAATTAAAAGCGGAAACCCTAAGTTCTTCGGCGTTTATCAATAATGGGACAGGCAATTTCCAACGAAGCGATTTGCCCTTGCCATTGCAATATGCCCCGGTCTTCGCCTTCACAAGTTTTTCCGTAAAAAATCAACTGGCGTGGATCGCAGGCGGCAATTTCTTCGGAGTAGTTCCTTATGAAGGAAGATATGACGCTCTTACTCCAACCACATTCAATTACCAGGCTGCTTCTAAAACCTTTGTCACAGGCACAACCTTACCTGAATACACTGGTGAAGTCCGGGACATGAAATGGATCACCACGACACCGGGCCAACAGATGTTGATCATGGCCCGAAACAATCAACCACTCACGTTTTTCAAAACCACCAAATGACCTTCTTAAAAAAATACCTCACCATCAGTTTACTCATCTGCAGTATTAGTGCCTGTAAAAAAGGATCCGACCCTACGCCGGTTACGCCGACCCAGCCAGCCAAAACTGTAAGTGTAAAAGATATCTCTATCAGTGCCATGCCTTTCAATGCCATGGTGTATAATGTTACTCCTGCCGCTCCTATAAGAGTTCGTTTTTCTGAGCCGGTTACAACCAGCACAGTCAATGGTGCGGTGTCGCTCAGGGATGCGGGCGGCGCTACTGTGCCGGTCACTATCACTTTACAAAACGGTGACTCTACCTTGCTGGTCCAACCTGCTAGCCCGTTGCCCTACCTCGCAAAATATAATTTTCGCATATCCGAGGCTGTGAGGTCTGCCAGCGGTGGTGGCTTTACGACGCCAGTCAGCAGCAATTTTTTAACGCAGATCGATTCCTCTTCTAAATTTCCCGTACTTGGCGACGATGCCTTACTCGACCTGGTTCAAAAGCAAACCTTCAAATATTTCTGGGATTTCGGGCACCCAACCAGCGGGCTCTCCCGGGAACGAAGTAACGGTGATAACAATGTCGTCACCTCAGGTGGTTCGGGTTTTGGTATTATGTCCATCATCACGGCGATCAGCCGCGGTTTTATTACCAGGGCAGAAGGTTTTGCCCGCATTCAGAAGATCACCGGCTTTTTGAAAAATACCGCCGTCACGGTGAAGGGCGCCTTCCCTCATTGGTTAAACGGCAATACCGGGGCTATCATTCCCTTTAGCCAGAAAGATGATGGGGCTGACCTTGTTGAGACTTCGTATCTGGTGCAAGGATTGTTGTGTGCCCGGCAGTATTTCAGTGGCGCGGGAGAGGAGGCAACGCTTCGTGCAGACATTAACGTGGTCTGCAACCGGGTAGAATGGGATTTTTTCCGCAAGGGAAGTGAGGAAGTATTGTACTGGCATTACAGCAACACCTATAACTGGGACATGAACCTGAAGATCCGCGGCTGGAATGAATGCCTCATCACGTACGTACTGGCTGCTTCTTCCACAACGCATACCATACCTGCAACCGTGTACACGAATGGCTGGGCCGGGAATGGGACCAATGGTTTTATCAATGGAAATACTTACCTCACTTACCAGTTGCCCCTGGGCCCACCGTATGGCGGACCTTTGTTCTTTGCGCACTATTCGTTCCTGGGTATTGATCCAAAAGGATTAACGGATCAGTATGCTAACTACATGACCCAAAATAAAAATCATACGCTGATCAATTACACCTACTGTACCACAAACCCACTCAACTATTTTGGGTACAGTGATCGTTGCTGGGGATTAACCGCGAGTGATATTCCGAATGGGTACACCGCAAGTTCCCCTACAAACGATATTGGTGTAATTGCCCCAACCGCGGCCTTGTCTTCTTTTCCATACACTCCAACAGAGTCCATGAAAGCATTGAAGTTTTTTTATTATACACTTGGTGACAAACTATTCAAAGATTATGGATTCATCGACGCGTTCGCGTTAAAAGATCCCTGGTTCGCAGACTCACATTTAGCGATCGACCAGGGACCCATTATTGTCATGATAGAGAACCATCGCTCCGGTTTACTCTGGAACCTTTTCACCAGTTGTCCTGAAGTTAAAGCAGGCATGAAGAAGTTAGGATTTACTGCACCTTATCTATAAATCTGCATATGAAAAAGATCACGCTCTATTTTCTTGCGCTTCTCATTTCTTTTAATGGTGAACTCCTGGCGCAGAAAGCAAAACAGGTAAGCAAAGTTTTCAATGCCGCGGACCGCCCCAAAAAATTATCGGATTCCGCGTTGCTGGACCTGGTTCAGAAACAGACGTTCCGTTATTTCTGGGACTTTGCGCATCCCGTAAGCGGCATGTCAAGGGAAAGAAGTAATGTAACTTCTTACGGCGGAGAAACCGTTACAACAGGGGGTACCGGTTTTGGTATCATGTCTGTCATAGTTGCGGTGGAACGTGGCTGGATCACACGAGACACTGCTGCCCGATTCATGCGGAAGATGGTCAACTATCTATTAAAAGCAAATGCCTACCACGGAGCCTTTCCGCATTGGTTGGATGGTGCTACCGGCAAAACAATTCCCTTCAGTCGAAAGGATGATGGGGGCGACCTGGTAGAAACCTCCTATCTCTTTGCAGGGCTGCTTTGTGCCCGACAGTATTTTAACCAGGATAATCCGGTGGAGAATGAGTTCAGGGGTAAGCTTCGCTGGATGTGGACAGGCATTGAATGGAACTGGTACACGCAAAACCAGGATGTGCTGTACTGGC
>JAURWD010000115.1 GCA_030655145.1 Ferruginibacter sp.
TTGCTGGTGACACATCTTTGCTAAATTTTTCCGGAACCGGCAGGTATACCACCAGTTTCCAGCTGCCTGTAAAACCCGGCGGCGAATATTTATTAAAGCTCGACAGGTTGTGTGAATCCGCCCGGGTAATCATCAATGGAAAAGATGCGGGTTTGATCTGGAGTGTTCCGTACCAGTTGCGGATCGGTAAATACCTGCAGCCAGGTGTCAACACGATTTCACTGGAAGTAAGTAACCTGATGGCTAATCGAATTCGTTATATGGACCGCCATAAAATGGAATGGCGGAAGTACCATGAGATCAATTTCGTAAACATTAATTACAAAAATTTTAATGCCGCCGAGTGGAGCGTACAACCGTCGGGGTTAGAAGGGCCGGTTACCATACTGCCATTGAAATAATCTCGGTAAATATCCCTGGTTGACGCCCGCTTAATTTGCTTCCGACCCGCAGGATGGCACAGGATGCTGTTGGGCTTGCTTGTTATAATTTTATTAGGTTGAATCTCATTTCAACAGCTATATGAAAAGATCTGCCACGCCGTTTAATTATTCAGAGTTTCTTCGTCTTTCCTTATTGGTTGTCTTTATCGTAACCTCGATAATTATTGCCGGCACAACACTGTTTGCCAATCCAATCCCGGCTAGTCCTTTTGCGAACCACATGGTGCTGCAAAGAAATATGGAAGTGCCAGTTTGGGGCACGGCTGATGCAGGAGAAAAGGTTACCGTTCGTTTTGCCAAACAAGTAAAGTCCGCCACCGCAGATGCTGCAGGAAAGTGGATGGTTCGGCTCGGTAAATTACAGGCTGGCGGTCCTTTTGAACTGCTCATCCAGGGTAACAGTGCGGTCAAACTGGAAGACGTGTATGTGGGAGAGGTCTGGTTGTGCTCAGGACAGTCGAACATGGACATGACCGTGGCGCGGGAGGATCGCTATTGGTGCGGCGTTTACAATGAGGCTGCAGAAGTGGCAAGCGCCAACTACCCGCTCATCCGTGTGTTCGATGTGGAATTTGCGCCAAGCGAGGAAATACTCGGCCAGGTAAAAGGGAAATGGGAGTCGTGCTCCCACGAGACGGTTGGCCATTTTTCCGCCGCTGCATATTTTTTTGCCCGTGAATTATTTCAACAATACAAAGTGCCCATTGGCCTAATTACAACTGCTTATGGTGCCAGCACTGCTGAGGCCTGGGTCAGTAAAAAGACGCTCGAAGCTGATCCTGTCTATACCAATCTCCTGCAGGAATATGAACGTAAAAAAATGATTTATGACACCAGTGTTATAGCGCGAAGTAAGTACGATGCTGATATCCAGAAATGGACAAAGGATGCCGCGGTCGCAGCCAGTGCTAAAAAGGATCCGCCGCGGTCGCCCCGGAATCCTGATCCTAAAAAAGATCAACACAGTCCCTACGTGATGTATAACGGTATGGTATATCCGCTGATACCTTATGCCATTCGCGGAGCACTCTGGTACCAGGGGGAATCTAATATTCCATCGAAAAATATTTATGATAAGATCATGGAAACATTGGTCACCAGTTGGCGGCAGGAGTGGGGGCAGGGCCCCTTTCCATTTATCTATGTGCAATTGGCGAACTATGGCAAAAAAGCCGATTCAGTACCGGCTCAAGGTGGAGGGACACATGAAGTGAGGCAGAAACAATTAAAGAACCTATCTATCCCCAACACCGCAATGGTCGTTGCAATCGACAATGCGGATGATGCAAAAGACATTCACCCGAAAAATAAACAGCAAATTGGACATCGCCTCGCTCTTGCTGCAAGAGGATTGGTGTACAAAGAAAAGATCGTTTATTCCGGGCCGCTTTACAAATCGATGAAGAAGGGCAACGGTTCCATCCTTTTATCCTTCGATCATGTTGATGGGGGACTGGTTGCGAAAGATGGCTCGTTAAAAGGATTTGCGCTTGCTGGCAAGGATAAGAAATTTGTTTGGGCCAACGCCGAAATTATTAATGAAACAGTCCGGGTTTCTGCACCGGGTATCACTGATCCCGAGGCCGTGCGCTATGCCTGGGGTGATAACCCGCCTGTAAATTTTTATAATAAGGCCGATCTTCCTGCCGCACCTTTCCGCACAGATGATTGGTAGTCCTGGAATGGGCAAACTAAATGCATCTATTAAAACTCAATCATGAGAATTTTCCTTGTGTTACTTTTCTCGCTCTTCCTTGTTACGAAAGCAAATGCGCAGTCAAAAGAAGTGCGTTTTTTATCCGGTACTGGCAGCGATCAAACGGTGCAGTGGGATTTCTTTTGTACCGGCGGTAGGAAGAGCGGCTACTGGACGAAGATCGGGGTGCCCTCCTGTTGGGAGCAGCAGGGATTTGGAGGCTATAACTATGGACGGGATTACAAAACTTATGGCAAGAATTTTCGCTTCAATGATGAGAAGGGAATGTACAAACATCAATTCATCATCCCGGCAGGTTGGAAAGGAAAAGAAGTATTCCTGGTTTTTGAAGGCAGCATGACGGAGACGGAAGTAAAGATCAACGGAAAGTCCGCGGGCACCCTGCACCAGGGCGCCTTCTATCGGTTTAAATACAACATCACGGATAAATTGCTCGCTGGCAAGTCAAACCTGCTCGAGGTTACCGTCAGTAAAATGAGTTCCGAGCCAACTGTCAATAACGCGGAACGTCTTGCTGATTATTGGGTGTTTGGCGGCATTTTTCGCCCTGTATATCTTGAAGCTGTACCGAAGGAACATATTGAGTTTGCCGCCATTGATGCGAAAGCGGATGGAAGTTTTGCAATGCAGGTGCACCTGGCAAACCGGTCGACAAGTAACACGCTCATTACTGAGATTGTCGACCAGCAAGGAAAACTATTGAAGCAGGTCAAGACTCAACTGGGACAGTCGCATTCGATCGTAGAAGTGCGTACAACCGTAGCCGGTATTAAATCCTGGACGGCCGAAACTCCCGAGTTATACCGGGCGAATATTTACCTCGCCACTAACACAACCAAACGATTTTCTTTGACTGAAAAATTTGGTTTCCGCACCATCGAAGTACGCAGGGGAGATGGCATCTACCTGAACAATGTGCAGATCAAAATGAAGGGCACAAACCGGCACTGCTGGTGGCCCGAGACCGGTCGCACCCTGAATGATGCCATTCAATTGCAGGATGTTTTATTACTCAAAGAAATGAATATGAATGCCGTCCGGTGTTCTCATTATCCCCCGGACAAACGATTTTTAGAACTCTGCGATTCGCTGGGCATCTATGTGATCGATGAACTTGCCGGTTGGCAAAAAGCTTATAGCACCCGGGCAGGCGAACCATTGGTAAAAGAACTGGTCCTCCGCGATCTCGATCATCCATCCGTCATTTTTTGGGATAATGGAAATGAAGGCGGAACGAATAAAGAACTCGACGACGATTTCTTGAAATGGGATTTCTCAAAACGGCCCGTCATCCACGCCCATCACCGGCCGGGTAACGCGTTCAGCGGAATCGATTGTAACCATTATGAAGATTATTACAGCACCAAAAAGATACTGGATGATTCGTTGATTTATATGCCGACCGAGTTTTTGCATGCCCAGGATGATGGCGGTGCGGGTGCTGCCATGCATGATTTTTGGGAGCTCCATTGGAATGCCAAACGAAGTGGGGGCGGCTTTGTTTGGGCTATGGTTGATGAAGGGTTAGTCCGCACCGACTATAACAACGTGATCGATGCCAACGGGCTGAATGCCAACGACGGCATCCTTGGTCCCCACCGGGAAAAAGAAGGCAGTTTTTATGCACTCCGGGAGATTTTCTCCCCCGTAAAGATTGACCTGGAATCCTTATCAAAAAACTTTGACGGAATTATTCCCCTGGAAAATCGCTATCATTTCACCAATCTCAATCAATGCAGGTTCCGCTGGGCGCTTGTAAATTTCTATAAACCGCAGGATCCTAATGGTGGATACACGGTGGAGCAGAAGGGTAGTTGCACCGCTCCATCTATTCCCGCTTTAAAAAAAGGGCATCTTCAACTTTCGCTGCCAGCCAACTATACAAATTACGACGCATTAACGCTGGTTGCTGTCGATCCGATGGGTAAAGAAATTTACCGCTGGACTTTCCAGGTCAAAACGGACGAAGACCTGCTTCATGACATAGTCGTAAAAAACGACAGTACCGCCCGCTTCCAGGAGTCAGACAGCACGTATACCTTATCTGCTGGCGAGGTCACAGTCACACTCAGTAAACTAACAGGCATGCTTGTCCGCGCAAAGAACGCCGCCGGTGATAACCTTTCTTTTGCGAACGGACCAGTGTTGGTACAAGGATCAGGCAAGCTTTTAACCGGTCGTCAATTTATGGAGGGTAAAGATGCTGTTGTCGAATTCAGGTTCGAGGGCGACATGCATTACACTCGCTGGAAAATGCATGGCAGTGGTTGGGTAAGCCTTGAATACGAATATGAACTGAACGGCGTGTACCCGTTTGCGGGAGTAAGCTTCAGTTACCCAGAAAATTTTGTACTTGGAGCCCGCTGGCTGGGAAAAGGTCCTTACAGGCAATGGAAAAATCGCATGGCGGGTACGCCTTTAAATGTCTGGCAGAACCTGTACAACGATACAAAGACGGGCTATTCACCTATGATCTATCCTGAGTTCAAAGGGTATTATGGCAACGTCAAGTGGATGGAGTTTAATACAGTTGAAGGGAAGTTTACTGTTGCCAGTAAGGATTCCGGTTTGTTTGTACGCCTCTTTGATTTTTACGGCTTGTCGGGCAATATGAAACCCGCACATCCCGAGCTGCCAGCCGGTAACATAAGTTTCCTGGATTGCATCCCGCCTATTGGCACCAAGCTCGCACTGAACATTACGTACAACACAGCCGCACTCGGTCCGCAAAGCGAGCAAACTAAAATCCAGGGTACAAAAAAACGCACCCTTTATTTCTATTTTGGATTGCCAAAGGCTTCCGAGAGTAAAGAAGCCTACAGCAGGCCTTCGGTTGATGACGTATTTTAATAAATGGCAGAAAAGCAGGCGCTGTAACGAATAATTCCTGTAATGAAAGTAAACGGATCGAAGGCGCTGGTCCGCATTAAATAATTTCCCAAATACAAAAAATGCAATCTAAACTCCTGGAATTTTTATTGGTGCTCTTCCTCATTAGTTCACCGGAATTGTATGCGCAGCAGGATCCAGGCCTTTGGCACAATAAGCAACGCTCCCTGCGCTATCACCCCGAAGGAGAAGATTTTGTCATTACAAATGGTACCCGTCGCTTTACAAGAGCACTTTACGGTAGCAACTCAGCTTTTCGTGCGGAAGCCGGTGATCTCCCGGAGTTTGCCTTGTACATGCCCGGCATGGGTGGCAATATTAAATTTGGCCTCGTCGGCAAAGACAGCAGCAAATGGCTCATCCACGCTAAGAACATTGTCGCCCCGTACCGGGCTGGAAGTATGATCTACGAGATCCGGGACCCAATGCTGGGAAAAGGAAAACTGGTACTGGTTGTCATGGCCCTGTACGACCGCGAAGGCATCATCATTAAAGCTACTTTTCACAATACACTGCCGGTCCGGCTTTGCTGGGTCTATGGCGGGGCCTCTGGTAAAAAATTCTTCCGCGACGGCGACATGGGTCCGGATCCGGAACACGTGTTTTACCTGAAGCCTGAATATTGCACCGACAACAATTTTACCATCGATCAAAATAAGTTCCTGCTGCGTTATGGAACGGGTGTCGTGACTGACGAGGATCCCTACGTCAATAAAAATTTACCTGCCGATACGATCGTCCGGAGAAAGCCGGGTAAAGAACAACAGCTCGTTGGGGTGGTACCGACGGGTACGGCTATACGAATAGTGGATGCAGCTCAACAATTAACCCCCGCTGAACTGCTTGCGACGGATAAGACGGCTACTCCCGCCATTGCGGCCAGCATTCCCATCAAAAACAACCACTCTTATTTCTTTACCATCGTTCGCCCCGGAACGCACGAACTGGCCTACGATAGCCTGCCCAATTTATTTCGGAACGCAGACGCAGCACGGACGGAAATTGCCGGCAGGATCAGGGTTCAAACGCCCGATCCTTTTATCAACACAATTGGCGGTGCGCTTGGCATAGCAGCTGATGCAATCTGGGAAGCCCCGACCTACCTCCACGGCTCCATCGGTTGGCGGATGCGCCTGAATGGCTGGCGCGGTCCCTATGTTGGTGATGTGCTGGGCTGGCATGACCGGGCGAAACTTCATTTCAGGGCCTATGCAAAATCGCAGCTTACCTCACCGGATTCGGGGGAAGTAATTGCTGACACCGCGTTAAAATTAGTCCGCCAATTGGAAAAGCTTGGTACTTCCGTTTTCAGCAGTGGTTACATTAGCCGCAACCCGGATGGGGATTTTCGGGCGCATCATTATGACATGAACCTTGTGTACATCGATGCCCTGCTGAATCATTTCAAATGGACAGGTGACCTGGCCTTTGTCAAAGAAATGTTCCCGGTGATCCGGCGGCACCTTGCCTGGGAGAAAAGAAATTTCGATGTAGATGGAGATGGCCTGTATGACGCCTATGCCGCCATCTGGGCCAGTGATGCCCTGCAATACAGTGGGGGAAGTGTTACGCATTCCTCGGCTTATAATTACCGGGCGAATAAAATGATGGCCGAACTGGCCGGGTTGGTCGGAGAGGATCCGCAAGCCTATGGGCTGGAGGCAACAAAGATCCTGCAAGCATTGAACAGGGTCCTGTGGATGCCTTCAAAAGGTACCTATGCTGAATTCCAGGATGCACTGGGCTTAAAAAAGTTACACACGGTGCCAGGTATCTGGACGATCTACCACAGTATTGACAGCGAAACTCCTGATCCTTTCCAGGCTTACCAGGGCCTCGAGTACATCGACAAGCACATACCACGAATTCCCCTAAAGGCGAAAGGTTTACCTGCGGGTTACCATACCATCAGTACGACTAACTGGATGCCCTATGCGTGGAGCCTTAACAACGTGGCGCTCGCGGAGGTCATGCATACGAGTCTCGCTGCCTGGCAGGGCGGTCAGCCCGAACAGGCTTTTGTGCTGTGGAAAAGTGCCTTGATAGAAAGTATGTACCTCGGCGGAAGCCCGGGCAACTTCCAGCAAATATCAACCTACGATGCGGCCAGGGGAGAAGCCTACCGTGATTTTGCCGATCCGATTGCCATGACGGCACGCAGTATGGTAGAGGGACTATTTGGTATTTTGCCCAACTTATTAAAGAACGAGATCCTGGTTAAGCCGGGTTTTCCAGCCGGGTGGAAGCATGCCGCACTGCATACGCCGGATGTGGAGTTCCGGTTCAAACGCGTTGCTAACAATGACGTATATACGATAAAGCAAAACCTTTCCAAAACCGGCAGACTGGTGTTGCAGTTGAAAGCTGTCAAAGACCAGGTCAGTTCGATTATTGTCAATGGTAAAAAGCATGCATGGAAAAACCTGGATAGTTCAGTTGGGACCCCGATGATCATAATTGATTGCGGAGTAGCTGACCGGTATGAAGTGAAAATAACTTGGCTGGGAAAGCTTATCAATACAACTACTATTACCAACAAAATTGTCACGGGCAATAAGCACACCTTTGATTTTAGCGCAGCCAGCATCGCGAAAGTATATGATCCCCAGCAAGCTTTTTCAACGATGAAGCAGGCAACGCATAACCTGTCAGTAACCTTCCCGGCGAAGCCCGGTTTCAAAACAGCATTTATCCAACTTAGCCAGGGAAGTCTGGCGTGGTGGCAACCTGTAACGGTGGAACTTGTACCTCAGGTTGAGATTTTTCAAATGTCAGATGATTCAAGTACAGGGGTGACGGTTGGCGTTCGAAACAATTCCAACAAGCCAATATCCGGACAATTGCGCATCAATCAATTTCTAATTGAAACATCCATTGCGGCCGGGAAAGCCACCACCTTCAACATCCCCTTGCAGCACTTGCAGCCCGGGACGAATAGTGTCGGGTTTAGTACCGCTGGCGCGGACGGAATGAAGATGGTTCAAACGATCCTGACCTGGAGGCCAAGCTTAAAAAAAGAGGTGCAACAACAAAGGGTTTCACTGGATAATTATTTCAACGATAAGGTCACCCAGATTTTCAGGAACGAATACTTGTCACCTCGACCGGTGACACCCACGCTGCAATTACCCACGCAAGGCATCGGGGAGTGGACGCATCCCATGTTGACGGCTGAGATCAACGACTCAGGCTTTCGCATGCAGGCGCTGGCATCCAATTCGATCTCCTTACCCCAGGGAATTTCTTTTCAAACCCCTGGCGACACCAATACGTCAAACATTGTATTTACCTCTCAATGGGACAACTATCCTCATGAAGCTAAAATTCCCCTGGCGGGAAAAGCAAGGCATGCATATTTCCTGCTGGCAGGCTCAACAAACCCGATGCAAACAAGGATGGATAACGGTGCGGTGCTGATAAAATATATGGATGGTTCCGCCGACACGCTGTTGTTGAAAAATCCGGAGAACTGGTGGCCAATTGAACAGGATTACCTGGAAGACGGTTTTGCATTTAAAACAGGCGCACCAAGGCCGGTTCGCATTCACCTGAAATCGGGCAAAATTATTTCCGAATGGGATAACAGCATAGCGGCTTTCAACGGAAAAATGATAGAGGGTGGAGCCGCTACAGTACTGGACCTTCCATTGTCCCCGGCAAAAGAATTGAAAGAAGTCGTGCTGCAAACCTGGGCAAACGACGTGGTGATCGGGCTAATGGCGGTAACACTGCTAAAATAAAATGGTTAAGATTGCCAGGACTTATGTGAGATCAATCGGCCCAAATGGTGCACTCAACTTTATAGCCGGCTTTCTGAAATGCAGCTATGAGCTTATCTCGAAAGACCTCATTATTTTTATCCTTATTGATCTCTGTATAAAAGCTGTCAGAAACTCCTGTTTTTGAGGAGGTCTCTTTGCCATCCTTACCAATGGTGGAAAAAACAAAACCAACAGCGTCACCTTCAGTTACGAACAATACATTAATGTCTTTAACCAGGCTTTTGATCTTACCGAGTTGCACCGTTTCGGTAGATATTTCGTTTTCGCCGGTTTGCACATTCAATCTTTTGAACGTTACAGTCAACTCATGCTTTTCATTTATTTTGAACGGCTGCAGGATAACCAGGGAATCCTCACCAGGATATAACTTCAATTCTTTTTGCAATTGGCTATTCAACAGATGCACAATTGTTTTTTCTTGAGCATGCAATTTGCCAAACGACAACACCAGCACACAGGCGAAGATTAATAAACTTGTTTTGCTCATCGTCATAGAAATTATTCTTTTCAAAAATCAGTATTTTATAGTTGCTTAGTAAATCGCATCTGTGTCGTAAATATTTCTCTATTAGTAAAATTTAAAGTTGGGCAAAATTTGGTTAACAATCCTGCCGGAATTTTTTGAAGCAATACATTTAGTTCAGCAGGTATTAACAAATCTTACCAGGATAAACTTCGATTGATGGAGCGTTGGACCACCAACAAATACCTGCCCTTCGGCTTTAATAAACGCTAAAGAGACTAACTTGTTTTCTCCTGTTTTAAAACATTACTATCATGAAATTAATGATCTCCAGCCTGCTCCTGTTTATTTCATTAGCAGCATTTGCACAGGCAGACTCAGCCTTCTTATTTTCCTATTTTAAAAACAATGGACAGGATGGTTTGCACCTGGCGTATAGCCGGGACGGTTATAGTTTCACCGCATTAAAAAATGACAGCTCCTTCCTGCACCCGGAATTAAGTAAAGACAAGCTCATGAGAGATCCCTGCATCATCCGGGGGGCCGACAATAAGTTTCACCTCGTTTGGACCGTAAGCTGGACGGATGGTGGCATTGGGTACGCCAATTCTCCCGACCTGGTAAACTGGAGCAGCCAGCAATACCTGCCGGTCATGGCTCACGAATCAACCACCCTTAACGCCTGGGCTCCCGAGATCGCCTATGATGATGTGAACAAGCGCTACATGATATATTGGGCCAGCACCATCCCCGGGCGGTTCCCGGCAACAGACAGTTCCGGCGACGGGAAATACAATCATCGTATGTATTACACCACCACAAAAGATTTTACACAGTTTACCAAAACAAGTGTTTTATATGATCACGGCTTTACCGTGATTGATGCAACCATTCAGAAGGCAGGCGATGAGTATATTATGTTTTTAAAGGATGAAACCAAGCTGCCCAGCCCGCAAAAAAATATCCGCATCGCAACCTGCAAAAAATTGACGGGGAATTACAGTCAACCCTCAACACCCATTACGGGAAAGTATTGGGCCGAGGGACCAACAGCTATCTACACCGGTAAAGAATGGATCGTGTATTTTGATAAGTATACCCAGCACAGCTACGGCGCTGTTACATCTGTTGATTTAAAAAATTGGCAGGATGTCTCTGATAGAATTAAATTTCCGCAAGGAACGAGGCATGGCACGGTTTTGAAAATTAGTGAGCAGGAACTGGCCGCCTTGTTAAAACAATAAGCAGCAGCGCAAAACTTTATCTTTTTTCATTTGGTTCTTTGATCCTTGGCTGTAGAATTGACTGTAGTTATTTGACTCAATTGCAATCAATTTTCTACTTCATTCACCGCAGGATGCCGCAGGATGGTTGACATGACTCAATGTTTAATTTAGTTTTCCAACGGTTGATAAAAACTGGTTGCTCTCTTGCATGAAAAAGAAGTCTGTTTATTCTCCCAAGATCCATTATGTTCTTCGGTTTTTAAGAAATTCCCTTCCGGTGGTCCTCGCAAATGCGCTGTTATTAATCTTGTGTTTAGATGAAGTGACTGCACAACCTGCCTCGTTGGATTGGGCAGCTAAAGTTGGCGCAAAGCAGTTCCCGACCGGGACTAAAATTTATAAGATTGCGGCCTCGCCAGATACGTCGAAAGTAATAACTAAGCTCATTCAAAAGACGATTGACCAGTGCGCCGCGAAAGGCGGAGGTATCGTTGTTTTCAAACCAGGCACTTACGTTACCGGTGCCATATTTATTCGGGAAGGTGTCCAGTTAAAAATTGATAAGGGAGTGCTCGTTCTTGGGTCGCAAAAATTTGAGGACTATCCCGAAATTGATACCAGGGTCGCGGGTATAGAAATGAAGTGGCCAGCTGCGCTGATCAATTTTATCAACGTAAAAAATGCCGCGCTTACAGGCGAGGGCATCGTGAATGCCCGGGGCAAGTTTTGCTGGGATAAATATTGGGAAACACGTAAAGAATATGATGCAAAAGGCTTGCGCTGGATCGTGGATTATGATGTAAAAAGAGTTAGAACCGTGCTGGTTCAAAACTCTTCGGACATCACATTGCAGAAACTTACTTTTAAAAATGCCGGCTTCTGGACAATTCAATTATTGTATTCCACGAGACTAACGGTGGATGGCGTTATCATTAAAAACAATGAAGATGGCACGGGCCCAAGTACTGATGGCATTGATGTTGACTCCTCATCCTGGGTACTCATTGAAAATTGCGATATTGATTGCAACGACGATAATTTTTGTTTGAAAGCGGGCCGCGATTGGGATGGCTTGCGCGTGAACCGGCCAACCGAATACGTGGTGATCAGGAAGAGCGTCGCGAGAAGAGGAGCGGGCCTTGTTACGCTTGGTAGTGAAACTTCCGGCGGCATCCGCCATGTGCTTGCTACCGACCTGGTGGCCAAAAATACAGATAACGGTCTTCGCATAAAATCAGCTACCACCCGGGGCGGTACGGTCGAAGATGTGTCCTTTCAAAATTCAGTATTGGACTCCGTTAAAAATATTTTCCAGTTCAACCTCAACTGGTACCCTGCATACTCATACTCGGAGTTGCCCCCGGGTTATACAGCCGAAAACATTCCTGCCCACTGGAAATCAATGTTGCAAAAAGTGGTACCTGCCGAAAGAGGAATTCCCTATGCAAAAAATTTCTACATTTCTAACATCAAAGCAACCAATGGGGTCAATGCTTTTGTCGCGGCCGGCCTGGAGCAATCGCTGATTGAAAATTTTGTATTTACGGATTGCGAGGTTGCCGCGGTCAATATGGGTACGATGGAATTTACCAGGGATTGGAAGTTTAACAGCCTGGCGTTTAGCAGCATTAAAAAACCGGTAACACCAAAAAAGCTGGCAACGGGAGAACCCAACGAACGGGACAAAAATTAAAGCCAGCACCGGGTATCAGCAACTTAATTTTCCGGCTAAAATTTATTTTTTAATACACACCAGCTATGCACAAGTCAACTCCAAAATATTTTCCCCTGGTCATTTTGCTTCTTGGTTTTTTGGTGCTGACTGCCTTCAGATTTCACCAGGTTAAGCCCGTCTTATACATCATCGGGGATTCGACCGTAAAAAATGGTGACGGTAAGAATAATAATTTATTGCAGGGCTGGGGAAGTTTCATCGACAACTGGTTCGATACGACGAAGATCGATATTGCGAATCAGGCGATCGGCGGGCGCAGCAGCCGCACCTTTATCACAGAAGGACGCTGGGAAAAGGTTTTGCAAACCTTGAAAAAGGGGGACTATGTGCTGATACAATTCGGGCATAATGACAGCGGACCGCTGGATGATACGGCCCGTGCCCGCGGAACCATCAGGGGAATCGGGGAGGACACCGTTACGATTTATAACCCCATCCTGAAACAACAGGAAACCGTCCACAGCTATGGGTGGTACTTAAGAAAATATATTTCGGATACCCGTGCCCGTGGTGCCATTCCCATCGTGTGTTCACCGATCCCGAGAAATGACTGGAAGAATGGAAAGGTGGAACGAAGCGCCGATACTTACGCTGCCTGGAGCAGGCAGGTCGCCGACCTTCCCGGTGTTTTTTTTATTGACTTGCACAACCGGATCTCGGATGCATACGAATCAAGCTTGGGC